>SVME01000091.1 GCA_015067605.1 Oscillospiraceae bacterium
TATAGGCAATCATCAAAAAGGCGCAGAAGAACACCAGCGCCGTGCCAAAGTCATTCATCAGCGCAAGACACCCGCAGACCAGCAGGGTATAGGCGATGAAGAATATCAAATTTCGCTTGTTCATCAGTCGTTCCATGGCCGATGCGCCCACGTACACGAAGCAGACCTTCGCCAACTCCGAGGGCTGGAGGGACATAGGGCCGATGACAATCCAGTTTTTTGCGCCGTTCATTTCCCGACCCAGCAGCAGCGTCACCGCCAGCAGTCCCACGCCGGCCACCGCCGCCACATAGCGCATCACCTTGGCTCGCTCCAGATTCCGCATGGACCAGCCAATGGTCAGGAAAATGCCTACGCCCATGACCACTGCAATGAGCTGCTTCACCGTTTCATTGGGCCGGACGGTACACAGCGCCGCCATGCCCATGGTACACAACGTGAACGCCAGGGTTTCCACCTCGAAGGCGGGACGCTTGATAGACAGGTAAAAAATCAGCAGCAGCCACTGCAGCAGCATCAGACCACCAAACCCCGCCAGCACCGACAGTGCCGTGCCCTCATCGCCATTGACCAGAAATCCAATACAGGTCAGGGCCTGAAACACCGACAGCATCAGCAGATTCGCAATGCTCTCCAGACCGCTGGAGCCCTTGGTGCGCAGCTGCGCCACCCGTGCTTCCTGTTGCTTGGAGATGGGCCGCAGCTCCATCTTCACGCCGCCGATGGAGATGATATCCCCCTCCTCCAGCGCAGAAATGGGCACCTTCTGACCATTAACCCGAACGCCCGCCTTGGAATGGGCATCGGATATGGTCCAGCTGCCGTCGTCGTAGCGGGTCAAAACCGCATGATTTCTCGACACCGTGGGCAAATCCACCACAATATCGCACCGCTTGTTGCGACCTATCACATTTTCCCAGTGGGTGATGGGTAACTTTTCGCCGCTCTCCAGCAGCAGCCACGCCCATATCTCCGGCTCCCGCCGGAAGGTCAGCAGCGGCTTGGCGCAGCGAATCAAAATCAGAAGCAGCAGCACCGGCGCCAAATACCGCATCGTGGCTAAAAACACATTGGTAAAGCTCTCGCCGCCCAGCGCCGCCAGTACCGGCACCATACAATCACCTCTCGTTCATTATCATATCCCGCAGCAGCCGCAGCTCCTCAGCGTAACCGGGCAGCTCGTTGGGGGTTTCCAAAATCATAGGCTTGTCCGCCAACAGCGGATGGGTCACGATGCGCCGGAAGGTTTCCAGTCCCAGCGACCCTTGACCGATACATTCGTGCCGGTCCTTGTGGCTGGCGAAGGGGTTCTTGGAGTCGTTTAGGTGCAGTGCCTTCAGCCTGTCCAGACCGATGATGCGGTCAAATTCCGCCAACACCCCGTCCAAATCATTGACGATATCGTAGCCGGCATCGTAAACATGGCAGGTATCCAGACACACGCCCACGCTATCGCTGCCAACGCCGTCGATGATATCCTTCAGCTCCTGAAAGCTGCCGCCTACCTCGCTGCCCTTACCGGCCATGGTTTCCAGCAGCACCGTCACCGGATACGCCGGCTCCAGCGCCCTTCTCAGCGCCCCGACGATTTGCTCGATGCCCGCTTCCGCACCCTGCCCCACATGACTTCCCGGGTGGAAATTATAGTACTGCTCCGGCAACGCCGCCATGCGCTGCAAATCCTCCGCCAGCACAGATGCCGCAAAGTCACGAGCATCCGGATCGGCGGTACACAAATTCATGGTATAGGCTCCATGCGCCACCAGCTTTCCAAATCCCAGCTGGCCCATCAGGCTCATGGCCTTGGCGGAATCCACCAAATCCTGCGGCTTCGCCTTGGAGCCCCGGGGATTGCGGGTAAAAAACGCAAAAGTATCCGCGCCTATGGACTGTGCGGTACGCACCATGGCCAAATCGCCCTTGCTTGCGGACAAATGGCATCCCAGATACGGCATAGAATCATCTCCTTTACCGTATAAGATAACACATCTTGAAAGAAAAATCAAATTACCATTTCATTAACAGAAAAAATGTGCTATACTTATGTTGAAAATTATCGTTTAGCACATTAAGCGCCGCAGGCGCGATACCTTCCCCCGGGGGGAAGGTGGTTCGGGCAATGCCCGAACCGGAAGGGGATCGGCGATACCTGAAACGCAGTAACAAAGTCTGAAAAGATGCAAAACCCTTCAGCTTTCTGCCCGTATTCCCCTTCAGTCACCGCCTATGGCGGTGCCAGCTAATAGTAGTGGTATGATTGCCACTGGCAATCATTTTAATTCTAATTCGCTGCGCGAAGCACCACCCTCGGGGGAAGCGATGCGGCTTCGCCGCTAGTACGCTAAACGATAATTTACCCAACCGACAGGATTTTAATTTACTTTATCCAGCAGGTGGTGTATTCTATGCCAAGATCCTACGATCAAAAACTGAAGATTTTTTACATACGGGACTATCTGGAAAAGCACTCCCACAGCGACCACCCCATACCGGCGGCGGAGCTGATAAAAATGCTGCGGGAGGAGCATGACATTTCCTGCGACCGGAAAACCATTTATGCAGACATTGAAGCCCTGCAGCAATACGGCTTGGACATCGTATCCCTGCAAGGCCCCAACGGCGGATATTATCTGGCATCAAGAAGCTTTGATTTGCCGGAGCTGAAGCTGCTGATTGATGCGGTGCAGTCCAGCCGCTACCTCACCGAAAGTAAATCCCGTGAGCTTATCAGCAAGCTGTGCGAGCTTTGCAGCGTCCACGATGCACACCTGATGCGGCGCAGCATCAATGTGGCCGGACGGGTCAAGAGCATGAATGAAAGTATCTACAATAATCTGGACTACATTCAGGAAGCCATCGCCCAGAACCGTCAAATCAGCTTCCGCTACTTCGACTGGAACATCAAGGGCCAGCGCAGCTACCGGAACAAGCCCTACCTGTGCAGCCCCTTCGGCCTGTGCCACGACAATGACTACTGCTATCTGGTAGGCTGGACGGAGCGCCACGCCATCACCCATTTCCGGGTGGATCGGATGAGCAGCATCCACATTGAGGATACGCCCTGCGTTCCCTGCCCTGAACTCACCGGCAGCCGCTTCACCGACTACGCCAACCGCACCTTTTATATGTTCGCCGGCGAAACGGTGCAGGTAAAGATGCGCTTTCACAGGGTGCTGCTGAACGTAGTCATCGACCGGTTCGGGCGGGACATCCTGCTTACCCCCGACGGGGAGGACTGGTTCATTTTTACCGTATCCGTGGCGCTGTCGCCCATGTTCCTCAGCTGGATCATCGGCTTCGGAGATAAGGCGCAAATCCTCCATCCGAAGCAGGCGGTTGACGCCTGCAAGAGTCTGTGCCAGCAGGTGCTGACGCAGTATTAACCGATTTCAAAGGAATCAAAAATCCCGTTCCATTCCGGCTCCAGCGCCGCAGCATCTGCCGCATCCGCCATTGCGGTCACGCAGTAGTGGAATTTCCCATCATCCAGCACCACCGCACGGCCTAGCTGCTCGCCCCCTTCTCCAGCACAAATCCAGATCCACTCGTGCCGCTTCAATTCCCCATCGTGCCTGTTCATCACGGTCAAGCTTTCCGGGCCGTAACCGCAAAGACTCTGGATGGTACGGTTCATATCCCCACCGGTCAATGTCTGGGTGGTCAGGGTATACCCATCGCACAAGTAGAGCCGTCCTCCTTCCTCTGACTCGATAACCTCCAGCGACGCGCTCCCTGGCAGCGTCAGGACAATCTCACCGCTTTGCTCCATCACCGGCTGGATTAGTACATCGTCCATGGTTTCAAAGGTCTGGGCAGCTTTGCATCCGGTGAGCAGCACCGGCACCAGCAGCATCAAAAACAGTTTCTTCATAAATTACCTCCAGAAAGGATAAATCAATATGTTTGAATACCTCATCCTCTACCTGATAGCAATAAATGCATTTGGATTCCTGTTTATGCTCATCGACAAGATAAAAGCCCGCCGGGGAAAATGGAGAATCCCCGAATCCACGCTGATGGGCATTGCTTTCATTGGCGGCAGCATTGGCTCTCTGTTGGGTATGTACACCTTCCGGCACAAAACCCGCCATCCCAAATTCACACTGGGCATCCCGCTGATCATCGCAGTACAAATCATTTTGTCCGGCATCGTGGCCATCTTCTTTCTGTAAATGACTTAGGGCACCTCCGAGGAGGTGCCCTATGCTTATTTCCGGTCGTGGAGCTGCTGCAGCCCCTTGACCACCGCCTCAGGAAGCGGCACACCCGCCAAGCCCAGATTCTCCACAATGGAGAGGATCTCATTGGCGCAAAAACCGATGCACACGGCATCACGAACATACTCAGAACCAAGCAGCCGGTCAGCCTGCACTGCTACCGTCACAAACAGCAGCATCAGCCCCTTCTTGCACAGGCCCTTCAGGCCATAGCTGGAGTCGTAGGCACCGGTGACAGTTTTGCGGCTCCTGTGGAAAACCAGCGCCACAATACTGCCGGAGATATAGTCCACCGCCATGCAGATTAGCAAGCCCATCAGCGCTGCATCCCAGCCACCGAACAGCCACGCGGTTGCGGCGCCCATGACGCCCGCAGCGGTACAAATCAGTTCCTTCATAAAAATCACCCCCTTTCACCATCATGGTAAAAAGAGGGTGCAGTTGCATTTATTTGTGCTCCAGTTTTCTTTTTGTGCCGTCGGGGCTGACGATATAGGTATTCTCCAGATGCCCCACGAGGCTGGCCTTCACAGAATCGATATAAACCCGGCGCAACTTATCCCGCTCTGCCAGTTCTTCTTCGGTCAGGCCCTCGGTTTTCGCCTTCTTCGCCAACACATTGATACGGGCAATCACTTCATCCATGCTCATATTACCTCACACATACCGGTGGATTACCACCGATATCCGGCCCTTTTTCGTCTGGCCATTGACGGAATGTATTTTTATTTTACCCAATCCCCGAACGGAGATTTTCATCCCCTCGCCGACCTGCTTATCGGGCTTTTCGCAAGGCAGGCCATCGATAGCTGCTTTACCGGCGGTAACGTACTGGCTGGCAGCACTGCGCCCAATGCGAAATCCAGCGCTGATAACACCATCCAGTCGCAACGATGCCAACGTATCTCGTATTTCCTTCACTTCCGGTTCCGGTGCAGACAGCTCCGAAAGAGGAATCTGTTTCAGACTAATCTTCGTCCGCCCCACCTCTGTGAAATTTTGCAGCAGGTAGGGTGCAATTTCGCCGATCACAAGGAAATCACAACTGCCCTTGCCCACAAAAATATCTCCCACCGTTTCACGGGCAATGCCGATGCCCATCAGTGCGCCAAGAAAGTCCCGATGGCTCAGGCTGTCCCCCTGAAAATACATGGCTCGCAGGCAACACAGTGGTGGCTCCAGCTCCAGACATTCCTCGTCCAGATACTCCGGCAGATAGCACAGCAGCTTCCGCTCCGCTTCCTGACAGCCCCCGAAAAAGTACAGTCCCTGCGCCTCACCGAACAGATACCGGCACAACTCCTGCTCCCGAAGGGACAGAAAAAACGTATTGACCGGAATGTTTTTCCGGATTCCACCGTTGATTTTGTCCCATACCTTGGCAAGCAACAGCCTATCCTCTGGATTCTGGGCAATTTTTTCGATGTTTGCTCGATTCATTTCATCACCACGGCCATTATACCACAGCTTTTGATGATTGCAAGGAAGTTTTTCTTGTATCCCGACAGATTCTGGAGTATAATGTAAGAAGATTGATTTTAGAGTGTAAATTATCGTTTAGCGTACTAAGCGCCGCAGGCGCTATACCTTCCCCCGAGGGGAAGGTGGCCGAGCGCAAGCGAGGTCGGAAGGGGAATGGCGAAACCTGAAAACTGGCAACAGGTCTGATACA
>SVME01000092.1 GCA_015067605.1 Oscillospiraceae bacterium
TAGTGGTATGATTGCCACTGGCAATCATTTTAATTCTAATTCGCTGCGCGAAGCACCACCCTCGGGGGAAGCCATGCGGCTTCGCCGCTAGTGCGCTAAACCATAATTTATCGCACTTGATATACGAATGCCGCCGGAGATCCGGCGGCATAATTACTTATCGTCTGCCCGTGAGCCTTTCCCAGAACAGCCGCTTGGAGCGGGCATCCAGTCGATTGACAGTAGTACGCAACAGCGCCGCCCATTCTGTGGCGGTGAGCTGTCCCCGCCCCGGCTGGAGCAGGTAGGTACATTCCGGCATCCGCAGCCGTGCGAAGCGTCGGGCGAAGGTCTTGTCCAGACCCAGCGCCAGCGCATAAGGCGCCAGCTCGTAAAAATAGTTGGGGTTGCTTTTCAGCAGTCGCTGCAGCTCCTGCTTGCTAACGGTGCGCATATGCTTGCGCAGACCCGAAATCTGATTCTGCGCCTGCTGACCCAAATCTGTCCGTTTTCCGCCGTAGGCCAGTGCCAGACCTGCCAGCAACTGGAACACAATCTGCACCAGCGCCATCAGCCACTGACCGGACCAGATTCCCAGAACCAGCCACAGCGCCCCACCGACCAGCGCAAGCTTCACCGGCGCCTGCTGCCGCAGCGGCATATACCGTCCGCCATTTTGAATCAGTAGCGCCAGCACACCTGCCAGAGCGCCCAACAGCACAGACAGCACGCCGGAATAGGGATTGAAGCCACCGGCGATGGCCACACCACTAAACACACCTCCAAGGGCGCACAGTCCCCGATACAAGTAGGGGTTGCCGGAGCTGGCCAGATAGATATCCTTCAAGCGAGGAGATTTCTTGCCCAACCGACGGCACAGCTCTGCGTACCGATAGCTGGTACCGTCCACGATCCGCCGACGGCCGAACAGTTCCTTGAAATACTTATTCTCATAGGCACTGCGTTCGTTGCCCATCTCCATCCGGCGATGGAGCAGTACCCGACCGTCCTTTTCAACTTGAATGCGGATATAGCCCAACTGTGCCCATGTGACCACCAGCATGGTCAGATCCACGCCGGTGCCCGTATACCACAGGCCAGTTTCGCCGGCGGTGACTCCGTCCGGCGCAGAGGCTCTGGGCATCTGGCGACGGAGAGTTGGACGCATCGTGAACAGATAGAAAATCGCCCCAATCAGCATGGAGCCGATGATCAGCCAATCCATCAACCCCAGCATACGGGCACTGCGCTCCGCCTGCGGGAACAGGGTGCCGTCCACCGGAAGCCGCAGGCTGAGGGTTTCGTTGTCCTTCAGCGTCTGCAGGCCGGTAACAGTAATCTGGCTGCCACCGGTGCCGATGCTCAGCAAATCGCCCACATCCTGCTGGTAGTAGCCGCTGATCAGCTCCGGCTCGCTGGAATACTCTCCGGGCAGAGAAATGGTTGCAATATAATCTTCGATAGGGAACGGAAAGCCGGACAGCAGCTGCAGCTCCAGCAGCAGACCGCCCTCCTCGGTGGCGGTGACTACGGCGGACTGGGTGTAGCGAATGGTGATGGAATAGGTACCGGCACGGCCGCCGGTGATGGATTTCAGGGAAACCATGCGGGAATTGGCGGCAGAGTAAATCGTGGCAGGATTGCCGTTCAGGGTCACGTTTTCCGCATTTTTGGGTACAGGAAAAACGGGAGATGCTTCGTCGGATTCGTAGGTCACCGTGGCGGTGAGGATGACGGCGCAGCCACTGTCAGATGTGACATTGGCCTCAACCTTCACGGATTCGGCGGTACTGGTAGCACAGACGTTCACCGTTAGCCCCAGACAGCACAGAATCAACAATATCATTATGGCGGTGCGTTTCAATATCAGCCCACCTTTCGACAAAATTACTAGATAATAATTCTATCACGCCCGCACTGAAATTGCAATACCGCCACCAAAACCTTTCAGTTGGTAAATAATCGTTTAGCGCACCAAATAATACGTCATTGCGAGGGCCGTAGGCCCGTGGCAATCCCCTAAAACTTTCGGCCTCCTCGCAATGACAGCGCTTTCGGAATGTGTCTAAATCTTTCGGGGATTGCCACGCCCCCGCGGGGCTCGCAATGACGTGGTAATCTTAGTGCGCTAAACGATAATTTATCACAAAAAACGCATCCGGACACCTGACGGTGTCCGGATATCATTTATTTATCGATTTGGCGAATCTGCTCTGCGATGGGGCAGGCGGTTTCGTAGGGGCAGCAGCCATAATCACAGTCCAGCTCCCAGCACTCCCCCGTCCACTCCACCATCACCATCCGGCTTTGATCCATGCGGCGGCAATAGCCGTTGAAAATATACTCCTCCATCACCGCTCCATCATCACGCAGAAGCCCTTAGGGGCGAGGGTAATCTGATCCGGCGCAACGGTGCGCATATTGTGTCCCAACAGAATCCGGCCGGGCGCAATCTCCCACACATCGCCACTGCGGTTCAGGTAGACCCGAATGGTCTGGCCCTGATAGGTGCGAGTGAAGCCAATCATCTGGTGGTCGGCCTTGAAGAAGCTGATGTCGCCCAGACGCAGAGCGGGACACTGTTTCCGGAGCTGGCCCAGTTGCCGGAAATGATCCAGCAGGTCGTGATCCTCCCGCCCCCAAGGATAAGTGCGGCGGTTGAAGGGATCTTTGTGGCCCTCCATGCCCGCCTCGTCAGCGTAGTACAAGCTGGGGCTGCCGGGCAGGGTATATTGCAGGAAGGATGCCATAATCAGCCGCTCCTGGGCCTGCAGATACTGAGAACGGCTCAGGAACCGTTTGGCCTGCTCTTCCCGGTTGCCCTCAAAATTATCCACCAGCGCCGTCAGAATACGGGCGGTATCGTGGGTGCCCAGCAGATTCATGTTGCACTGGAACACCTGGGGCGGATAGTTCTCCGCGATGGTCAAGATGGCGTTCTTCAGCCCCGGACCGCCATCCCAGCCACGAATGAAATTGATGATGGCGGTGCGGAAGGGGTAGTTCATCACACTGTCCAGCACCCCGTCCACAAAGTAGCGGCGGCGGACGCCGTAGGCGATTTTGTTGGAGGCATCCTCCCAGACCTCACCAATCAGCAACGCATCCGGATTGATTTGGCGCATCCGCTCTTTCAGCAGACGCACGAATTCGTCCGGCAGCTCATCCACCACATCCAGCCGGAAACCGTCGGCGCCGGCCTTCAGCCAATGCTCGATGACCGAATCCTCACCGGTGATGATGTACTCGATGAATTTGGGATCCATTTTGTTCACCGTGGGCAGGGTGTCAAAATTCCACCAGGAATGGTAGTGATCCGGCCAGTCGGTAAAGGTGTACCAGCTATGGAACTGAGAGTCCTTGGAGTTGTAGGCACCCTTGCCGCCGAAGTTCTTGTACTTATCGAAGTACAGGCTGTCGGAGCCGGTGTGGGAGTATACCCCGTCCAGAATAACCTTCATGCCACGGCGGTGGGCCGCATCGCACAGGGCGGTGAAATCCGCCTCGGTGCCCAGCATGGGGTCGGGAGTTTTGTAGTCACCGGTGTCGTAGCGGTGGCTGGAGAAGCTCTTGCTGATGGGGTTCAGGTACAAAATCGTCACGCCCATGGAATCCAGATAGTCCAGCTTTTCTATGATGCCACGGAAGTTGCCCCCGTAGAAATCGTTGTTCAGCACCAGACCTTCGCTGGTGGGCTGCCAGCTGACCTCCTCGTTCCAGTCGGAGTGGACGGTGTAGGGCTCCAGCTTGCCGGTCAGGTCGCAGCGGCCGGACTTATGGAACCGATCAGGGAAAATCTGATAAATCAGACCACCCTTGGCCCAGTCGGGAGTGGTGAAGTCGGCGGGAATCACGCTCAGCTGCCAGCAGTCGCCGGCCTCCATGTTGGTGTCGTCCCCCAGCTTGAACAACCGGAAGCTGCCGGTGCGGGTGGTGATGCGGAAATAGTAATAGTACAACCCCGCCATATCCAGCCGGAAACGGCCGGTGAAAATATCGTAGGGGCCATCCTTCATCCGGTAGCCCATAGGGATGGTCTTGGCGTTGGCACCGTGCTCATGGTTGATGACACACTCCACCTCCGTGGTGCCCACGGCGCAGGGGATGTGGATATTCAGGGTACAGCTCTGCTCTGGAATCAGAGTGCCGAAGGGATCCTTGAAGCGGATCTGCTTACTGTCAAACAAGATACGCATAACATTCTCCTTTGGAAGACATTATCTGTTTCATTATACACGATTCGTCAGGAAAATGGAAGAAATTTTATTCAAAAAATTTATCGATTCCGTTAGCGATGCCTTCCGCCAGCTTTTGCTGGTATTCATCGGTGGACAGAAGCCGGTCTTCGTCGGGGTTGGACATATAGCCCATCTCCACGATCGTCACCGGCACCTGACACCAGTTGATGCCGCTCATGGTGTCCGTTTCCCAGACGTACTGCCGGTTGGCGCCGGTGATGGCCACCATTTCGTCCAGCACATGGGTGGACAGCGCCTTGCTCTGCTCATACAGGTCGGCATTGTAGGGATTGTTTTTGGTCTGACAGAGGGTCATAATGCCGTTGACCGAGGAATCCTCGGAGCCGTTGGCATGGATGCGGATGAAGGCGGCCGCCCCCAGCTCATTGGCCACCGCCGCACGCTCAGCGTTGCTGATGTCCACATCGTGGGTGGTGCGCACCATCACCACTTCATAGCCTCGCTCCTCCAGAATGGCCTGAAGCTTTTGCGACACCATCAAATTCAGCTTGTACTCCGGCAGTCCGGTGGATACGCCTTGGGTGCCGCTGGTGACCTTGCTTTTTGTTTCCGTGGCACCAGGGCCAACCGGTTCCTTCTGAGAATTACCCTTGCGCTGATGGCCTGCGTCAATCACAATTAAAGGACGAGGCTCCTCCGGTATATCCGGCATCTCCGGCTCCGTGGGAGCGGTGGTGGGCGATATGGTAGGCTTGGTGGCAGGTGATGCGGTGGTGGGCGGCTCAGTGACCGGCGGAGTAGATTCCGGCGACTGCACTGTGGTCGTGCCGGAAATCTGCAACTGCACCGGTGCCGAGGTCGACGGCGCAGATGGCTCCTGCGTCAGTATCGGTAGACAAATCAGCAGCGTCACCAGCGCACCGGCCAGTATGCCTATCAACAAAAATAGCCAATTTTCACGTTTCACAGTGGGCACCCCCCGTAGATGATGCCACTATTTTACTCCATCCGTTAGAAATGTCAATATGCCAATCGTTTCAGCCCCGCCTCCAGCCGGTCGTAAACAAAGAACGCCGCCAGACTCAGCCCAATCCAAAGCACCGTGAATGGCAGGCAAATCTGGCCGTGGAAGTTCAGGGGCATATGCCGGTAGTCCCAGACCTGATAGGAGCGGTTCACCAGCAGTCCGCAGCCCAGCTCCAGCATGGTCACCACCGCTGCGCCAGCCACCGCTCTGGGCAGCAGCGGCAGGGGCGCAGACACATGGCTCAGCTGCCCCAGCAGCAGAAAACACAGCCCCCCAAGAAGAAACATCGACCAATGGGTCCACCCCCGCCAGAGTAGTTCGATGGCGTTGTAAATCATCCCACCCAAATAAAACAGTATAAATCTTCGCCAAAGCTTCATGGAAATCACCTCGAGCAATAGTATTTCCAAAAATGCAAAAAATTTTTCTTGACAAACGGGTGTTGGGTGGATATAATAAGGAAGCTGATTTCGGCGGTGCCGAAATCCTTTGACCACATGGCGGCGTAACTCAGTTGGTAGAGTAGCCGGTTCATACCCGGTATGTCACCTGTTCGAATCAGGTCGCCGCTACCAGGCCCGTTGGTCAAGCGGTTAAGACACCGCCCTTTCACG
>SVME01000093.1 GCA_015067605.1 Oscillospiraceae bacterium
GAGAGGGTATATAAAGCATCGAAAACCCTCTCAGTCACCGCCTTCGGCGGTGCCAGCTCTCCCAGAGGGAGAGCCAAGGCGGCTTCGCCGCTAATGCGCTAAACGATAATTTATCACGCGATCTACATTCATCCCCAATCATAATCCCTTCGGCGGAGGCATAGGCTATTGCAGAACGGAGGGATGGACATGACTGACGAGCAGCAGCCCCACAGCCTGACCCTGAAAAATCGAAAGACCCTAAGCATCACTGGTGCCACGGAGGTACTCAGCGTGGAGGAGGAGGCGGTGGTGGTCAAAACCGGACTGGGGACGTTGGTGATTCAGGGCCGTGGTCTGAAGATCCGCACCCTGTCGCCGGAGGGTGGTCGGGTGGAGGTGGACGGCACCGTGATCGCCATCAGCTACGATGAGCCGAAGCGCACCGGCGGCGTGATGCGCCGCCTGTTCGGATGACTCCCGCACAGGCCGCCTTCCGCTTCGGCTGGGGACTGGCGCTGGGGGCGGCACTGGGGCTGTGCTACGGTTTTTTGCGTCCCCTGCGCCGCCGTCACTGCCTAATCCCAGATCTGATTTTTCTAGCCGTCGCCTTCTACGGCTGGCTCTACCTGAGCTTCGCAATTTGCCACGGGGACATCCGGCTGGGCATCACCGCAGCACTACCGCTGGGGGCAATGGTCTGGGAGCTGACCCTTGGTCGACTGCTGCGGCCAGCGTTTTGTCTTTTCTGGACGTTCATTTGTCGGTTGATTAGTATTGTTATCCTCCCTTTCAAAAAAATTTTTCAATTTTTCCTTGTTTTTGTGAAAAAAGTGTTTGCATATATCCAAAAATGGGTTACAATAGTATGGAATATTCGTCGCCGTCCGTGGCGATCCGGAGGGAAACATCATGACCATCAACGGACAAAAGTGCAAAGTCGTCTTTCGCAAGGGCAAACCTCTGACCAAGATTGTTCTGCTGATCACCATCATCCTTTGCACCGTTGCGCTAATCGTGATTTACAACTCAATCACCACACAGCAAAATCGTCTGGCAGCCAGCCGGCAGCAAGCCATCAGCGAAGAGCGGGAAAAGCAGGAAATCCAAGAGGATATCGACCAGCTGGGCTCTCACGAAAGCGTCATTGACATCGCCGGCGAACATCTGGGGCTGTACGACCCCGACACCATCATTGTTGAAAAAGCCGAATGAATCACACGGAGGAAAGTAAAGAGCCTATGGAGCTGAGTGTTGGAGCCATCTTTGAGGGCAAAGTAAAGTCAATCACCAATTTCGGAGCATTCGTCGCTTTGCCCGAAAATAAAACCGGTATGGTACATATCTCTGAGGTGGCCAACACCTATGTCAGTGATATCCGCCAGCATCTGACCGAGGGACAGGATGTAAAGGTCATGGTCATCGGTACGGAGAACGGGAAAATCAACCTGTCGATCAAGCGTCTGGAGCCTAAGCCCCAGCGTACCGAGGCTCCTCGGCGGGACGCCCGCCCCGGTGGACAGAGCCAGAACCGCCCCGCCCGTCCGGCACCGGTGCAGCCCCCCGCTCCCAAGACTGCGGATCAGCTGTTTGAGGAGAAGCTGAAGGCGTTCATGTCCGAATCCGACAGCAAGATCTCCGGCATTCGGCAGTACTCCGACCATCGCACCAAGAGCAGAAGAAGATGATTTCAGGGGCTGCGCCGCAGCCCCTGTTTTTGACGAATATGCTTGCTGAGATAAATTATCGTTTAGCGCACTAGCGGCGAAGCCGCATCGCTTCCCCCGAGGGTGGTGCTTCGCGCAGCGAATTAGAATTAAAATGATTGCCAGTGGCAATCATACCACTACTATTAGCTGGCACCGCCGAAGGCGGTGTCTGAAGGGGAATACGGGTAGAAAGCTATTGGTTTTTGCGTCTTTTAAGACTTGCTACTGCATTTCAGGTATCGCCATTCCCCTTCCGGTTCGGGCGAAGCCCGAACCACCTTCCCCCCGGGGGAAGGTATGGCGCCTGCGGCGCTTAGTGCTATAAACGATAATTTATAGTACAATATCACATCAAGTGACGGATGATGCAGCCCACCAGCCCCAGAAGGGCGTAAGCCAGGGACTTCCAGAAGTCCAGCTCCTGCTTTTCGTAATCCTCGCCGGCATCCACAGTGCCGTCGGCGTTATTGCGCAGGCTCTGCGCCTCCATCTGATCCATCTGGCCCCGCAGGTAGGCGTTCAGCTCCGGACAGTCGATTACCAGCATGGTTTCCGTGTCGATATAAGCAGAACGCATATCCATATTGAATGAGCCCACGACGCTGATGTTGTCATCAATCAGGATGGTTTTGGAGTGGAGTGAATGTTCCCCGGCATACTCCAGCACATTGGCACCGGTGGCCAGAATATTCTGCCGCTGGTTCCGCAGATCCGTGCAGCCAAAGGGGTTGGCACCGGTTTCGGGGGAGTTGGTCAGGATATCCACCTGGGTGCCGCCGGACACGATACTCTCCAAATCGGCGTACATTTCATCGTCACAAATCACATAGGGGGTCTGAATCAGCACATTCTGCCCCTGCTCCATGTAGCCGCACAGCTGCTTCCACACCAGTGGTGCCTTGCCGGACTCCTGAATCTGTCCGCACACCAGCGACACGCCGTTGGCGGGGATGGTGGCATCGTTCCAGTCGGTGAAGCCAAAGGCAGTGGGGTAGCTGGATTTCAGCCCCTCGTAATGGCGGCGCAGACCCTCACGGTCAGCCTCCACACCCTCGGTATCGCTGTATTCATAGGTTTCGCAGCCCTCATAATTCCATAAACTCTGGAAATAATCCCGCACCTGCCCCAGAGAGCCGTCGGCACCGGTGTCGCAGACCAGAATATCCCGATCGATGTTGGGAGTGGTGGAATAGTCCCCGAGGAACAGGTTGTTGGTGTTTCGTCCGCCCAGCATGTACATCTCGTTGTCCACAATTACAAACTTGTCGTGCATCCGGAAGTTGGCATCCCAGAGGGTCAACAAATTCAGCCGGTTGTAGATTCGCACCTCCACATTTGGCAGAGTTGCCATGGCACGGAAGTGGTCGCTGGCCACGGTTTCGTCACCGTTGAAGCCATCCAGCAGAATCTTCACGCTGACGCCCCGCTCCGCAGCGGTCATCAGGGCGGCCATCATATCCTGACCGCTAGTGCCGGTGCCGAACTCGAAGGTGGACAGGATCAGTTCCTCCCGCGCTGCCTCAATCATCCGGATTCGCCAGATCAGGGCATCCACATTGTCGTCGATGCAGGCGATTCGCTCGCCGGTGGCCATTTCCGGCAAGGTTACAGCCCCCGCCTCCGGATGGATCGCCGGCGGAATGGTCAGTGCGCCGACGATATATATCACCATCATCGCCACTGCGATGATGGAATATTTCAATGGACGTTTCATAGTTCCTCCATAAAAATCGGAGCTGGCACAGTATGTACCAGCTCCGGTTTTTTGTGTGTACTTATTTAATCACACCGCAGAATGTAAGGATTGCGAACACGATGCCGGCAGTGCAGTACAGGTCACCAGCCCAGCCGATGATACCGAACAGGATGCCGATGATCGGGATGCCAGCCAGCAGCCAGCCAAACACGATACCCAGCACGGCGCCAACCACAAAGTGGATGATGATGCTGACAATCAGACCGGTGACGTCCTTCGCCTTGAAGTTGAACGCAAAGGGGAAAAAGGGCTTGATCTTATCCATGGAACAAACACCTCCTTCTGTATAGTATTAACCATTTCATTATATCATGCTTTTGCGTAATTGCAAGTATTTTGAAGAAAATTCACAATTGCGGTTTGCCAGGACGGCCAACTCACCGCAAAATTATCGTTTAGGAAAGGATGAATGGCGGCGACCTTCGGTCGCAATCAAGGCTTCTCCTTGAGGAGAAGCTGTCAAAAATCTTTGATTTTTGACTGATGAGGTGTCCTATATATAATTCTGCTTCGCAGACCACCTCATCCGCCTCGCTTCGCTCGGCACCTTCCCCTCAAGGGGAAGGCTTTGGCGGCTTCGCCGCCAGTGCGCTAAACGATAATTTACAATTTCACCAGCTTTTGCAGCACCTGCTGGAAGTAGTCCGGCAAGGGAGCGAAAACCATGACAGGCCGGCCATCTCGGGGGTGTGCGAAACAAAGAACGCCGGCGTGGAGCACCTGCGAAGTCTGCCCCAGCTCCGGCTTTTTCCGGCCGTAAACCAAATCTCCCAGAATGGGATGGCCGATGTGGGCCATGTGGACACGGATCTGATGGGTGCGGCCGGTTTCCAGCCGGCAGCGGATGTGGGTGTAGCCCCGATAGCGGGCCACCACCTCCCAGTGGGTCACCGCCCGCTTGGAGTTGCGCTCCGTGACAGTCATCTTCTTCCGGTCCGAGGGGTGCCGCCCGATGGGCGCATCCACCGTGCCGCTGTCCTCACGGAAAGAGCCGCAGACGATGGCCTCGTAAGTCCGTGCCATGGAATGATCTGCCAGCTGGCTGGCCAGCATGGCGTGGGCGTGGTCGTTTTTCGCCACCGCCAGCAGGCCGGAGGTGTCCTTGTCTATTCGGTGAACGATTCCGGGGCGCAGCTCGCCATTGATGCCGGACAAGTTGTCCCCCAGGGCGTGAAGCAGGCCGTTGACCAGCGTATCATCCTGATGCCCCGCCGCCGGATGTACTACCAGTCCTTTGGGCTTATTGATCACCAGCAAATCCTCGTCCTCGTAGATGATCTCCAGCGGCATCTCCGTGGCCACGATGTCCACCTCTTTGGGCTCGGGGAGGGTGTACTCGATGGCATCGCCCACATTCAGCTTGTCATTTTTCTTGGCAGGGCGGCCGTTTCGCAGCACCAGCCCCTCCTCGATAAGCTTCTGGGCGGCACTGCGGCTGAGCCCCTCGGCACAGCGAGCCAGAAACGCATCCAGCCGTTCACCGGCCATATCCGCATATAAAACCATGCGACACCTCCTGATGAGATAAGTTATCGTTTAGCGGTCTAGCTACCACCCATTGTAGGGGAGGGTCTTGACCCTCCCTAAACCTATCGACATCTGCAATGTTTGTTTTATGCCGTCAATGTTATGATTCGCACAATAATTACAACTCAATAATCGTTATGATACGGGAGGGTCAAGACCCTCCCCTACAATAATGTTGATTGTCGTTGCACCGCTAAACAATCATTTATTGTTTCTTCTCATCCTTCCAGAATTGCTTATTGAAGAAGAACAGGCTCACCAGCAGGGCGATGGTGCCGCAGGTGATGAAGCAATCCGCCACGTTGAACACCGGGAAAGACATAAAATCAACCTCAATCATGTCCACCACGTAGCCCAGACAAATCCGGTCGATGATGTTGCCCAGACCGCCGGCGTAGATGGCGGCGATGCACCAACGCTCGAATTTGGAAAAGGGCATGGGCTTTTTGAAGTACTCGAACAGCACCAGCGCCGTCAGCACCACGAACAGCGCCACAAACAGCCACCGCATTCCGGACATCATGGACCATGCGGCGCCGGTGTTCTGGACGTAGGTGAAGTGAAACAGGCCGTCAATGGCGGGTACGTCGCCGTGGAGGGGGATGTTCGCCACGGTCAGATACTTCGTAATTTGATCTGCCACCACAGCCACCGCCACAAAAATGCAATAAAAAACAAATGCCATACAACGGCCTCCTTTAGATACTATAAATTATCGTTTAGCGGTGTAAGATTGCTCCGCACCAAACTTGGCTCTCCCTTTGGGAGAGCTGGCAAAAATCTTTGATTTTTGACTGAGAGGGTATCAAAACAATG
>SVME01000094.1 GCA_015067605.1 Oscillospiraceae bacterium
AAAAGAGACAGTCTTTCGACTGTCTCTTTGGTGGGCGAGGCGGGACTTGAACCCGCACGTCCGCAGTGAACACTAGAACCTGAATCTAGCGAGTCTACCAATTCCACCACTCGCCCATATGTCACGCCGTCTTGCGACAGCTCAAATATACTATCACACTATTTCCCATTTGTCAATAAGAAAATTCGGAAATATCTCAAATTCTATCGCCCGGACTTTGGGTCATACTTTCAACGATTTAAGTCCTTTCGTGGCATGGATATATTTCTCATAAACAACAAACCGCACCTCTGCTGTGTAGTTCTGACACCCCATGCCGTGTATCGCCAGACTGAATCATGCACGCTTTCTACGGTTCAACATATCCTGCAAATCTTCCATAACCTCAGCGGTCATTTCCGGTCTATCCAGCAGCGCACGAAACAGACCCTCCATCTGGGGTTTATGCCGGTGACAAAATATGGCATTGGCGTAATAAACCTCACGGGTCATGGTTGCCGCAAAGGTTCGGCCATAGGTCTTGTTGCGACGGATAAATCCCGCCTCCCGAATGGCTCCCTTCTGGAGCAGACTGTTCAGCAGAATATGAACGGAGCTATCCTTCCATGTTTTCTCCTTGCTACGTTCCAGCAAATCCGCTCTGGAAAGCGGAACCTGCTCTGCCCAGAACACATCCATAATCTCCATCTCGCTTTTGGTCAATTCCATATTCATCCCTCCATTTTCTTGTTACATTATATCATTATGGCAGGATTTGTCAATTATTTTTCTTTTATTTTCCAAACATTTTTTCATTTATTTTTCGTTTTATTTTCTTTTCCTTCATTGTCCGGAGTATTCCCTTTCATTTACGAGGTATTTTCCGCCCTATCGAATGATAATTATTTTGTCCGTTTATGCTTATGTAGGCTCTTATTGTCCCCCTATATTAATCTTCCAGCGTTTCAGATAACAAAAGCCCAAGGCAAAGCCTCGGGCTTTTGATTAATTATCAAAAATCTTTTGGAGAATCTCACGGTTTGCGCCAAAGTCGATATCGTACTGACACCACATTTTCCTATTGGTACCGGAAATCCGAACGTAGCCCCCCTTGAAAGTGCCGTCCACAGGAATTCGCAGCGTCTCCACCTTCGCACCGGACATCATGGGGAACAGCTCCATCACATAGGTCATCACCTGATTCTGGGGGATGTCCGTGGTGACCAGCGGCAAAAACTCCTCCGCCATCTTCATGGTGGTTCCCAAATCCTGATTCTTGTATTCCTCAATCAGGGACATCAGCACCTTACGCTGGCGCTCCGTCCGGCTATAATCGTTATCAATGGAGCGGATACGGGAATACAGCAGTGCCTGCTCGCCGGTGAGCACATTGATACCCTCTTTCAGACTCCAGCCCTCCAGCTTGTTCAGGTGCCTTGCTTCCTTTTTGGTCAAATCCAGCTCGACGCCGCCAAGAATGTCAATAATGGACTCAAATCCGGAGAAGTCCACCTCCACATTGCCATCAATCTCCACGCCAAAGTGGTCGTACAGCGTCTGGTTCAGAAGAGTCATGCCGCCATATGCATAAGCATGGCACAGCTTATCATTTCCGTGGCCCGGAATATGCACATACTGGTCACGCATGAAGGAGGTCAGGGTAACTTTGCCCTTGGTCTTATTAAAGGTCACCAGAATCATAGAGTCGGAACGCTGGGTACCCTGACCCAACCGCCGATCCTGACCAATCAGCAGAATATTCACCACATTCTCGCCCTGAATCACCGGATCCAAAATCTCAGGCGGCAGCTCCACCTTGCCGGTGGTCACCGTTTCGCCGGAACTTATCAGCTCCGACCCATCCTCACGGATGCTGGAGATTTCCTCGGCGCTTTTGGTGGTATTAACCGTTGCATAGTTCATCATATTCAGATATCGGCTGGCAATCAACGTGAAGGCGATGATGCCTATCAGAAGGAGCGCCAGGATAACAGTGGCCACAATCAGCACTATCCTCAGCTTCTCGCCCTTACGCCATTGGCGCTTTTTGCTCATCCGGACCATTCCTCCCCATAATACTCATTACTGATAGATTATACAGCCATCGCTTAAGAAATACAAGTACAGACTATGGATAATTTGCAAACTTTTTGTAACGAAATGGAGTCGCAACGAAAAACATTGCGACTCCGTAATCTATTCAGCCGAAGAAATGGTCAAACCAGTCATCTGTGGTGCCCTGCTCAGGAGCGGGGTCCGGTGTAGCCGCATCTGCCGCGGGCTTAGAATCCAGCGTCAGTGTCAAAATCACCTCGCCGCCCTGCGAGGCACGGTAAACTACCACCGACACCTCATCGCCACCATCAAACTTCCGCAGCGCACGGGTCAGGTCATTCATGTTCGTAATCTCATAACCGCCCAGCTCCACGATGATATCCTGCGCCTTGATGCCGCCCTTCTGGGCACAGGTGCCGCTGGTCACAGAATGAACCAGCACACCCATGGGCAGTCCATACTGCTGAGCATCCGTCGGGTCCATATCCGACACCGTCACGCCCAAATAACCGCCTGTCACATAGCCAAACTCCTTCAAGTCCTCCAGCATTCCAATCACATCGTCCATGGGGATGGCGAAGCCGATGCCCTCGATGGTGGCACCGCTGGAGGTGGTGCCGGAATACTTGGCACTGATGATACCCACGACCTCACCCTTCATATTGAACAGAGGGCCGCCGGAGTTGCCGGAGTTGATGGCCGCGTCGGTCTGAATCATATTGATTTGGCTGCCCTCAGTGGTCACGATTCGGTCGATAGCACTGACATAGCCCACCGTCATAGTGGAGGAAAGTTCACCCAGCGCATTACCCACCGCTTCCACCAGATCGCCAACGATCAGCTTGGAGGAGCTGCCGATGGTCACAGCCTGCAATTCGTCCTCGGTAGTTACTTTCAACAGAGCGATATCATTAGATGCATCACCGCCCACATAGGTAGCCTCGTACTCCTTGCCGTTGTGGGTGACCACCTTGATTGCCGTTGCGCCGTCCACCACGTGGTAATTTGACACAATGTAACCGTCCGATGTCCAGACAAAGCCACTGCCGGAGGAGGTGCCCACACCATAAGAGGTTGAAACTTCGCAATTGATAGCCACTACGCTGTCCACATTCTGAGCGTAGACCTGTCCGGGAGTCAGGCCCTCAGGGCTGGTATTAGGCGTACCGGAGGAGGAATTGCCGTCAGCTTCGGGGCGCAAATCGGCAATGCTTTCCTCATATGCCTTCAATCTGTCATCGAAATTCTTTTTGAGATTTACAACTTCCTGATGGTATTGATTTCTGACCACTGCACCGGTAATGACGCAGCCGGTGGTAATCAGTCCCACCACAACCAGACAGGCACAGATGGTTTTCAGAACCTTGCGCTCTTTCTTAGGCGTGGCTTCAGGCACAGGAGGTGCCGCTTCCGGCTTGGGCTGCGGCGGTACCGGAGGTGCATTGCGTGGCGGTACCGGAGGAATCGGCGGCGCATAGCCCATGGGAGGCATATAGCCCTGGGGAGGCATATATCCCCGAGGGGGTGCATAGCCGGAACCCGGATATCCATAATTCATCTGCGGATAAGGGACGCTATAACCAGGCCGGGGAAACGGACGGGGCTCATGCTCCGGACCGTTGGCTACAGAGCCGTCCAGCGGCTGAGGTTGATAGAAGCCCGGTCTGGCGGGCGCAGGCTCCTGCGCCGCAGTCACGGGCTGCTCTGCCTCAACGGGTTCGGAAACCGGTTTATTTTCAAAGGTATCCATATTATCCCTCCGTATAGTCTGTTTTGCAAACTCATACTAACACAAGTCTATGAACAGATTATGAAATATCAGGAAACATATTTATATAATAGCGCTTTCTCCCGATTTCGTCAAGAATAGAAATCATCGCGGCAGCCGCAGCTGCCGCGATTGGTCTTACTTCTTGCGGAAGGACTTGCAGTCGGTACACTGATCCATCGCGGGATTGGATTCGTGGGTACCAACCAGAATCCGATCCAAAGAGCAGTAGTTCTCGGTGTCACAATGGTAGGCGCAGGACTTGACGGTGCATTCAATGCACTTGTTAGCATGGCAGTTCATATCTATTTCCTCCTTTGTTTTGGGTTCGCAGTTAGTATGGCGTAAAAACATCAAATCATACGTTGCTTTTTGTAATTGATTATGCTATTTTATTGTTGATATTTTGTTGTAAATTATCGTTTATAGCACCAGCGGCGAAGCCGCCATCCCTTCTCCCGGGGAGAAGGTGCCCGAAGGGCGGATGTGGAATGCGGGCGGAAACGTTATGTTTTCCGCTCTGTATCAGACCTGTTGCCAGTTTCCAGGTTTCGCCATTCCCCTTCCGACCTCGCTTGCGCTCGGCCACCTTCCCCTCGGGGGAAGGTATAGCGCCTGCGGCGCTTAGTACGCTAAACGATAATTTACCTCTATAAAAGAAAGTATGAGGTAATACCATGGCTAAAATTTCTCCTTCCATTTTGTCCGCCGATTTTGCGAATCTGGAGCGGGACATTCACGACATCGAGAAAAACGGTGCGGACTGGATTCACGTGGACGTGATGGATGGCATTTTCGTACCCAACATTTCCATTGGCATTCCCGTGGTGCAGGCACTGCGTCCTGTTACAAATCTGCCGCTAGATGTGCATCTGATGATTGACCGCCCCATTCGCTATATTGAGCAGTTCGTCAAGGCCGGCGCCGACTATCTGACCATCCATATTGAAGCCGACCAGCCCCAAAACACCTTGGCTGCGCTGGATAAGATTCATGAGCTGGGCTGCAAGGCCGGCATTGTCCTCAAGCCCAAGACTCCCGCTGAAGCTGCCATCCCCTACCTCGAAAAGTGCGACATCATTCTTGTCATGACCGTGGAACCGGGCTTCGGCGGTCAGAAATTCATGGCCGACATGATGCCCAAAATCAAGCAGCTCCGGGAATGGATGGATGACATCAATCCCGACTGCCACATCGAAGTGGATGGCGGTGTGGACGCAAACACCTGCGCCGTCTGCAAGGAAAACGGTGCCGATGTTCTGGTGGCAGGCTCAGCCTACTTCAAAGCCGCCGACCGTGCCACCTTCGTCAAGACCATTCAGGCATAATTTCATCGATTGGGAATTGACAATCACTGTCGTTGAATGTATAATATATGCGAAATTCTAAGGCGGACGACCGCCTTTTGAAAGAAAGGAAAATTGCCATGATTTATAGTGCAGAAGTACAGCATATGTGCTCCGTGGCCAAGGGTGCCTACCACGGCCCCGCCCCCATCCCCGAAGAGGGTAAGTGGGTGCAGGTCAAGGAAATTAAGGATGTCAGCGGTTTCACCCACGGCATCGGCTGGTGCGCTCCTCAGCAGGGCTGCTGCAAGCTGACCCTGAACGTCAAGGAGGGCATCATCGAGGAGGCTCTGGTCGAGACTTTGGGCTGCTCCGGTATGACCCACTCCGCCGCTATGGCTTCCGAGATTCTGAT
>SVME01000095.1 GCA_015067605.1 Oscillospiraceae bacterium
TCGCGCAGCGAATTAGAATTAAAATGATTGCCAGTGGCAATCATACCACTACTATTAGGTGGCCGAGCGCAAGCGAGGTCGGAAGGGGAATGGCGATACCTGAAATGCAATATCAGGTCTGAAAAGATACAAAAACTATTATGTTTCTGCCCGTATTCCCCTTCAGTCTCCGCCTTTGGCGGTGACAGCTTCCCCTCGGGGGAAGCCATGCGGCTTCGCCGCTAGTGCGCTAACCGTTAATTTAGCTTTTTTTCTTACGGGGTAGCAGGGTGATGGCGGACCACATCAGGCAAGCCCAGCCGAACAGGCCAATCACCCAATACTGGGCGCAAATCATGGGCGTAGAGCCAATGACCAGCAACACATAGAAAATCGTGCCCCAAAGCTCGCTCATCAGCACCGACACCACATTCAGGCAAAACAGCACCATCGTCACACTCAAAGAAATAATGCTAATGTTGCGCACCTGCCGAATCGTCCGATGATCCTTTCGATCCTTCGCCCACTTCAGCAGCAGCCCCGCTGGAATGAACGGGGTGATGCTGAGAGCAACACACAGAAATTTTAACAGCCCATCCGGCTCCGGAATAAAGCCCATAATGGCGCAGACCAGCAAGAGGCTGTACCATATCAAAACCAGTTTTCGCTTGCTCAAAGGAATCCCTCCAGTCCCAATCATTCTACCCCACCCCACCGGAAATAGCAAGAGAAAAAAATTCTGGACACCGGGGGCAGATCCTGATATAATGTATAAAATACCACTACGGAAGGACGCAATACCTATGAGATGCCCATTTTGCGGCGATCAGGAGAGCAAGGTGGTGGACTCCCGCCACTCCGAGGACGGCCAGAGCATCCGCCGCCGTCGGGAATGCCTGAACTGCCAGCGTCGGTTCACCACCTACGAAATCGTGGAAAGCCTGCCAATCATCGTGGTCAAGCGGGATGGCACCCGCCAGAGCTTCGACCGGAACAAGATCCTCAATTCCATGATTCGCGCCTTCGATAAGCGTAAGGTGGAAGTGACGGATTTGGACAAAATCACTACCGAAATCGAGCAGTCCATCCAAAACACCCTGGATCGGGAAATCAGCACCGATAAAATCGGCGAGATGGTCATGGAGCGGCTGAAGCCGCTGGACGAGGTGGCCTACATCCGCTTTGCCTCCATTTACCACCGCTTCCAGGATGCTAGCAGCTTTATGAGAGAGATCAGCAAGTTTCTTGAGGAGAAATAAGCATGGAAGATTTCGATATCAGCGGCCTGTTGCCCGAATATGACAGCTTTATAGACGGTCTGGATATGTTCATCCGGATCTGCGTGATTGTAGGCCCGTTGATTTTGCTGGGGCTGGGGCTGTACTACCTGTTGGCCGCCCCCAAGGAGGCCAACCACTCCGCCGGCTACCGGTTCCGCTACGGCATGGCCAAGGCTAGGTCGTGGCGATTCATGCAGTTCATCGCCGGACTGGTTTATAGTGTGGTGGGTCTGTTAATGGCAATTGTGATGATTATTCTGTGCGTCACGCTCCACCAGCTGAGCCTGATGGACATGGCCGTGGAGGCTGTGCGGCTGATTTTATGGCAGGCGGGCATCATTCTTGTAGCCACGCTGGGCATCAATATCACCGTAGTTGTGTTCTTCGACAGCGAGGGTAACCGCCGCAAGGATTTTAAGACACTGAAATGACCAAAACGCTCCGCCATCCGGCGGAGCGTTAGCCTGTCAAGGGACTATATATTTTCGTTTAGCGGTCTAAGAGTTCGCACCGTCCCTTGGCCCCCCTCACTGAGGGGGGCAAGAGTGCAGTGCTCCGCTAAACGATAATTTATTGTAGAAAGTTTTTTGACTATATGCAATGCATAATTATTTCTCCTTCGGGAGCCAGAATATCTTGCCGGTACCGTCCACGGTCATCAAATAGGTCTGCCGCAGGGAGCTATTCCGGCGTTGAAGCTGCCTACGCACCCACATTTCATCTTTGCCGGAACGGAGCAGATTCTGCCGGAGCAACTGACCGTCCTCCACCAGCGTCACCGGCAGACTCTGCGCATCCGGCTTCAGGCCACTCTGCTCCACCGTGGCGCTCTGAAATCGGGGCCACAAAAATACCGAAAGCTCCCCATTGGTTTCCAGAATGGCATACTGGACGGTGTTGATGTCCATTACCTCTTTGATTCGCAGATGTCCTCTCAATTCGTCAGCCGTGATTCGGGTCCGGCGCAAATTCCGTTGAATCAGCCGTCCGTTTTCGATGAGAATCACCGGCTTGCCGCACAGCAGCCGCCGCAGCTTGATAAAGTCCATGGACAGCACCGACAGCAGCAGCTCCGTCCCAAGCACCGCCGCCATGGGTAGTAATCCCCGGGACAGCGGCACCGACGGGTCATCCATGGGAATGGACACCAAATCCGCCATCAGCATGGTCACCACAAATTCCGACGGCTCCATCTGCCCCACCTGCCGCTTGCCCATGAGCCGCACCGTCAAAATCAGCACCAGATACAAAAATCCACCACGAAAAAAGGACGAAGCCATTGGATATCACCTCTGGTGAAGTTTTCCCCCCGAACGCCAGATCATACGGTGATATTGTCACAGAAAAATGCACAAGCTTATGATACCCTAAAGAAAAAACAGGAGGTATCCCTATGAGATTGAAAAACAAAGTGGCGATCATCACCGGCGGCAGCCGTGGCATCGGCTACGCCACCGCAGAGGCATTCCTGCGAGAGGGTGCCGCTGTTGTAATCACCGCCAGTTCACAGGCCAACGCCCAACGTGCGGCCGAAGCTCTTCGTGTCTCCTTCCCCGCCAGTCAGATTGCCGGCATCAGCCCTGATTTGACGAAACTTGCCGATGTGGAGCAGGCGTTCCAGAAAGTTATTAACGAATTTGGCGGCGTGGATATCCTTGTGAACAACGCCGGCATCTCCGACAGCACCCCGATGGAAAGCTACACCGCCGAAGGGTTTGAAAAGGTTCTGGATTTGAATGTGAAGGGCGTGTTCAACCCCATTCGGGCGTTGGTTAGCCACATGACGGAGCGGGGGAGCGGTGTGATTTTGAACACCTCCTCCATGGTCAGCATCTACGGTCAGCCCTCTGGTGTGGCCTATCCCACCTCCAAATTCGCGGTGAACGGACTGACCCTCTCTCTGGCCCGTGAGCTGGGACCCAAGGGCATTCGGGTCAACGCCGTGGCACCGGGCATCACGGAAACGGACATGATGAAGGCTGTACCCAAGGAGGTTATCGCACCGCTGATCAGCCAGATTCCGCTGCGGCGGTTAGGTCAGCCCGAGGACATCGCAAACGCCTTCGTTTTTCTGGCATTGGAGGAAGCATCCTACATCACCGGTGTGGTGCTGCAGGTGGATGGTCTTGCCAGATCCTAAATAATTACGGGTGCTGCATCGCAGCACCCGTTCATTTACAAATCTCGCAGGCCTTTTTCGTCGATGATTTCCACAGTACCACGGGTCAGTCGCACCAGACCCTCGTTCTGGAAGTAGCGCAGCATCCGTGTTACCACCTCACGAGCGGTACCCATATGGTTGGCAATCTTCTCATGGGTGATTCTTAGCAGCGCATCTCCCTCCAGATTGCTCTCCTCCAGCAAAAACGCCGCCAGCCGCTTATCAAAGCTCTTCCACATCACCTGCTCCATCAGCCACATCACGTCTGAAAAATGACTTGTTATCAAATCGTGAGAATAATTAGACAGGGCAATGGACTCATCCATCAGATTCTGGTACAGGCAGGCCGGAATCACCCAAATCTCGGTATCCTTCTCCGCCTCAATAAAAATATCGAACTGCATATTGGGCATGACGCAGGAGGCGGAAAACAGGCAGATATCCATCTCAAAAAATCGGCAGATGGTTATCTCCCGGCCCTCCTCCGACAGCAGGTACGCCCGTAGCTGTCCACTGCGCACCAGCAGCAGGCCCAAACAGTCGGGGCTGCCATCGTGAATAATGGTGCCGGCCTTCACCTGCTGCAAATCCGCAACGTCGACGATTCGCTGTTGCTGCTCCGCCGTCAGCTTACTCCATATAGGAAAATATTCCGGAAGTGACATACACAACCCTCCTCACGTATAAAAATAGTATATATTCTTTTGACAAATAAGTCAATTGGTGATATAGTCACAGAAGTTGGAAGAATGATATGATAATATCAGGACAACTTAAAAACATGGAGGTAATGAATATGAAATACGTTTGCGACATTTGCGGCTGGGAGTACGACGAGGAAGTGGGCTGCCCCGAAGCTGGCATCGCCCCCGGCACTAAGTGGGAGGACGTTCCCGAGGATTTTGAGTGCCCCCTGTGCGGCATCAGCAAGGATCAGTTCTCCGCAGTGTAAAACCATTACCGGTGCGCCCCGTCGCACCGGTAAATTATCGTTTAGCGTACTAGCGGCGAAGCCGCATCGCTTCCCCCGAGGGGAAGCTGGCACCGCCATAGGCGGTGACTGAAGGGGAATACGGGCAGAAAGCTGAAGGGTTTTGCATCTTTTCAGACTTTGTTACTGCGTTTCAGGTATCGCCGATCCCCTTCCGGTTCGGGCATTGCCCGAACCACCTTCCCCCTGGGGGAAGGTATCGCGCCTGCGGCGCTTAATGTGCTAAACGATAATTTATTGTGACAATATCACGGAAGCATCCCCTTTTTATGGGTATAATGAAGAAAAAAAGAAAGGGGTAACAAATATGAAAGAATTTAATTTGGAACTGTTTAATAAATACGCACTGGAGAGCGAACAGCCTGTTCTGGTGGACTTCTGGGCACCTTGGTGCGGCTACTGCCGCAGAATTGCTCCGGCACTGGAGAAGGTTGCGGAGCAGTACGAGGGCTCGCTGGTTGTAGCCAAGGTCAATATCGACGAGGTGCCTGAGCTGGCACGGCAGGGGGGCATCGAAGTCATCCCCACGCTGGTGCTGTTCCAAAAGGGTAAGACGCTGGGCAAGATTGTCGGCCCCGGCTCCAAGGGCGAAATTGTCCAGTTCATCCAGCAGACGTTGGGCTGGTAACACAAAACCGGAGCAGGATCCCTGCTCCGGTAAATTATCGTTTAGCAAATTAAGCGCCGCAGGCGCTATACCTTCCCCCGGGGGGAAGGTGGCCGAGCGCAAGCGAGGTCGGAAGGGGGATGGCGATACCTGAAATGCAATATCAGGTCTGAAAAGATACAAAAACTATTATGTTTCT
>SVME01000096.1 GCA_015067605.1 Oscillospiraceae bacterium
TACCCACCCGAATCATGGTGCTGCCGCAACGGATGGCATCGGCGTAATCGCCGGACATACCCATGGACAAAACCTCGACAGATACATTATCGTATTTTTTTGCCGTTATGTCAACAGCAAGGTTGCGAATTTCCAGAAAAAATTTGTCGTTATCCCCGTTTTTTTCGCAAATTGGGGGGATTGCCATCAATCCACGGAGGCGAACATGGGGATAATCGCCCATTTTTTCGACCAAAGGCAGGATGTCGGCGACGCCGAAACCGCTTTTGCTTTCTTCTTCGCCCACATTGATTTCCAGCAAAACGTCCTGCACGATGCCCTGACGGGCGGCCTCGTCCTGAATACACTGGAGCAATTTCAGCCGGTCAACACTCTGAATCAGGTCAACCTTGCCCACCACCTGCTTAACTTTGTTGGTCTGCAGATGGCCGATGAAGTGGACAGGAGCGCCGGCGTAGGCGTTTTCGGACAGCTTCTGGGTCAGCTCCTGAACACGGTTCTCGCCGCAGCAGTCCACACCGGCGGCGATGGCCTGACGGACAGCTTCGGCATCATTCATCTTGGTGGCGGCACAGAGGAGGATGTCTTTGGGATTACGGCCACAGGCAATGGCGGCTTTTTCGATATCCGCCTTGATGGCGGCAACATTTTCTGCGATAGACATAGTCATTTCGACCTTTCTGTTTTTTGATGGAAGTGTAAATTATCGTTTAGCGCAGCAAGAAACGCAGGTGCCATGCCTTCCCCCGAGGGGAAGGTGGCGCGCAGCGCCGGAAGGGGAATACGGGAGAATGCTTAAACCATTTTACGCCTTTTCAGACTTTATGCAGGGTAATAAGTCTGAAATGTATTCAAAATAGTAGTGTTTCTGCCCGCATTCCACATCCGTCCCCTTCGGGGACACCTTCTCCCCGGGAGAAGGGATGGCGGCTTCGCCGCTGGTGCTATAAACGATAATTTATCAAATAAAAGAGGCGGCGGAGGAGTACTCCGTCGCCTTTTTTGTGTCACTTATGCAATGGCTGCAGCCTTGATTTGCTTCATGGGTGCGAGGGTGGAGATGGCGTGCTTGTAAATCATCTGCTGCTTGCCATCGGTCACCAGCACCACCACGAAGCTGTCGAAGCCCGTGACGATTCCCCGGAGCTGGAAGCCATTCATCAAAAAGAGTGTCACCGGTACTCGATCCTTGCGCACCTCGGTGAGAATGGCGTCCTGTAAATTCATCGGTTCAGACATAAGTATACCTTCTTTCTTTGGGATACTTACATCCTATCATTTTTCATTTGTCGTTTTCATGAATAAGCCGTCGGGCTTTTGGAAGAATTTCTTCTGCATCCCGTATCAGCCAGTTCATCTTGTGGTTCCGGCGGAACCAGGTCAGCTGACGCTTGGCGTAGCGGCGGGAGGACTGCTGTACCAGCGCAGCGGCGTCGGCGATAGAGCCGTTGCCCTCCAGCGCTGCCACAAATTCCTTGTATCCGATGGCCTGCATGGCAGTACATTTAGAGGGAACGCCCTCTGCCAACAGAGTTTTGATTTCATCAATCAACCCCATTTGGAGCATGATGTCCACCCGCATATCGATGCGGCGGTACAGTTCAGCCCGTTCCGAAAAATCCAATCCCAACCAAAGAGGCTGGTACTTGGGCGGAATAGCTTGCGTTTTCAGATTGTGGGCAGTGATGGTCTCGCCGGTTTCCAGATAAACCTCCAGCGCCCGAATGATGCGCTTCCGGTCGGAAAGATGAAGTCGTGCGGCGCTGTCTGGATCGATTTGCCAAAGCCAGTCCATCAGCACCTCAATGCCTTCCCGCTCCGCCCGCACTTCTAATTCTTCCCGGCGACCGGTGGCAGGGTAGGGGGCGAAGCTGTTGCCTCGAATGAGCGCATCCATGTAAAGGCCGGTGCCGCCAGCGATGATGGCGGTCTTGCCCCGAGTCAGAATGTCATCGACGATGGGGCTGGCCATCTCGCAGTAGCGGCTGACGGAGAAATCCTCCCACGGCTCTGCCACGTCCAGCATATGATGGACGATGCCCTGTTTTTCTTCATCGGTGGGCTTGGCGGTGCCGATGTCCATGCGCTTGTAGACCTGCATGGAATCGCAGGAAACCACCTCGCCGTCAAATTCCTTCGCCAGCTCCACGGCCAGCGACGTCTTACCGGAGGCGGTAGGGCCGGCGATACATATGATATTGTCCATGACCCTACCTCCTTACGCTATTTACAGATTACTTGTTTTCCTCCCATGGAAAGGGCAGTCCCTTCAAAACATGGGTGCGGATATACTGGAAGGTGGGTTTTTCGCCCTGTTCTTTCAGCATGACCAGCAGGAACTCCAGTTCCTGACGGGTCTGAGGATGCATCAGATCCTTTTCACGGCTACGCAACAAATACCGCAGGGGAGAGCCGTTGTCAAAATCCTTGCCCTCATACACCTTGCAGGCCGCCAGACGATCAGCCACCATCTCAGCCAGATACCGGCGAGGCATGGGCACCGACTCGTAGCGGCCGGTCTGCTTGTTCATGTCCGTCCAGTATTCATAGTGATGCCGGTTGCGGCCCTTGTGATGCATCCACGATTCGCTGAAGCCCTTGTCCTCACGTTCAGCGGCGTTGGGACTGCGGACACCCTGATAGTAGCGGGCGCCATTCCAGAATTCCACCGGCGCGTATTTCGATAAATCATGGGTCAGACCCTGCCAGATCAGTCCCATCTTAAAGCATCCCACCATCACCTTCATCTTGTGGTCGGTGATGGTGCAAAAATGCTGCCAAGCTTTCATACTACCTTCTCCAAATCAACAACACTTAAAACCATATCCCGATAGGTCGCTTCCATGGGATATTTTTCGGTCGCTTCCGCCACGATGCGGTCGGAGGCATCGCTCATCAGGCCGTCCCGTGCCTCTGCTTGCCATTGGGGTTCCATGGCTGACAGGTACATGATATGATAGCCCAGCTCGGTTTTGATTAGACCGTAATCTCCGACCTTTCGGCCATCCTCGCAGTACCAGTCCACAAATTCTTTTACGATTTTTGTATCCTTCTTCAAATTCTCATACAGGCCGCCGGAGGTATTGGAGCCGGTATCCATGGAATAGTCGTCAGCAAAGGCGGCGAACATGGTCTCCGTCTTATCGGTTTCCAGCCACTTATCCAGAATCTGCTGGGCATCTTTTTTGCACTGAGCCCAAGCGGCATCGGTGTAGCTTACATTCCCTTCGGCATCTGTGGTGCCCCCCTCCGGAGCGAACAGAATGTGCCGCACAGCGTAGACATAGCCGGAATCCTTGGAGATTCCATCCTCCGCCAGTGCATCCTGATGGGCATCGTAATAGCTTTCCAGATCCTTCTGTGTGATGCCCTTCAAATGGTCCTCATAGCGCTGAGCAAACCATGTGTTTGCGAGGAAATAGATATTCCGATAGGAATAGTAATCATCAAAGTCGCAGCCGGCACCCATGTCATGCTGAAGCATAGCATCTACGGAGGTGAAGCCTCCGTCCACCATGGACTTGGTCAGCTCCTGACGCAAATTTTTCAGCTCTACCTGATTGTCTACGCTGAGGGTCAGACCGTTGGTCTCGGCCATCAGGGCCAACGCCTGCTCCCGATGCCAGCTATTGAGCGCTCTGTCTAAGAAGTATTGCTGCCATGAGTCGCCGGTTTCGGGACAGGTCTGCTGATCCAGAGGTATGGCGTGATCCAATCCGCCGTCGTTGCCGGCTTGACTGGACAGATTCAGATAGGTGTAGACCTCCATCCAGTAGTAAACCTGCAGCTGGCCGTTGGTCAGTTGCTTTCCGCCAACGGTTGCCACAACTTTATCTGCCCATTTTTGAGCCTTTTTATCGGAAACGGAATAGGAATCCTTATATCTTACGTTGTTTTTCGGCGGGTTCACAAGATTGCAAATCAGCGACCAGCCCTCGGAAAAGCTTTCCACATCCATGCAGCTCCACCAGATGCTGATTCCGCCCACCAACACTGCCAGTACCGAAGCGGTGATAATCGCCGCCCAGTGCCATGTTTTCAGCTGAAATTTCTTCTTACGGGGCGTTTTCTTTTGGTTTTTCATTGAAGCCTCCCACTCCGGCGTACCGGGGCGCATTTGGAATCAGTTTACCACAATTTATCTCCCGACGCAAGGGATGACACGAATTGTTTACAATGGGTCATTCCTCCGCTACGTTTTCGGGGCCCAGATCAGCGGCCATCAGGCGGTAGGCTCGGTCAGCGATATCGGTGGTGGTCACACCCTTCAGCTCCTCCGCCGGAATCACCTCCAGCACGCTCAGTTCCACATCCGTATGGCGGAGCTTCGCCATGTTGGGAATCACGTTCTTCGTATTTTTCAGGGTGCAGACCACGATGGGAACCTCAGCCTTCTGGGCGATTTTGAATACGCCGGGACGGAAGTGCTGAAGCTTTTTGCTCTTATGGATGCCGCCCTCCGGGAACACACCGATGGAGGCCTTGTCCTCCTTCAGAATCCGGATGCATTTGAGGATGGTTTTTAGGGCCTCACGGTCGTTTTCACGGTCAATCATCTGGCAGAGGATCTTGTGCATCATGGGGCCGATGACGAACATATCCCGATTCTCTTTTTTGGAGATGAAAGCGACTTGGTGGCCGCTCAGCTCCCGCAGGAGAACCACCGGATCGGCGTTGCTGCAGTGGTTGCACACCAGCAGAAAGCGCCCCTCCTTGGGCACCTTGTTCAGCCCCTTGGTGATGATGTTCACACGCACCATGGGAATGATGGAGTCGGCGTACAACTCGACGATTTTGCGGTAGCGGGGGTCGTCGATTTCCTGCTCTGCATCCATGTCAACGCCCTTGCAGACAATGAGCAGATACACAAACGCCAGCACTAGCTCCAGCACAAAAAAGCCCAGCGCCAGCAGCGGGTAGGCCCACAGCCAGTCGGCGCTTTCAAAAATCCCCAGCGGCAGACCGACAATTGCCCCTAGCAACATCGCTGCCATCACAATTCCTCGAAGTAACATCTTTTACCTCCCTGATGAGATAAATTATCGTTTAGCGCAGCAAGAAACGCAGGTGCCATGCCTTCCCCCGAGGGGAAGGTGGCGCGCAGCGCCGGAAGGGGAATACGGGAGAATGCTTAAACCATTTTACGCCTTTTCAGACTTTA
>SVME01000097.1 GCA_015067605.1 Oscillospiraceae bacterium
AATAAAGCTGTCATTGCGAGGGCCGCAGGCCCGTGGCAATCCGTTCTCTACACGTTGCCAATTTAGCGGATTGCCACGCCAGTGTGCGCACTGGCTCGCAATGACGTGCGTGTTTTACGGTGCGGCGCTTAAGCCGCTAAACGATAATTTAGCGTTATATGGAGGTTAAGAACATGGACATCCGGATTGCGGTGGAGGGGGATATCCCCGGCATCGAGGCATTGCTATTGCAGGTGGGAGAAGTGCACCATCAGATTCGCCCGGACATTTTCCGGGACGGGTGCCTGAAATACGACGAAAACGCCTTAGCAGAACTGTTGAGGGATGGAAAGCGTCCGGTTTTCGTGGCCATGGACGGCGATTTCGTTGCCGGCTACTGCTTCTGCGTTTTGAGAGAATATGACGGAACCGGCGTATCCACCTGCCGCAAGGAAATCTACATCGACGACCTGTGCGTAGACGAAAACCGCCGTGGACAGGGCATCGCTACCAGCCTGTACCGCCATGCGCTGGACTACGCCAAGGGCCTTGGCTGTCAGTTCGTGACCCTGAACGTCTGGTGCGGCAACGACAACGCCATGGCCTTCTATGAAAAAATGGGTCTGCGTCCTCGCAATGTGATGATGGAGGTATTATGCTGACAAGGAATCAGATTTACGAGGCAGTCATCTGCGACTACACTTCTCAGGGGCAAGGCATCGCCAAAATCGAGGGCTGTGCGGTGTTTATCCCCAATGCCCTGTTGGGCGAGCGGGTGCGAATCCGCATAGACAAGGCACAGAAAACCTGGGCCACCGGTAAGATTGTAGAACTGCTGGAGCGGTCGGAGCATCGGGTGAATCGGGAGTGCCCCGTGGCGAAGCTCTGCGGCGGTTGCGACTTCTGGCACATGGACTATGAGGAAGAATGTCGCCTGAAATCGGAACGTGTCCGTCAAGCGCTGAACCGGATTGGCGGCGAAACGCTGGAACGGATTCCGATTCTCTCGGCGCCCTCCTGTTACGGCTACCGGAACAAGGCTCAGTATCCGGTGTCCAGCCGGAAGGGCAAGGCCTTTGCCGGCTTCTTTCGGGCGGGTACACACAGTGTTGTGGAAAATGAACGGTGCCTGATCCTGCCGCCGGAGATGGATCAGGTGAAGGACATCGTGATAGGTCACATGAACTACTACCGAATCAGCGCCTACGACGAGGCGGCTCACAAGGGTCTGGTGCGGCATATTTATGTGCGGCGGGGCGCGGTGAGCGGTCAGGTGCTGGTGTGTCTGGCGGTGAACGGACGAAGCCTGCCCCATAGCGAGGAACTGATAAAATCACTTCAAAAAGTTTCTGGATTTACCAGTTTAGTCCTGTCTGTTAACACAAAACGGGGCAATACCATTCTGGGCGACGAGGAAATCGTTCTCCATGGCCCCGGCTATATCGAGGATACCTTGTGCGGCCTTACATTCCGGCTGTCCCCCCGCTCTTTTTATCAGGTGAACCACCATCAGGCCCAGCGGCTCTACGCCGCCGCCATCGAGCGGGCCCAGATTACGAAGTCGGATACCGTCCTTGATCTGTACTGCGGCGTGGGCACCATCACGCTGGCCATGGCCGGCGCTGCCGGTAAGGTCATCGGTGTGGAGGTGGTGGCGCAGGCGGTGGCGGATGCCCGTGAAAACGCCAAGCGCAACGGCATTGAGAACGTGGAATTTTTCTGCGGCGATGCGGGTGCGGCGGCGCTGGAGCTGGAGCGTCAGGGCGTTCGGGCAGACGTGGCGGTGGTGGATCCGCCGAGAAAGGGTCTGAACGCCGATACCATCGAAGCGCTGGCACGGATGTCCCCCCGACGAATCGTCTATGTTTCCTGCGACCCGGCCACCCTTGCCCGTGACGTGGCACTGCTGAAGGAGCGTGGCTACCATCTCCTCAACGCCACCGCCGCTGATCTTTTCCCCCGTTGCGCCCATGTGGAATCAATCGTTTGCTTTGAACGCCATTGATTATAGAACAATAATTCTGCTCAAAAAGAGTGTGCCGAAGTGCACGCTCTTTTTCACAGGCTTCAGGGCATGAATTGTATGCGTGCCCGACGCCAGCGTGTCAAAAAGCGATAATTTACCGCAGTGTATGACACCCCTCAGTCACCTTCGGTGACAGCTCCCCTCTGAGGGGAGCCTTTAGACTGCCAAACGATAATCAATCAATGCTTAACAGGGCTAAGCCCTGTCCATTGTGGAGGTGGAAATTGGGAACTTTTGTGGGGGAAATGGGCGGGGGACGGAAAGAAAATTACAAATTCTGGATGGGTAGTGCGTGCTTGTTATAGATAATTTTAGAGGACACTATATGAGTGATAATAATTATCATGCATAAGATATCGGCATATACCGTCTAATACTTCCATAATGTAAAAACATACCACAAAAACATCTACCCCCCAGAGGGGTATCCGGCACCCCCAAAGCTCAAAGTTGCGGCATATGTACCCCTGTGTTATTCTATGCGGGCTATTTTTTGAAGTAAGAGGTAAAAAATGGATATCAAGAAACTTCTGATAGTGGATTCTTCAGAGGTGTTCGCAAGAGAGCTGGCATTTCGGCTGGAGGGTGCCCTCCGGATCCAAATTTGCAACGACGGTGCTGAGGCGCTAAAGGAGCTGGAAGCCTTTCGTCCAGATGTGGCGGTGCTGGATTTGATGATGCCCATGGCGGATGGACTGGCGATGGCCCGTGCCTTCTGCAGCAGAGCGGTGAAGCCGAAGATTCTGCTGACCAGTTATTATATGACGCCGTTCCTTGAAAGATCCCTTGCGTCCACCGGTTTCGACTACTTTACCCTCAAGCCTTGCGACACCGGTGTGCTGGCTCAGCGGATCTGCGAGCTGGCGGGTGTGGGAGAGGAAGCACCGACCAATTCTTCCATCGGGCGGATGCTGCTGTCGCTGCAGTTTACCCGTAGACACAAGGGTTTTCACTATCTGGATTTCGCCATCGGGATGTACCGGCCGGGGATGTCCATGAGCAAGCAGGTGTATCCGGAAATCGGAGAGCGGTTCGATGTTCGACCCTACTGCGTGGAGCGAGACATCCGGCTGGCCATTCAGGCCGCATGGAACCGGCGGAACACATACCTGTGGCGGATGTATTTTGGCTGCGACGAATTTGGCAATGTGCTCCGTCCCACCAACACCGAATTCATCGCCACGCTGGCCAGTCGGGTCAATATGCGCAAGGTGCAGTAAATTGTCGTTTAGCGGTGCAAGCGCCGCAGGCGCTATACCTTCCCCCGGGGGGAAGGTGGCCGAGCGTAAGCGAGGTCGGAAGGGGAATGGCGATACCTGAAATGCAATATCAGGTCTGAAAAGATACAAAAACTATTATGTTTCTGCCCGTATTCCCCTTCAGTCACCGCCTTTGGCGGTGACAGCTAATAGTAGTGGTATGATTGCCACTGGCAATCATTTTAATTCTAATTCGCTGCGCGAAGCACCACCCTCGGGGGAAGCCATGCGGCTTCGCCGCTAGTGCGCTAAACGATAATTTACTGTCGGATATCGGCAACTTTCACAGCCCGCAAGAAAACTTTTGCTTATAAATGTGCTATTCGCCAAATTGACGGATTGCAGTCTGTTTGTTATAATGAAAACGTATTCATAGCGCCTTCGTTACTGACGGTTTGAAGTGGAGCACCACACGGAGCGAAGGCGTATAAGGCCGACCGTCTGGGCACACTTTCACCGTACGGTCGAAGTGTGCCTTTTTACGTTTTGGAGGTAAAAGTATGAAGAAAGTTGCCATTATCATGGGCTCAGACAGCGATCTTCCAGTGGTTCGCAAGGCTGCAGATACTCTGCAGAGCTTTGGTGTACCCTACGAGATGCACGTCTACTCCGCCCACCGTACCCCCGAACAGGCTCGTGATTTTGCCCTCAACGCCCGCAGTGCAGGCTTCGGCGCAATCATCGCCGCTGCCGGTATGGCCGCCCATCTGGCCGGCGCTCTGGCTGCCAACACCACCTTGCCTGTAATCGGTATCCCCATGAAGTCCACCACATTCTCCAACGGTATTGACGCGCTTTTGTCCACGGTGCAGATGCCTTCCGGTATCCCTGTCGCCACTGTGGCAGTCGATGGCGCTGTCAATGCCGCTTTGTTGTCTATTGAGATTTTGGCGGTGGCCGACGACGAGCTGGCTGCCAAGCTGGACGCCAAGCGCAAGGCCGATGCCGAAAAGGTGCTGGCCAAGGACGCAGCACTGCAATAAAAGATACATGAGATACGAGATACGAGATATGAGATATGTCCGTATCGAAGATTATCTCGTATCTCATATCTCATATCCTATATCTTTGAAATCGAGGTAATAATTATGGAAAATTTGAAGCTGCTCTACACTGGCAAGACTAAGAACGTTTACGCTCTGCCCAACGGCAACTGCCTGCTGAAGTTCAAGGACGACTGCACCGGCAAGGACGGCGTGTTCGATCCCGGCGAGAACGCCGTGGGCCTGACTATCGAGGGCGTGGGCGATGTGAACCTGCGCATGAGCATCTACTTCTTCGAGAAGATCAATGCCGCCGGCATCCGCACCCACTACGTTAGCGCAGATCTTAACAACACCACCATGGAAGTCCTGCCCGCCAAGGTTTTCGGCAAGGGTCTGGAGGTCATCTGCCGCAATAAGGCCGTTGGCTCCTTCATCCGCCGCTACGGTGCTCTGATCGAGTCCGGCGCTGACCTGCCCAGCTATGTGGAAACCACCCTGAAGGACGATGCCAAGGGCGATCCGCTGATCACCAAGGACGCTCTGGTGGCCATCGGTGTCATGACCGACGAGCAGTATGAGGATCTGAAGGCTCAGACCCAGGCTATCACCAAGATCGTGGCCGATGATTTGGCCGCCAAGGGTTTGGAGCTGTACGACATCAAGTTCGAGTTCGGCTACGATCCTCAGGGCAACGTGATGCTGATTGATGAGGTTGCTTCCGGCAATATGCGTGTCTATAAAGACGGCGAGTACGTGGACCCCATGACCCTGAACAAGCTGTTCTTTGCGTAAAGGATTGTTTAGCAGAGTAACGCACAATCCCTTGCCTCTCCCTCTGGGAGAGGTGCCCAGTGCGCACACTGGGCGGAGAGGGTGTCCTATCATTGTTTTGACACCCTCTCAGTCA
>SVME01000098.1 GCA_015067605.1 Oscillospiraceae bacterium
TAAGTCTGAAATGTATTCAAAATAGTAGTGTTTCTGCCCGCATTCCACATCCGTCCCCTTCGGGGACACCTTCTCCCCGGGAGAAGGTATTGCGGCTGTGCCGCTAGTGCGCTAAACGATAATTTATCAACCGGTGGCGAGATTCTAATTGGCACAGCGGCAGATATGTGATAAAATGGGAAAGAGGAAGTGATAAAAATGGAATGGAATGATATTTACGATGAAAACCGCAACCGAATCGGTCGGCATCTGCGGGGCACGCCGCTAGGGGAAGGGGAGTACCTCTTTGCGGTTTGCGTTTGGGTATACGATGGCCGCGGGCGAATTCTGCTGACCCGCCGTGCGCCGGAGAAGAGCTTCGCTGGCACATGGGAAAACTCCGGCGGCGCAGCGCTGGCGGGGGAGGATAGCCTGACGGCGGTGGTTCGTGAGCTGTTTGAGGAAACGGGAATTCGGGCGAAGCCGGAGCAGTTCCGCTTCCTGCGGACTACCAAAAGCAAAAACGGATTTTTTGACCATTATTGCCTGCAATGGGACGGGGTAATCGAGGATATCGTCCTGCAGCCGGGGGAAACCGACGGCGTTCAGTGGTGCGACTTCGACCAAATCCACCAGCTCATACGGGAGGGGGCAATCTGCTCCATCATCGCAAACCAGTTTTTGATGGAGGAGCCCACCCTCCGCAGACTTTCTGGAATGGACAGTTGACTTTCCGCTACGGATGTTCTATAATAGTATTACCAAATATAAACAGGAGGTGCAATCATGAAAATCGTAAAAACAACCCTATGGACGCGGATTCTGTCTTTGCTGCTGGTGGGTGCAATGCTTTTGCCCTGCCTAACCGGTTGCGCCGAATCTGGTATGGGACAGACAGACAATCCCACAGAAGCCCAGACAACCACCACACAAAATGTAGAAGATCCTTCCGAAACGGATCCTACAACGGATCCTTCCGAAACGGATCCCACAACGGAACCGCCTGTAACAGAGCCGCCGGTGCAAGAACCGGAGCGCAAAAATGTTACTTTGTCCGTCTGGGCCAGCGCAGAGGATCAGGGCGAGGGTAGCTGGCTGGAGAACCGGTTGGAGGCTTTTAAGGCTGCTTACCCTGAGTACAACTGGACCTTTGAGCTGGGCGCCTGCGGCGAAGGCGACGCTGGCAACATCATAATGGCGGATCCTTCTGCCGCTGGCGACGTGTTCATATACGCCAACGACCAGTTGGGCGTTCTGTACCAGACCGGCGCTCTGGCGAAGCTGGGCGGCGACTACCTGAAGTTGGTTCAGGAGAGCTACTCCTCCACCCTCGTGAACACCGTCACCTACACCGACGGCGGCGTTTATGGCTTCCCCATGGCCAACAACACTTGGTTCATGTACTACAACAAGGATACCTACACCGCCGAGGACATCAAGACCATGGACGGTCTGCTGGCCAAGGGTACCGTCGCTATGCAGATGGGTAACGCTTGGTACACCGCTGGCTTCTTTATGGCGAACGGCTGCACCCTGTTTGGCCCAAGTGGTATTGATGCCGCTGCCGGTATTCAGTTCGGCGGTCAGGCTGGCTACGAAGCGGCTGAGGCTATGGTCAAGGTGGCGTCTCACGAGAACTTCTTTGACGACATCAACGGTTCCGGCGTTATCTGTATGATCGAAGGCTCTGTCGATGCGATGTTCTCCGGCTCTTGGGACTATGCCTATCTGCATGAGTACATGGGCGACAAGCTGGGCGTCGCTGCGTTGCCCACCATCACCATGGGTGGCAAGCAGGTTCAGTTGAGGGCCTTCGCTGGCTCCAAGGCCATCGGCGTTAACCCCCATTGCGAGAACCAGAAGGAAGCCATGATGCTGGCTGCGTTCTTGTCCTCCGAGGAATCTCAGTTGGAGCGCTTCGAGATGCGTGGCATCATTCCTGCGCACAAGAATCTGGCCAATAACGCCACCGTCACCGCCAGCGAGGTCGCTGCCGCTGAGCTGGCCGTTATGAACAACTGCTCCACGATGCAGCCCTATATTGATGAGATGAGCGCCTTCTGGGCCCCCATGAGCAACTTCGCTGAGGCGGTCATGAACGGCGACATCACGCTGGAGAACTATAAGAATCATGTCGACCTGCTAATCGGCGAGATAAATGCCCAAGGGCTGTGACGACAAATTGCACAATCGCCGCGGAGAAATTTTGTTCAGCCTGCCGGAATGAAAATTCTTGAAAATCGGTGCCCTTTCGGGGTATAATGAAAAAAAGCGTTTTTAGGCATCCGGCGAAAACGCTGTTGCCGGAGCTGAAAACGCTTTTTTGAATTTATACACACGGAGGATTACCCCTATGATTGAAATTGCGAATCTGCCTGTGCGCCATGGCAATGTGCCTCTGCGCTACGCCCGAGGCCATTTTGCCACTAACCACAGCCATATCAATTATTATATTGACATTACTTACCATAAGAGTCGTCTGAGCGAGGCCCAGGCCGTTGCTAAGCAGCTGGTTGCCAACTTCAAGAACGATACGCCTGTGGACACCATTTTGTGTCTGGACGGCATGGCGGTTATCGGCACCTGCCTTGCTGACGAGCTGACCAAGAGCGGCTTCCAGATTATCAACGCCCATAAGTCCATTTACGTCATCGAGCCGGAGTACAATTCCAACTCCCAGATGATTTTCCGTGACAACATCCAGCCTATGATTCGCAACAAGCACGTGCTGATTCTGATGGCCTCCTGCACCACTGGCTTCACTGCCAGCAAGGGCGTGGAAGCCATTGGCTACTACGGTGGTGAAGTGGTTGGCGTTGCGGCGCTGTACAGTGCCGTGGATCATCTGGGCAACCTGCCTGTTCGCTCGGTTTATAGCCTGAACGATATCCCCGACTACGCTAGCTATGACTATAAGGATTGCCCCTACTGCAAGAAGGGCAGAAAAATCGACGCGCTGGTCAATTCCCACGGCTACTCCGCAATCTAAATACACAAACCGCCCCTCCTCGGAGGGGCGGTCGCTTTGTGAGAAGATAGTTCATGGGGCTTCGTCCAGCGGGCGAAGGACGCAGTATTCGTCGAAGCGGGTGTCGTGAACGGTAGTCAGGAACATCATCTGAATGGCGGGATTTTCAGAGCCAATCTGTTCCACGATTGTGGAAACATCCGCCGCCGGAACATCCGCCAGATACAGCCGGCAATTACCCTCTGGCAGGGAGAAGGTGGTGGTTTCGCTGTGGAAGGATAGGAAAAATTTATCAGCGGAAACCTTTTGCACCAGTGTAGCCGCAGCCTCCGCAATGGCCTGCTCCTTGTCCCCTTCAAAGGTAATCTTTTCGGTGTTGGGGAAACGGAAATCGGTAAAAACCACCTCATTAAAGCCCATGAGCCGCAGCTCCATGGCCTGCTGTGCTAGATAATCCAGCGTGCCGCTTTTGGTGGGATCCAGCCAGTAGCAGTTGGTATCGTCCAGCCACAAAGAGCCGTTGCCGCCCTTTCGGGGCAGACCACAGGGCACATTGTTAAGACCAAACTCGTAATCCCGTAGGGCGGGCAGACGGGCAATCAGATACAAATCCGACTCCAGCAGATACTGAATCAGCTGATCCATCTGCTCGATATCCACATCCTTGGCACGTTTGGTGCTGACGCTTGAGGAATAATAGAAATGCCCACGGATGTCCTTCACATCCAGCAGCACCGCCGTATCCTTCTCAAGCTTCTGCACCTGCTCCAGCACGGCGGGGATATCGGTCTTTAGGGCTTCCGAGTCAATGTAGTAGCCGCTGATGCTGGTGGGCATCACATCCACCACCGGCGCTTCGATTTCCGGCTCGTCATAGAAAACATTTACGGAAAAATTCTGTACTGTGGGCTTCGCCACAACGCCGGAGGGGAAGGTGGGACTCTGATTAAAATCGATGCGGGCGCCACTTCTGGAGTAGACCACATACCGGTCCAGCCAGATGATGCCGCATAGCCACACAATCGCCGCCACCAGCAACAGCACGAGAATCGTGATGCCAAGATTGATTAGGCGCTTTCGTGTGCGGTAGGAAAAAATCATGGGTTCCTCCTCTCGGCGATGATGCATCGCCATTCCTCGCTTTGCTTTACCACCAGCGGCTGGATTCCGGCGGCCAGCAGTGCCTTGCGCACATCCTCCAGCCGGCTGTCCAGAATGCCGGAGCAAATCAGTCGGGTGTTTTCGGTCATGAAATGGGGCAGGGAAGGGGCCAGCCCGATAATTACATCCGCTACGATGTTGACCAGCAGAATCTGGTATTCATCCTGTGCCAGCCGGTCCATCAGCGTCCGGTCGGCAGTGACATTTCCGGTCAGTGCGGTAAATTCCGGAGCGGCGAAGCCGTTGTAGGCGGCGTTCTGGCGAGCGATGTCCTCAGCTTTTGGGTCAATGTCAACGCCCACAGCACCGGCAGCACCCAGCCGCAGAGCGGCGATGGACAAAATGCCGCTGCCGCTGCCCAAATCCAGACACCGGCAGTCGGGGGTCACCAGCTCCTCCATAGCCTCCATCACCATTTGGGTGGAGGGGTGAGCGCCGGTGCCGAAGGTTAGACCCGGATCCAGAATCACCGGCAACCGTCCGGCGGTGTCTTGCTCTGCCAGCCAGTAGGGCAGAACGATCAGCTTCTGACCGATGGGCTGGGGAGGGTAACTGTCCTTCCAGCTTTCCTCGTAGTCCACCTCCGGCAGCGTAGCCACCTCCATGGTCAGCGCCAACTGGGTAACCAGTTCCTCCAGTCGTGCCAGATTGGCCTTGTCGCCGTCTTCCAGATACAGCTTGACGCGGGACAGCCCCTGCAACTGCTGCTGCAAATCCTCATCGATGTAGTCCCAGTAATCCCGATTGTCTTCTAAAAAGGCCTCAAACTCATTCTGATCTTCAATGACCAAGTCGGAAAAACCGGCAGCTGTCAGAGTGGAAGCAACGCTGCTGGTGCCCTGACCAGCGGTATTTATGGTAATCTCAAGCCAAGCCATGGCATGATCCTCCTTATTTATGGCGAGGTAAATTATCGTTTAGCGTACTAAGCGCCGCAGGCGCTATACCTTCCCCCGAGGGGAAGGTGGCCGAGCGCAAGCGAGGTCGGAAGGGGAATGGCGAAACCTGAAAACTGGCAACAGGTCTGATAC
>SVME01000009.1 GCA_015067605.1 Oscillospiraceae bacterium
AATGGCTGTCGTATCTATGAAGCAACTGCTGGAGGCCGGTGTTCACTTCGGTCACCAGACCCGCCGCTGGAACCCCAAAATGGCTCCCTACATCTACACCGAGCGTAACGGTATCTACATCATCGATTTGCAGAAGACCGTTAAGAAGCTGGAGGAGGCCTACAACTTCGTTCGTGAGATTTCCGCCAATGGCGGCAACGTGCTGTTCGTCGGCACCAAGAAGCAGGCTCAGGACGCTATCAAGGAAGAGGCTGCCCGTTGCGGCGGTTACTACGTCAACGCCCGTTGGCTGGGCGGCATGATGACCAACTTCCGCACCATGCGTACCCGTATCGACCGTCTGGCTCAGCTGCGTAAGATGGAGGCTGATGGCACCTTTGCCATGCTGCCCAAGAAGGAAGTCATCCAGCTGCAGGGCGAGATCGAGAAGCTGGAAAAGTACCTGGGCGGCGTTAAGGAAATGAAGAAGCTGCCTGCTTGCCTGTTCATCGTTGACCCCCGTAAGGAGCGCAACGCCATCGCTGAGGCTCGCAAGCTGAATATCCCCATCGTGGCTATCGTTGACACCAACTGCGATCCCGATGAAATCGACTACGTTATCCCCGGCAACGATGACGCTATTCGCGCCATCCGCCTGATTGCCGCCACCATGGCCAACGCCGCCATCGAGGGCCGTCAGGGTGAGGACGCTGCCGCCGAGGCTGAGACCGAGGCCGCCGCTGAGTAATTATATCTTAGGAGGAAATAACAATGGCTTTTACCGCACTGGATGTTAAGAAGCTCCGTGAAATGACCAATGTCGGCATGATGGACTGCAAGGCTGCTCTGTCCGCTACCGATGGCGATATGGATAAGGCTGTGGACTGGCTCCGTGAGAAGGGTCTGGCCAAGGCCGCTAAGAAGGCTGACCGCATTGCTGCCGAGGGCGTTGCTTACGCTACCGTCGTGGGCGGCGTGGGTGTCGTGATTGAGGTCAACTCCGAGACCGACTTCGCTGCCAAGACTGATGCCTTCATGGATTTGGTCAAGAATCTGGCTGTTGTGGTCGCTGAGCAGAACCCCGCTGACGTGGAGGCTCTGAAGGCCTGCACCTACCCCAACTCCAGCCTGACCGTCACCGAAATCATGCAGGAGAAGGTTATGTCCATCGGCGAGAACATGCAGATTCGCCGCTTTGTCCGTCTGCCCGAGAACACCAACGTGGCTTACGTCCACGCTGGCGGCACCCACGGCGTTCTGGTGAACCTGGCTGTGGAGGGTGACATCGACGCTACCGAAATCGGCAAGAACGTTGCTATGCAGATTGCTGCTATGGGCGCTAAGTACTGGGACAAGTCTCAGGTGCCTCAGGCTGAAATCGACAAGGAGCTGGCCGTTCAGGTTGCTCTGATGGACAACGATCCCAAGATGGCCAGCAAGCCCGCCGAGGTCAAGGAGAAGATTGCCGCCGGTAAGATGGCTGCTTTCTACAAGGAAATCTGCCTGCTGCAGCAGGAGTTCGTCCGCGGCGACCTGTTCAAGGGCGACGTGGCCGGCTATATTGCTGACGCTGCCAAGAAGCTGGGTGGCAAGGTCACTTTCGTTGACGCTGTTCACTACATCAAGGGTGAGGGCATCGAGAAGAAGGTTGACGACTTCGCTGCCGAAGTCGCTGCTCAGATTGCCGGCGCTGGCAAGTAATTGGCTGCTTCCCAAATTGCTGAATCATAAAACCGCTCCTCACCCGAGGAGCGGTTTTTGTGCGCCCCCAAAGCGGTGTAATAAATTATCGTTTAGCGCACCAACGTATCGAACAACCATGTCATTGCGAGGAGCGAAGCGACGTGGCAATCTCCCGGCACAGCGTTTGTACTTTATCAGCCCACAGGAATGAAAACAGCGTTAAAACGTCATTTTTATTCCTCAACGCTCATTGTGGATGTAGCTTTCAGCAGGAGATTGCCACGGGCCTACGGCCCTCGCAATGACAGCTTTTCTGTCACGAAAACGATAATTTAGCGTTCTGATATGTTGGTTTTGATGTATGATTCATAATGATTTTTCCCCATTTGAGGGCGGTTTTGACGGATTGATATTTAAGCTCGTTTCTTATGTCGAGATATGCCTCGATGATTTGCTGTTCATCTAGCGATAATTTTCCGATGATTTCCGACATCCGTTCTTCCAGCACGGCACAATGCTCCCGAAGGGTTTCCAGATGGACATCCTCCAGTTGCGCAATGTCCGGAAGATGATACAGTCGCTCCAATCTATTGTCCAAAGCGTACCCTCCTTTTTGTGATGATTATAGATACACATTTCAGTATAGTCAAGCCCGTTTTTACAAAGGATAATGAACGTATCTTTTAAAAAGGGGGCGATGTGCTTGATAAGCTATGATCCGCTGTGGGAAACCATGGAGAAACGTGGGGAAACCACCTATACGCTTATCAACAAGCACGGCATCAACCCCAGAACGGTCAATAATCTCAAGCATAACCGTTCCATTACCATGTTCACGCTGGAGCGCTTATGCCAGATTTTGCAGTGCCAAGCAGAAAGCATTGTCGTGTTTACGCCCGATTAGCCATAACCCTACCGCTCCTCTTTTGGGGGGCGGTTTTTGCTATTCATTATTTACCAGTCCTGAAGGGGTGGACACGGACGGGGGACTGTGGTATGCTGAAAAGACTGGCAGGTTACGGCGAAAAAGTCCACAAATATAAAGCTCTGAAAAGTGGATTTTTGTGTACATTCTCGTAAGATAATCCTTGCATTTTGACTAAAAAGCGGTTATAATGGGGGGAGATATCGGTAGGAATTTATCGATAATTACCTGCCATATAATATGTTATTCCCTCCGCGATCTGCGGATTGAAAGGAAGGATCGATTATGACGTACAGCTATTATCCCGGCTGCACCCTGCGCACTAAGGCCAAGGATCTGGATACCTATGCCAGACGCTCTGCTGAGGCGCTGGGCTTCACGCTGGAGGAACTGGACAACTGGCAGTGCTGCGGCGGTGTGTATCCGCTGGGCGGCGATGAAATCGCCAGCAAACTGCCCTCTGTCCGTGCCCTGAACGCCGCTAAGGAGAAGGGGCAGGATTTGGTAGCGGTGTGCAGCGCTTGCTACCATGTGCTCAAGCGTGTCAATGACGACATGGTAAATGTTGAAGACACACAAAATCGAGCCAACAATTATATGCAGCTTGACGAGCCTTACAAGGGCGAGACCAAGGTGCTGCACTTCCTTGAGGTGCTGCGTGACCGTGTGGGCTTCGACGAGCTGAAGAAGAAGGTTGTCAACCCTCTGACCGGCAAGAAGATTGGCGCTTACTACGGCTGCCTGCTGCTTCGCCCCAGCGACGTGATGGCTTTCGACAACGCGGAGAATCCCACCATTCTGGAGGATTTCATCCGTGCCATCGGCGCCACGCCCGTGATTTACCCCTACCGCAACGAGTGCTGCGGCGGCTACATCAGCCTGAAGGAGAAGGAGCTGGCCACCTCTATGTGCGACAAGATTACCGAAAGCGCCGCCGGCTTTGAGGCGGAGTGCCTGGTAACGGCCTGCCCGCTGTGCAAGTACAATCTGAACAAGAGTGGCAAGCTACCTGTGGTCTATTTTACTGAGCTTCTGGCGGAGGCTCTGGGTGTGAAGGAGGATGCACAGTGAACAAGCAAGCGGAACTGATTCGTGAGATTTCCGGCGTGAATCCTCTCAAGTGCATGAAGTGCGGCAAATGCTCCGCTTCCTGCCCCTCCTACAATGAGATGGACATCAAGCCCCATCAATTCGTTTCCTATGTAATCAACGAGGACATCGAGGCCCTGACCGCCTCCAAGTCCCTGTACAAGTGCTTGAGCTGTTTTGCCTGCGTGGAGCGGTGCCCCCGTGGCGTGAAGCCCGGCAAGCTGATTGACGCAGCCCGTCAGGTGGTGGTTCGTCAAAGAGGGCAGGAGTACCTGTCTGCCGACGAGATCCCCGAACTGCTGGATGACGAAACGCCCCAGCAGCTGCTCATGAGCGCTTTTAGAAAGTACCGGAGGTGATTGCCTTGCAAAGAATTGGCGTATTTGTGTGCCACTGCGGCAGTAACATCGCTGCCACGGTGGACGTGAAAAAGGTCGTGGAAATGGCTCTGCTGGAGCAGGGCGTTGTCCACGCAGAAGACTACCCCTATATGTGCAGTGAGGCTGGCCAGTCCCGCATCGCTGCCGCTGTGGCAGAGAAAAAGCTGACCGGCATTGTGGTCTGCTCCTGCTCACCCCGTATGCACGAGGCTACCTTCCGTAAGGCCGCCGAGCGTGCCGGCATCAACCCCTACATGGTGGAAATCGCCAATATTCGTGAGCATTGCTCCTGGATCCACAAGGACATGGTCGAGGCCACCGAGAAGGCCACCATTTTGATGCGTGCCGCTGTGGCGAAGGTGCATCTGAACGCACCGTTGCAGGCTGGCGAGAGCATGGTCACCAAGCGGGCGCTGGTCATCGGCGGCGGCATCGCCGGTATCCAGACCGCCATCGACATTGCGGATGCTGGCTACAAGGTGGACATCGTGGAAAAGACCCCCTCCATCGGCGGTCGGATGTCCCAGCTGGATAAGACCTTCCCCACGCTGGACTGCTCTGCTTGTATCCTGACCCCCAAGATGGTGGAGGCAGCTGCTCATGAAAACATCACCATCCATACCTATTCCGAGGTGGAAAAGGTTGCGGGCTTCGTGGGCAACTTCACGGTGGACATCCGCAAGAAGGCCCGCTTCGTGGACATCGCCAAGTGTACCGGCTGCGGTGTCTGTCAGGAGAAGTGCCCCTCTAAGAAGACTCCCAACGAGTTCAACAGAGGTCTGAATAACCGTTCTGCCATCTATACCCCCTTCGCACAGGCGATTCCCAACGTGCCGGTTATCGATACCACCGCCTGCATCAAGTTCAAGACCGGTAAGTGCGGCGTTTGCGAAAAGGTCTGTCAGGCCGGCGCTATCAACTATGCCCAGCAGGACGAAATCATCACCGAGAACTATGGTGCCATCGTGGTTGCCACCGGCTTTGATACCATCAAATTGGACAACTACGGCGAGTACGCCTACGGCCAGAGCAAGGACGTGATCACCTCTCTGGAGCTGGAGCGTGTCATGAACGCTGCCGGCCCCACCAAGGGTCATCTGGAACGTCTGTCCGACGGCAAGGCACCCAAGGAAATCGTGTTCATTCAGTGCGTGGGCAGCCGCTGCTCCGACGACCGTGGCAAGCCCTACTGCTCCAAAATCTGCTGTATGTACACCGCCAAGCACGCCATGCTGATTCGGGATAAGTACCCTGATACCAATGTGACCGTGTTCTATATTGACGTTCGTACCCCCGGCAAAAACTTCGATGAGTTCTACCGCCGTGCGGTGGAGGACTATGGTGTTAACTACATCAAGGGTCAGGTTGGCAAGGTCATTCCCCAGCCCGATGGCAGCCTGCTGGTGCAGGGCGTGGATCTTCTGGATCAGAAGCAGATTCTGAAGAAGGCTGATATGGTCGTTCTGGCTACCGCCATCGAGCCGAACCCCGATGTGCGAAAGATTGCCACCATGCTGACGGCCTCCATCGATACCAACAACTTCCTCACCGAGGCACATCCCAAGCTGCGGCCTGTGGAATCTCCCACCGCCGGCGTGTTCCTGTCCGGTGTTTGCCAAGGTCCCAAGGACATCCCCGAAACTGTGGCACAGGCCGGTGCCGCTGCGGTGAAGGTCATTGGCCTGCTGGCGAAGGATAAGCTGAAAACCAACCCCTGCACCGCCAAGGCCGACGAGCTGCTGTGCAACGGCTGCTCTACCTGCGCCAACGTGTGTCCCTACGGTGCGATTTCCTACGAAACGAAGCTCATCAACGACCATGGCATCCGTGAGGATCGCCGTGTGGCGGTGGTCAATAACGCTCTGTGTCAGGGCTGCGGTGCCTGTACCGTTGCCTGCCCCAGCGGCGCCATGGATCTGCAGGGCTTCTCCAATAGACAAATTCTCGCGGAGGTGGACGCAATATGTCGATAAATAATGATTTCCGCCCCACGATTGTAGCGTTCTGCTGCAACTGGTGCAGCTACGCCGGTGCGGATCTGGCCGGCTCCAGCCGACTGGCGTATCCGGCAGATGTGAAGATTATTCGGGTGCCCTGCTCCTGCCGGGTCAACCCCATGTTCATCCTCCGTGCCTTTGAGAAGGGCGCGGACGGCGTGATTCTGTGCGGTTGCCACCCCGGTGACTGCCACTACTCCACCGGCAACTACTATGCCCGCCGCCGGATGACTCTGCTGTTTTCCATGCTGGACTATCTGGGCGTGGAGAACGGCCGTACCCGTGTGGAATGGGTGTCCGCCGCTGAGGGCGTGAAGTTCTCCGAAACCATGAACAGCTTCGTGGAAAAGGTTCGCAGCCTTGGCCCGAACGTGAGATTGGGGGATCTGAGATGCAAGAATTGATCAATAGAGCCAAAGCGCTGCTGGAAAGCGGCGAGGTTGCCCGTGTTCTGGGCTGGCGCAAGGGCGAAAACGTCTGGGACGTGGAGCCTGCGTTCTTTAATAATGCCGAGGAGCTGGAGAATTTCGTGTATAACGGCTTCTGCGGTGCCAACCTGAGCAAGTATATGATCGAGGCCTCCAAGCTGGAGGGCAAGACTCTCGTGTTCCTGAAGCCCTGCGATACCTATAGCTTCAACCAGCTGACCAAGGAGCATCGTGTGGATCGGGAGAAGGCCTACATCATCGGCGTTGGCTGCAAGGGAAAGCTGAAAGTTGAGAACATCGATGCCAAGGGTATTTTGGATGTTATCGGTGCTGACTACCCCGATGCCGCCGAAACCCTCACCGTCAAGACCCTCTACGGCGATACCGAGGTTTCCTACAAGTCCGCCATGCTGGAGCGGTGCCATGTCTGCAAGGGCAAGGAGCATATGGTCTACGATGAGCTGATTGGCGAGTCCGTGGATACCATTGATGCCGACCGTTTTGCGGAGGTTGCCAAAATCGAGGCCATGAGTCCCGAGGAGAAGTTCGCCTTCTTCCAGAGCGAGCTGAGTAAGTGCATCCGCTGCAATGCCTGCCGGAATGTGTGTCCTGCCTGCTCCTGCCGCAAGTGCGTCTTTGACAGCAATAAATTCGATTCCGCCCAGAAGGCCAACACCACCTCCTTCGAGGAGAAGATGTTCCATATTATCCGTGCCTTCCACGTGGCCGGTCGCTGCACCGACTGCGGCGAGTGCAGCCGCGTCTGTCCTCAGGGCATTCCGCTGCATCTGTTCAACCGGAAGTTCATCAAGGATATCAACGAGCTGTACGGCGATTTCCAGGCTGGTGCCGATATCGACGCCAGAGGCCCGCTGACCAACTTCCAGCTGGACGATTGCGAGCCAGATATCGTGACCAAGAGGGGGTAAGAAGATGCTGAAAATCAATAAGAATAATCTGAGTGCCCTCTTTGCAAAGATTGCTGAAAGCAATGAGCTTTACCTGCCGGTGAAGTCCGCCGGCAAGACCAATTTCGCCGCATGGGACGAGGCCGCTGAGGTGGATTTGGACACTCTGAAAACCGTCAAGTCCCCCAAGGATGCCTTCTTCCCCCAGAGCGAGAACCTGTATTCCTGCCACAAGGAAGATGGCAAGACCAAAATCGTTCCCGAAAAGCTGGAGGATGCCCCCTTTGTGGTGTTCGGCATCCGTGCCTGCGATGTCCGTGCCATTGATGTGCTGGATCGGGTGTTCCTCAGCGAGCCGGTGGATAGCTACTATGCTGCCCGTCGGGAGCATGGCATCATCGTGTCCTATGCCTGCCATGCGCCGGAAACCTCCTGCTTCTGCAAGACCTTCGGCATCGACTGCGCCGCCCCCGCCGGTGACGTGGTCACTTGGATGATTGGCGATGAGCTGTACTGGGATGCGAAAACCCCCAAGGGCGAGAAGCTGACTGCACTGGTGGCAGACCTGCTGACCGATGCGGATGCTGCCGCCGTGGAGGCGGAGCAGACCGCCATACGCAGTATCTACGAAAAGCTGCCCAACGGCACCCTCTCTCTGGAGGGCTGGGGTGCGGAAGCCGCACAGACGAGGTTCGACTCTCCCATCTGGGAGCAGCTGTATAAGCCGTGTCTTGCCTGCGGTACTTGTACCTTTGTGTGCCCCACCTGCCAGTGCTACGACATCAAGGACTACAATACCGGCAACGGCATCCAGCGCTATCGCTGCTGGGACAGCTGTATGTATTCCGACTTTACCATGATGGCCCACGGCAACAACCGTACCAGCCAGATGCAGCGGTTCCGTCAGCGGTTCATGCACAAGCTGGCCTACTATCCTGCCAACAATGAGGGGATGTACTCCTGCGTCGGCTGCGGCCGCTGTGTTGACAAGTGCCCCAGCCATCTGAATATCGTTAAGGTCATCAAGGCCTTTGGAAAGGAGGGCGTGTGATGAGCGAAGTGATGCACGAGTGTAAGCACAACCCCGGTTTCATGCGGGACTGCCTGATTCCTCAGGTGGGCATCATCACCGACATCCGCACCGAAACCCCTGATGTAAAGACTTTCCGGGTCAACGCCCCCGAGGGCGGCAAGCTCTTTGAGCATATGCCCGGTCAGTGCGCCATGGTCTGCGTACCCGGTGTGGGCGAGGCCATGTTCTCCATCACCTCTTCTCCCACCAACAAGGAGTATCAGGAGTTCTCTATCAAGCGCTGCGGCGTGCTGACGGAGCATCTGCACTCCATGAATGTGGGTGATGAAATCATGGTTCGTGGCCCCTACGGCAACAATTTCCCTGTGGAAACGGAGCTGAAGGGTAAGAATCTGCTGTTCATTGCCGGTGGTATCGCCCTTGCGCCTCTGCGCAGTGTGATTAACTACTGCTTAGACAATCGGGATAATTACGGCGAAATCGACATCCTCTACGGCTCCCGCAGCGCTGACGATTTGGTGCAGCGCAAGGAGATTGAGGAGGTCTGGTCCAAGATTCCCGGTGTCAATGTGCATCTGACCATCGACCGTGAGCAGGAAGGCTGGGACGGTCATGTAGGCTTCGTTCCCTCTTACCTGAAGGAGCTGGCCTTCGATACCAACCGCACCGCCATCCTCTGCGGCCCTCCCATCATGATTAAGTTCTGCTTGCAGGGCCTGAAGGAAATGGGCTTTGCCATGGAGCAGGTCTATACCACGCTGGAGCTGCGAATGAAGTGCGGCATCGGCAAGTGCGGCCGCTGCAACATCGGCACCAAGTACGTCTGCAAGGACGGCCCCGTGTTCCGGTTCGACCAGGTGGACGAACTGCCTAACGAATATTAAAGCGGTATCCCCAAAGCCTCCCTCTAATGAGGGAGGTGCCCGAAGGGGCGGAGGGAGAGAAAAACGAATATTACTCATTGTTTTCTCTCCCCCAGTCAGCTTCGCTGACAGCCCCCTCGTCAGAGGGGGCCAAGGGCGGCTTCGCCGCTGGAAATTGTAATAAGAAAGGACTAAAACCAATGGCAAATATGGTAAATGTCTATTTTTACGGAAAGAAGTACTCCGTTCCCGGTGATTTGACGATTATGACCGCCATGGAGTACGCCGGTTATACTCTGAAGCGTGGCTGCGGTTGCCGCCATGGCTTCTGCGGCGCCTGCGCCACCATCTATCGCATCAAGGGCAAGAATGAGCTGAAGACGTGCCTCGCCTGCCAGACGCAGGTTCAGGAGGGAATGTACGTCGCCTCCATTCCGTTCTTCCCCACCGACAAGCGTACCTACGACATCAACGAAATCAAGGCCGACCAGCGTGTGATGATGGAGCTGTATCCTGAAATCTACGCCTGCATCGGCTGTAATGCCTGCACCAAGGCATGTACTCAGAGCCTGAACGTCATGCAGTACATCGCCTACGCCCAGCGTGGCGAGTTCGAGAAGTGTGCCGAGGAGTCCTTCGACTGTGTTGGCTGCGGCTGCTGCTCCGTCCGTTGCCCTGCCGGTATCAGCCATCCCATGGTGGGATTGCTTGCCCGCCGTTTGACCGGTAAGTACATCGCTCCCGAGACTGAGCACCTGAAAAACAGAGTTGATGAGATCAACTCCGGTGCATATGACGAGCTGATCGAGGCGATTATGCAGAAGCCCATCAGCGAGATGCAGGAGCTGTACAACCATCGGGATATCGAGAAGTAAGGAGGGGTCAATATGTTTACACCTGAAATGCTGGAATCCATTAAGAAGGTGGAAGCCACCCGTGCTGAGCGTATGAGCACGGAGCCCCGCCGTATGACCGCTGAGGAAAAGAGCGAGCTGCTGAAGGCCTACCACCCCGACTATCGGGCAGAGGGCTTCAAGGAAATCAAGATTGGCCCCAACAAGGGTCAGAAGGCTCCTGTGGAGCTGACCAACCTGATCCACTCCAACAGCCGTCTGCTGAATGAGAACATCGACCTGACCAAGATTGACTACGATGTAGACGTTCTGGTTATCGGTGGCGGCGGCGCCGGCTGCTCTGCAGCCATTGAGGCCCATGAGGCCGGTGCCAACGTGATGATTGTCACCAAGCTGCGCATCGGCGATGCCAACACCATGATGGCCGAGGGTGGTATTCAGGCCGCCGACAAGCCCAACGACAGCCCCGTGCAGCACTATCTGGATGCCTTCGGTGGCGGCCACTTTGCTGCCCGTCCCGAGCTGCTGCGCCGTCTGGTCATGGAGGCACCCGATGCTATCCAGTGGCTGAACAAGCTGGGCGTCATGTTCGACAAGAGTGAGGACGGCACCATGGTCACCACCCATGGCGGCGGCACCTCCCGCAAGCGTATGCACGCCTGTAAGGACTACTCCGGCGCTGAGATTATGCGTACCGTCCGTGACGAAGTTCTGAACCGTCAGATTCCCGTGGTGGAGTTTACCTCCGCTGTGGAGCTGATTAAGGACGATAAGGGTCAGGTTGCCGGCGCGGTCCTGCTGAACATGGAAACCGACGATTATCTGGTTGCCCGTGCCAAGACCGTCATCATCGCCACCGGCGGTGCAGGCCGTCTGCACTACCAGAACTTCCCCACCTCCAACCACTACGGTGCCACCGCCGACGGCCTGATTCTGGGCTACCGTGCCGGTGCTCCTCTGCTGTATCAGGATACCATCCAGTACCACCCCACCGGCGTTGCCTACCCCAGCCAGATTTTCGGCGCACTGGTCACCGAGAAGGTACGTTCTCTGGGCGCTATGTTGGTTAACAAAGATGGTGAGGCTTATGCGCATCCTCTGGAAACAAGAGATGTTTCCGCTTCTGCTATCATTCGTGAATGTGCCAACGGCAAGGGCGTGGATACTCCTCTGGGCAGCGGTGTCTGGCTGGATACTCCTATGATTGAGATTCTGGGCGGTGAGGGTACCATTGAAAAGAGAATTCCCGCAATGCTGCGTATGTACCTGAACTACGGCATTGATATGAGAAAAGTGCCCATTCTGGTCTATCCCACCCTCCACTACCAAAACGGTGGTCTGGAGATTGGCGGCGAGGGCTACACCAAGGCCATCCCCAACCTGCTGGTTGCCGGCGAGGCTGTTGGCGGCATTCATGGCCGTAACCGTCTGATGGGTAACTCCCTGCTGGATATCATCGTCTTTGGACGTAATGCTGGTAAGGCTGCTGCTCGCCGTGCTGCGGAAACGGAGCTGGGCGAAATGAACTTGGATCATATCAAGGCTTACGCAGAGGAACTGGCCGCTGCCGACTGCGCCGAGGAGGGCGTGTCCCCGCTGCTGCTGCCCAAGTACGCCCGCCATGAGCGGTAATCTGGAGGAAAATCGGATATATGGAGTTTGTTTCTAAACTGATTGGCCTGGGCCAGACTCCTGTAGTCCTGCTCAGTGTATTTCTGGTTTGCTTCATTGGCTACCTGCTTGGCAGTGTGAAGGTCAAGGGCCTTTGTCTGGGTACTGCGGGTGTGTTCCTGTTTGCTCTGCTGTTCGGTTATCTTTGTACGATTCCGGCTTTGCAGGATGTGCCTGTGCTGAAGAACTTCTTCATGGCCAATGCCCATGACAGCAAGATTTCCAGCTTCAAATTCATTTCGAATATCGGTCTGGTGCTGTTCGTCACCTCCGTTGGATCCATTGCCGGCCCCAAATTTTTCAGAGATTTGAAGGCAAACGCAAAGTCCTATGTACCCATGGGGGCGCTGATTATCCTGATGGGTGCTGTCGTTACTGTGGCATTTGCCCTGATTCCCGGTATTGGTTCTGCCTATGCCACGGGCATCCTGTCCGGCGCACTGACCTCTACCCCTGCGTTCTCCGCAGCGCAAGGCGCTGTTGAGGCTATGGCTCCCGACCAGCTGGGACTGGTTTCTCTGGGGCACGCAGTGGCGTATCCCTTTGGTGTCATCGGTGTGGTGCTGTTTGTGCAAATCATGCCCCGCATCCTCAAGGCAGATATGGCTAAGGAAAGAACCCTGATTGGTAACGCTGCTGCCGCGGCCGCTGCGGAGAAGAAGGAAAAGAAGCGGTTTGAACTGGATGAGTTCGGCTTCGGTGCTTTCGGTCTGGCGGTGGTGTTGGGCATCCTGCTGGGCTCCATCAAGATTCCCCTCAGCGGTGAGGGCTTTGACGGCCCTTGCTTCTCTCTGGGCCTTACCGGCGGCCCTCTGCTGATGAGCCTGATTCTGGCTCACTTCGGACATATCGGCCCTGTCAGCCTGAAAATTGATGAGCACGCCCTGAAGAGCTTCCGTGAATTCGGCCTGATGCTTTTTCTGGTGGGTGCCGGTGTAGAAGGCGGCGTAGAGCTGGTGGAGCAGATTGCTGCTTCTGAGTATGGCATCATGCTGGTGGTCTACGGCTTTGCTGCCGGTGCGATTATGACCATCATTCCCATGGTGGTGGGCTACCTGTTCGCCAGAAAGATTTGCAAGCTGCCTCTGCTGAACAATCTGGGCTCCATCACCGGCGGCATGACCTCAACTCCTGCGCTGGGTACGCTGATTGGTGTTGCCGGCACAGATGATGTGGCTGGTGCTTATGCCTCCACCTATCCCATCGCACTGGTGCTGGTGGTGCTGGCATCCCAGCTGATTAATTCGTTCATGCTCGTATAAGGAGGAATTCCCAAATGCGTGAGATTCAAGTAAGTGCCATTACCGACGTGGTGGAGCGGCTTTGCATTGAGGCCAATACCCACTTGCCTGGTGATGTGAAGTGCGCCATCGAGAGCTGCCGTGCCTGCGAGGACAGCAGCATCGCCTGTGGCGTGCTGGATAAGATTATCGAAAACTACAACATCGCTGACAGCGAAAATGTTCCCATCTGTCAGGACACCGGCATGGCCTGTGTATTTCTGGAGATTGGACAGGATGTGCATCTGGTGGGCGGCGATTTGAGCGAAGCCATCAACGAGGGCGTGCGCCGTGGTTATACCAATGGCTACCTGCGCAAGTCCGTGGTGGCAGACCCTGTCCGCCGTGGCAACACCGGTGACAATACTCCCGCCATGATTTATACCGAAATCGTTCCCGGCGAGAATGTGAAAATCACCGTTGGCCCCAAGGGCTTCGGCAGTGAGAACATGAGCGCGATTCGGATGTTCAAGCCCTCCGCCGGCCTGCAGGGCATCAAGGATTTCATTCTTGAAACTGTGGAAACTGCCGGCCCCAACCCCTGTCCTCCCATGGTGGTGGGCGTTGGTATTGGCGGTACTTTCGATAAGGCGGCGCTGCTGGCTAAGAAGGCCATCATGCGTCCTCTGGATGTCCGGAATCCCGACCCCTACTATGCGGAGCTGGAGCAGGAGATGCTGGAGAAGGTGAATGCGCTGGGCATCGGCCCGCAAGGCTTCGGCGGTAAGACCACCGCTATCGGCCTGAATATCGAGGTGCTGCCCACCCATATCGCCGGTATGCCCTGCGCCATCAACATCAATTGCCATGTGACCCGCCATAAGACGGAGGTGCTGTAATGGAAAAGCATATTACTCTGCCTTTGACTGAGGAGCTGGCCCGTACCCTGAAGGCTGGCGATACCGTCTACCTCACCGGCACCATCTACACCTCCCGTGACGCAGGTCACAAGCGGATGTGCGAGGCGCTGGCAAGAGGGGAGGAACTGCCCTTCGACCCCAAGGATGCCACCATCTACTATGTTGGCCCCACTCCCGCCAAGCCCGGACAGGTGATTGGCTCTGCTGGCCCCACCACCTCCGGCCGCATGGATGCCTACGCCCCCACCATGATGAGCGTGGGTGCCCGTGGCATGATTGGCAAGGGCGCAAGACTGCCCGAAGTGGTGGATGCCATGAAGAAGTATTCCGGCGTGTATTTCGGTGCCATCGGCGGCGCCGGTGCGCTGCTGGCCAAGTGCATCAAGTCTGCGGAGCTGATTGCCTACGAGGACTTGGGTGCGGAAGCGCTGCGTAAGCTGTATGTGGAGGATATGCCCCTGTTCGTCATCATCGACAGCGAGGGTAATAACCTTTACGAAACTGGCCGTGCTGAGTATTTGGCAAATAAGTGAATCAAAGCTCCCTGACCACACCGGTCAGGGAGCTTCTCTTTAACAGCAAAAGGTGCCTCCTGTGTGGAGGCACCTTTGTGATTATGCGATGGTCAGAGGAATCTGGATGGAGATAGGATTCTGGAAGGTATCCCCATCAGCACCGGTGAGGGTGACGGTAATCACCACATCGCCACTGGCAACGGCAGTGACGATACCGTTATTCACGGTGGCCACGGAGTTGTTGGAGCTGGTCCAGCTCAGTTGCAGGTCAGAGGCGGCGGTGCCGTTAACCTTCGCAGCAGCGCTCAGGGTAGAGGTATCCCCAATGCTCAGGGTGGTACGGCTGGGAGTGACGGTCAGGTTGACGGTCTTTTCTTCCACCAGTTGGCTGAAGTACCACTGGCTGTAATAAGCGCTGGAGTACAGACCGGCGGCGTTGTAGCCCGCACCGCCCATCTGGTTCAGGTAGGTGGAGTAGCCGGCGGGGGAGAGGGTGAAGGTGTTGGTGCTGTATGCCACAATCTTATTGAAGATGTTGGCAGAGCTGGCGGCACCGAGGGCAACCTGTCCAGCAGAATTATAAACCAGATAATTGTTGGAGCCGGTGGGGCTGCCATAGCGCAGGTTGGTGCCATCGTAGTACCAAACGGGAGCGTTGTCCAGATTGTAGGTGGACAGAACCTTCAGACCCTGCAGGCCGTTTAGACCGCAGTAGTCAGCGCTGGAGGTATAAACCATAGTGCCGGAGAGGGCTGCACCGGAATTCCATTCGGTGACAATGTAAGGCACACCGGTTTTCAGACTGCTGGCGGCCACCAGCTTGGCGTTCTGGACAGCGGTGGCGGTGTAGCCGGCGCTGCCGATTACCTGTACGGGAATCTGGACGCTCAAAGCCTTGTCCATAGCTCTGCCGTTGGCATCCACCAGTGTCACGGTGATGACTGCGGTGCCACTGCCGTTGGCAGTGATTTTGCCGTTGGAGCTGACCACGGCGACGCTGCTGTTGGAGGAGCTGTATTGCACCGTGTAGTTGGAGGTGATAGCACCGTCAACGGTCACGGTGGGTTTCAAGGTCAGACAATCGCCGGCGGTGATGGTAGCGGAGCCGGGGTTGACGCTCAGAGTCAGATTCCGCTTGGGCATCAACTGGTTGAAGTGCCACTGGCTGTAGTAGGCGCTGGAGTACAGACCCACAACGTTGTAATTGCCGCCGCCCATCTGATTCAGGTACTTGGTGGCGTTGGCAGGAGCCATGGTGAAGGTCTGACGGGAAGTGCTGTACAGGCTGATTTTGTTGACGATGCCGGCGGCGCTGGCATTGCCCAGAGCAATCTGGTTGGAGCTGTTGTACACCAGATAGCTGCCGGTGGTGCTGCCGTAGCGAAGGCCGGTGCCATCGTAGTACCAAACGGGGGCGTTGGTCAGGTCGTAGCTACTGACAGTCTGCAGACCCTGCAGACCGTTGAGACCCTTGTAGCCGGAGCTGGTGGTGTAGAGCATGGTGCCGGTGATGGCGGCGCCGCTGTTCCATTCGGTGATGATATAGGGAACGCCGGTCTGCAGAGAATTGGCCCGGACAGTGGAAGCACTCTGGGTGGCGGAAACACTGACGGTGTTCTCGTCCACGGTCAGGGCAATGCTGATGCTGATGGGCTTAGCCAGTGCCTGACCATTGGCGGTAGACAGGGTGGCGGTGATGGTCACGTTACCCGCATTCACAGCGGTAACGGTGCCGTTGGATACGGTGGCCACGGAGCTATTGGAGCTGCTCCAGCTAATCTGATAACCGGAAGCGGTAGCGCCGTCAACCAGAACGTCAGGGGTCAAAACCAGCTTGCCGCCGGCCAAAATGGTATCCATATCGGATTCCAAAGAAAGCTTCACGGTCTTGGCAGGATACAGCCGATCCAGATGCCAGTAGCTGCCGCCTACGCTGCCGTAGCCAGTGGCAACCACGTCGTTAACGGTGCCGCCATGGCGGTTCAGATACTTGGAGCCACGGATGATGAAGTTGTCGCTGGAATAATAGGTGGCATAGGCGGCGTTAGCGGCATTGTAGCTGCCAATCTGCACCACACCCTGACTGCTGGAATCGGTAGAAATCAGCAGGTACTTGTTGCTGTCGGGAGCGCCGTAGACAAACTTGCCGTCCTTGATGTACCACAGATCGGTGGTGTCCACACTGGGGGTGCCGCTAAGCAGCAGGCCCACATGGGTCTTGCTGCCGGAAACCTTTTGGGCGACCTGACCGGTAAGTACATAGTGATACCATGTATCTCTGTAATCGGAAATGATGTAGGGCACACCCTCCTGCAGCTCACTTGCAGAGTCCACCCGATCCAGATAGGCATCAATAGTACCGGTGACGGTATTGGATTCGTTATTGACAGGGGTGGCAGTGTAGGTGGCTGTGTAGGTGGCGTTGCCGGTGACGGTGGTCACAGCAGGCGACCAGCCGGCGAAGGTGTAAATGTAATTGCTGTCAGGGGCCTTGGTGGGGGCGGTGGGGGTAGAGGGCATCTGACCGTAGCCGAACTTGCCGCTCTGGAGGGTGGTGCCGTCCTCGTCCTTGAAGGTGACAGTGTAGGTGTTCTGAGACCACTGGGCGTACATATGAACCGTATCCCCGTTGACGCCGGTGGTTTTGGCGACCTTGATGCCATTTTTGTAGATATACTTGTAGTAGCCGGCGGGTTGACTGCCCTCGGCGTACCAGCCGGTGGTGCTGCCGTTGGTGTAGTACCACTGATTCTGGGCGGTACGATAGGCAGTCCAGCCGGTGAAGGTGTAGCCGGTACGGGTGAAGGCGTTGGCCCGCAGGGGGGTGCCGATACCATAGGTCACGGTGGTGTTGGCCATGGAGCCGCTGCCGCCGTTGGCGTGGTACTGGATGGAGAATTTGGGGGCGCTGGTAGGCGCATCCACGGGAAGGGTTTCAAAGACATAGCCATCTATGCTGGAAACGCCGTCGTGGTTGGTGTTGGAATTGGTTTTCCGACGGTTGGTGTTGAAGTACAGCTTGCCGTCGGTGGGGCAGATGTCGCAGCTCTCGATTTCAAATAGAGCGGAGTAGGCGCCGCTGGTTACCCGGAATACCAGAGATTCGGTGGGGTAGATGGTGCTGCCGGTGGCAACGTTGCGCAGGTCGAACACCATAATCACGCTGCGATTCAGTTGGGTGTCGTCGCCGGTGATGGGGACAAACAGGGTGTCCTTGTAGTAGCCAAAACCCTGATTGACGAAGTTGGACAGATCCAGATACTGACCCTTGATGTACACTCTGCTCTTGCTGATGGAGCAAAGCTTGGTCATCTGGATGGTAGCGCTGGACAGGCTGGCATCCACAGAGCCAGTGTACAGGTCCATGCCCCACTTGGTCAGGAAGGTAATCTTGCCGTTGGAGTAGCCCTTAACGGCCAGAGCGGTGGCGCAGATATCCTGTCCGTCGCAGACGAGGCGATAGCTGGCGACCTTGTTCAGGTTGTTGCCGTTGCGCTTCAGGCGGACGATGGCGTTGCTACCCTTGTTGGTGGTGGTGACGAACAGGTTGGAGTAGCCGTCGATGCCCCACACGTCCATATCGTTGGCGTGGCCGAGATAGTTGAACAGATAGCTGCCGGCATCGGCGTTGTATAGGCGGGTGGTGGCGCCGGTGTCCTTGTGGGTCATGGAGATGAAGGCGCTAGTATCGTTGCTGCCGATTTTGACGGTGTACATATAGGTAGAGCCTACCGCCAAGCCCTGCATACTGGGACAGGAGCTGTAATCGTAGACCTTCGCCGCATCGGTGTAGTCGCCGTAGAATTCGTTGACGGCCTGAGCTGGCGGTGCTACATACACCATGGAAGCCAGAAGCACTGCCAAGGTTAGGCAGGCGACCAGCCGCTTCAGTGTTTTGTTCATGATAATCCTCCTTGCAAAGTTACTCTATAATTTTCCGTGTATAGGATACCACTTTTTGAGGTAATCGGCAAGTGGGCAAAATGTACGATTTTTTACCGATTTTATTGGTAATAACACCGGTTTTGTACTTCTAAATTTCGAGAATTTCCAGAAAAATATCTACTATTTATTTTGGGGAAATCCCATTTTTTACTATCCGACTACATATGGTGGAGGTGCCTTTCATGCGACACAATCCGTAGCTGGATGTATGCGATAATTGTCCATCCGAAATTTTAACGATAAATAAGCGCTCCGGTGAAAACCGGAGCGCTGGCTATTAAAGGAACTGGCTCAAATACAACGAAGCGATGGTACAAATGGCTATGCCGATGCTTCCGATAATCAGGCCGGCGGTGCTGATGCCGCAGCGGTAACCCCGCTTCTTGGAAATCACACCGAACAGCAGTGCCAACAGCGGAATCAGTCCAAAGACAAGAACAATGGAAATCAGCTCCGGTGCCAGACAAGGCTCATTTTGATACCACGGGGAATTCCAAGACTGGCGAAACTGCCAGCTGTGCATCTGACCGACGCTGGCCAGAGAAAAGATCAAAGAGAGGAACGTGCCGGCAATGCTCATCACCATGGACGTGATACCCAATCCACGTCCGGGAACCCGCGTGTCGAACTGCCGAGGCGGGATAGGGGAGAACGGGTCAAATGTAGTGGGCTCTGACCCTGCGGGCGGAAAATAAGGGGGAGGCGGCATGCCCGCTAAGGTTGTATATCGGGGCTGAGGTGGGGTGATGTCGATAGGACCGCCGCATCCGTCACAGTAGTGCGTGTGATTGTCTGCGGCTTTGCCACAATGGGGACAAAAACGTTCCATTGGCAACGCTCCTTATTTCAAGATAATATCACAGATTCGATCCACATCCTCCAGCGTCAAATCCGCGAATAGAGGAAGGGTCAGTATCTGTTCCACGATGCGCTTTGCCACCGGTAGTTCAGCCTGACAGGCACTGGGCAAATTCTGATAGCAGACCATGTTGCTGGTCAGCGGATGGAAATATTTACGGGCGCAGATGTCCTGCTCCTTCAGCCGCTGGAACACCTGATCCCGATTCAGCCGGTAGCCCTCAAAGACCACGGGGAAATAGGAATAATTTGGAGTAACGCCCTCCTGCACCGGACACAGCCGGATGCCTTCCACGCCGCCCAGCCGCTGGCGGTAACGTGCCACCGCTGCGCCCCTTTTTTGGATTTCGCCGTCCAGATAACGCAGGTTGCAGATGCCCATGGCCGCCTGAAATTCGTTCATTTTGCTGTTGCCGCCGGGGTAGAGGCAGTCGCCGTGGGCGTAGATGCCGAAGTTGCGAAGCTGCTGCAGCCGCTCCGTCAATGTGCTGTCCTGATAGCACAGGCAACCGCCTTCAATGGAATGGAACACCTTGGTGGCATGGAAGCTGAACATGGCGATATCGCCGAAGGCTGCCACGCTCTGCCCCTGATAGCGGACACCAAAGGCGTGGGCGGCGTCGTAAATCACCTTCAGATTGTGCCGCTTGGCGATGGCCTCGATGGCCTCCACCTGACACAGATTGCCGTAGACGTGAACCGGCATAATCGCCACGGTTTTTGGGGTGATCAACCCCTCCAGCCGAGCCGGATCCATGGTATAGAAGGATTCCTCGATGTCGCAGAACACCGGCTCCAGCCCTTTGCGGACGATGGCATGAGTGGTGGAGGCGAAGGTGAAGGGCGTGGTGATCACCTGACCGCCGGCGGGCAAATCTAGAGCTTCCAGCGCCGTTTCCAGCGCCAGATGACCGTTGACGAACAGAGAAACATTGTCATGCCCCAGATACGCAGAAAGATCTGCTTGGAATTGCTGATGTTTGGAACCGTGATTGGTCAGCCAGCGGCTGTCCCACAGCTCCTGAATCTCTCGGCAATATTCTTCAAAGGGGGGCATGGAAGAACGGGTCACATTCATAAAAGCTCATCCTTACTGTTTTTTGAGTCGACTCAGGAGCATCTGGGTCAGCAGGCGGAAGGGCTCTAGCCGAATCAGAGCGGACAGCCCCACATACACACCTACACCCACCACAAGCTGAATCGCCAGCGTTGCCAGAGAGCCCAGAGCCAGAAGCTGCACCGCCCAGACGCTGCCGAACATCAACAACGCACAAATCAAAGAGGGCAGAACATCCTTCATTTGCTCCAGATAAGAGTAATTTACCAACTTTTTATTAGGGAAAGCATTGATAAAGCTGCTGGTAAAGGCGGTAATCACGCCGGTCATGGCGATGGCGATGGGGGACTTGAACAGCACCACCGCACCTACAAGCAGCGGGATGCCCACCAGCTTTTTTATAATTTCCAGAATCAAAAACACGTCGCTGCGACCCATGGCGTTGATGGCCTGCAGGTTGCAGCTATGTACGGGATAGAAGGCGTAGCTGAAGCAGTAGATCTGCAGATAGGGAACGCAGGGCAGCCACTTATCCGTCAACAGTAGCCGCACCAGTGGCTCTGCCACGCCGGCCAGCCCTGCCATCACCGGAAACACCAGATAGGAACTAAGAGTGATGGATTGGCGCATCATGGATTTGACACGCCCCTTGTCCTGCTGCTCCGAGGAAATTACCGGCAGCATGACGCTGCGGACGGTGGTGTTTACCGCATTGATGATGAACTGGGGGAATTGCTTGCCACGGTTGTAATGGCCGAGAGTGCCGGAGTTGTATTTTTTGCCAATCACAAGGCTGCGCAGCTCCTGATACAGCGTGTCCATCAGGCCGGACAGCAGCAGCTTCCAGCCGTAGGAGAACAGCACCCCCACACGGGATAGGTCGCAGATGAATCGGGGCCGCCACTTGACGGTGAAGCACATCACCGCACAGGCGATGGTCACGTTCAGCAGCTGCTGCACAATCAGCGCCCACAGGCCGCCGCCCATCATGGCCACGGCGATGCCCGCCACGCCGGCAATCAGCATACCGGCCAGATTAGATGTAAAGACCTTACGGAAATCCATTTGCCGGCTGACGTGAGCCAACTGGATGGAGTTGAAGGCACCGGGAAACAGAATTAGGCACAGCACACGGAAAGGTGCTACCAGATCCGGCATATGATAGAATTGGGCGATGGCGGGGGCGGCCAGAAACAGTCCGCCGTACAGCACTCCGGCCACCGCTAGCGTCACCCAGAACACCGAGGAATAATCCCGCTCGGTTACGTCCTTGTTCTGAATCAGTGCGGTGTTGAAGCCGTTTTGGATGAATACATTGGCGAGAGTGGTGAAGATGATCATCAGCGACAGCACGCCGTAGTGCTCCGGATCCAGCAGCCGCGCCAGCACCAGCTGCAGCACGAACTGGCTGCCCTGCACGCCAAAACGTTCCAGCAGCTTCCACATCAAGGCGTTCCCAACTGTTTTCTTCGATGCCATAAGGTCACCTCCTCCGGAGCCGGTCGTAAAGCCCGGGGAATTGGCAGATAAACCGGTGCTTCAACCGGATGGACAGGGGCTTGGAGCGATAAATGGGTCGCAGCTCCTTGGATTTCAGTGCCTTCCAATCCCGGCAGCGAAGGGCGGTATCGTAGCGATTCAGGGTGATGCGCTGCCGGATGATATTGTGATACCGACCATCAGTATCCTCATCCAGCTCCAGCAGTCCCTGCTCCATCCGTTGGGCGATACGCTGCGCCCGCTGAGGGTCCCGACGCAGATTGGCTGTCCAGGAGCCTTCGGTGTTGAACCGGTAGATCGTCATGGTATCCGCCAGCATCCGAACCTTGCCGTTGAGGGCGGCGTTGATGGACAGGGGATAGTCGCCCACGGGAAAGGTGGTGATCCAGCGAGGGCTCTGACGGAACACCTCTGCTTTGAGAAAGAAGCTGGCGTACTGAAATACCCGACCCTTTTCCTCTAGAATCAACTCGCTGGCGGTAAAATCCCGATCTTCGTTGATTTGATATTTCGTATGCTTCTTGCCGGTGGATACGTCCAGAAATACCGTTGAGCAGGTGCAAAGCGCATAGTCCGGGTTAGCTTCCATGAAATCGAACTGCTTTTGTAGCTTCAGAGGGTCTGTCCAGTAGTCATCGCCCTCGCACAGGGCGATGTACTTGCCACGGGCACGGGGAAGCTGGAAGGTGCGTGTGATGCGCACGCCCTTGGAAAACTGATTCTCCTCCTGACAGATGGGCAGAACCAATTGGGGATATTGCTGGGCGTACTGGCGAATGATGTCAGCGGTGCCGTCGGTGGAGGCGTCGTCGTGAACCAGCACCTCGAAGGCAAAATTGGTTTTTTGCATGACGAATCCCTCCAACGCATCCCGAATGAATCGGGCGTGGTTGAAGGTGTTGCATATCACACTGACGCTGATTGCCTGCTCCATATCTGTCCACTCCTTAGAGGCCACCTTGGGAAGTGTTCGTCTGCTGTACCGGCGGTGCGGGTATAGCGAAATTATATTTAATACATTATAGTCGATTGTTGGAGAAAGGTCAATCATTCTCTTTAATTTATGTATAGAATCCTTGCGGGAGTGTTCACAACGCTGACCTCATTTTGGGCGTTTTGCACAGATGGACAGCTGTCCGTCTGCCATTTCCTCCAATTTTGCATTTTGACGAAAATAAGCATTGAAATCCATATGCCTTTCGTATATAATGTCTTCATTGTGGTGCTCAGCACCTTACAGCAACCACAGGAGGGCAAGAGGCCTTCCCGAAAGGAGATTTTTATCATGTACACTGCAAACGCGATCCGTAATATCTGCCTGCTGGGCCACAGTGGCAGCGGCAAGTCCGCTCTGGCAGAGAGCTTACTCTACATGACCGGTGCCATCGACCGTATTGGCAAGAATGCCGACGGCAACACCGTTTGTGATTTCGACCCTGAAGAAATCCGTCGCAATATCTCCATCTCCACCTCCGTGGTGCCGCTGGAGTATCATAACTGCAAGATCAACCTGCTGGACGCACCCGGTGGCTTTGACTTCGCCGGTGCCGCTATGGAGGCGCTTCGTGCCGCTGACGCCGCTATTATTGTCTGCTCCGCCAAGGACGGCATCACCGTCGGCTTCGAGAAGGCATGGAAGTACTGCGAAGAGCGGAATATGCCCCGCTTTGTCTATATCTCCAAGGTAGACGAGGACAACTCTGACTACAACGCCACCTTTGAGGCGCTGCGTGAAAAGTACGGCAATAAGATTGCCCCCGTGGTGGTGCCCATCTGGGATTCCTCCAAGAAGATTACCGGCATCATCGATGTCCTGAACAAGCGCGCTTACGAGATGCAGAAGCTGAAGAGAGTGGAGATTCAGGTTCCCGATGACAAGCTGTCCGTCATCGAGGAGTTCAATGATGCTTTGAAGGAAGCTGTTGCTGAGACCGACGAGGCTCTGATGGACCGTTTCTTCGAGGGTGACGACTTTACTTACGCGGAAATGATTAAGGGTCTGCATCAGGGCGTGAAGGATTTGAGCCTGTTCCCGGTGCTCTGCGGCTCCGGTGTCAACTGCCTGGGCAGCCTGATGCTGATGGATCATATCATCGACCTGCTGCCCAACCCCGTGGAGGGCAACTACCATAAGGCTACCACCGCTGACGGCACCACCGAGGAATTCGTGGTTTCCCCCGGCGGCGTGCCCGCAGCCTTCGTCTGGAAAACCGTTTCCGACCAGTACGGCAAGTATTCCTTCATCAAGGTGCTGTCCGGCGTGATTAACTCCGACACCACGCTGGTCAATTCCCGTACCGGCGAAACTGAGAAGCTGGGTCGTCTGTACACCATGTGCGGCAAGAAGAACTCCGAAGTCAAGGAGCTGAGCTGCGGCGACATCGGTGCCATCGGCAAGATGGACAAGGTCAAGACCGGCGATACCCTGTGTGATCCCCGCAAGGTGGTTGCTCTGAAGGGTATTCCTTATCCCGCCCCCTGCTATTCCATGGCGATTGCACCTAAGGTCAAGGGTCAGGAAGAAAAGGTCGGCACCGGTCTGAACCGTCTGAACGAGGAAGATCCCTCCTTCACTCTGGTCAACAACGCTGAGACCAAGCAGCTGGTGCTCTCCGGCACCGGCGATCAGCAGCTTGACGTGCTGGTTGCGAAGCTGAAGACCCGTTTTGGCGTTGAAGCCGTTCTCAGCCCCGCAAAGGTCGCTTATCGTGAGAAGATCAAGAAGAAGGTTGAGGCTCACGGCCGTCATAAGAAGCAGACCGGCGGCTCCGGCCAGTTCGGTGACGTTTGGGTGCGCTTCGAGCCTCAGGAGGAGCAGGATGAGCTGATTTTTGCTGAGGAAGTTTTCGGCGGCTCTGTGCCCAGAAACTTCTACCCCGCCGTTGAGAAGGGCATTCAGGAAGCGGTTCAGAAGGGCCCCTTGGCCGGCTATCCCATGGTGGGCCTGAAGGCCGTGCTGTACGATGGCTCCTACCACCCCGTTGACTCCAACGAAATGGCATTTAAGCTGGCTGCGATTCTGGCCTTCAAGGAGGCTATGCCCAACGCTATGCCCACTCTGCTGGAGCCCATCGGCGCTCTGGCGGTCACCATCCCCGACAGCTACATGGGCGATGTGATCGGCGACCTGAACAAGCGCCGTGGCCGTGTCATGGGCATGAACCCCGACAGCGACGGTAATACCGTGGTTGAGGCTGAGGTTCCTATGGCCGAGATGTCCAGCTACGCCATCGACCTGCGTGCCATGACTCAGGCTCGTGGCTCCTTCACGCTGGCCTTCGAGCGCTACGAGGAAGTGCCCAAGCAGAATCAGGCGAAGATCATCGCCGACGCAAAGAACGACGAATAATTGTAATTTTCAGGGGCTGCCGCATCTGCGGCGGCCCCTCTGCGCAGATTTTTGCTAAATTATCGTTTAGCGCTCTAAGATTACCACGTCATTGCGAGCCCCGCAGGGGCGTGGCAATCCCCGAAAGATTTAGCCACATTCCGAAAGCGCTGTCATTGCGAGGAGCGAAGCGACGTGGCAATCTCCTGCTGAAATGCTGCATCAATAATGACCGTTGAGGAATGAGAATGACGTTTTGACGCTGTTTTCATCCCTGTGGGCTGATAAAGTACAAACGCTGTGCCGGGAGATTGCCACGTCGCCCTTTCAGGGCTCCTCGCAATGACAGCTTTTTCGCTACGTTTTTGTTGATTTGTGATTGTGCTTACTTAAAGGGATAACCATAACGATAATTTACACAATAGAAAGAGAGGAACAGCAATGAAACTGAGAAAATGGATAGCGTGGCTGATGATACTGTGTCTGCTGCTTAGCGGTTGCATGAACGACACGCCGCAGACTCAGTCCCCGACATCCATGACCATAACCACTCCGACCACCGCAACCCAGCCCGCCGAATCTCGGCCTTCTGAGCCTGATGATTCGCCTGCGTCCAATCCCCCGAAGCCCAGTCTAGGGCACTTCCAAGAAGCTGACCCATGGGATGCCCCAAAATTCGAGGACATGGAATACACTCGCCCTGACATGGAAGCATTCAACGCCACAGTGGCCAGCTGCACTGAGCTGGCAGCTGGCTCCGATGCCGAGGCGTTGCTGGATGCCTTCGAAGCCTATTTGGTGCAGACCAGCAACTTCATTACCAACTACTGGCTGGCCTACATCCGCTACAATCTGAATCTGTCCGACGAATACTGGCAGCAGGAGCATGAGTTCTGCACTGAAAACATGGCACAGGTGGAGTCGGAAATGGACCTCCTGCTCCATACGCTGGCAGACTCTCCCCATCGGGACTATCTGGAGCGGCAGGAATACGTTGGTGAGGGCTTCTTCGACGCTTACGAAGGGGACAGTATCTGGACGGAGAAATTTACTGCTCTGATAGATCAGGAGAATGGGCTGGAGGCAGAATACTACGCCTTGGTGGAATCCAACGCCAGCGTGGATCAGCTGGCACAGCTGCTGGTGGATATGGTCAGTCTGCGCCAGCAAATCGCCACCGAGGCCGGCTACGCGGACTACCCCTCCTTTGCTTACGATTTCTACTATCAGCGCGATTACAGCGTGGCGGAGGTGAAGGAGTACCTGACCAACGTGCAGGAGCAGCTGGTCTCTCTGTACCAGCAGGCGATGGACAGCGATGACTGGGCCAGCGGCATCGTAGCCTCCAACAGTAAAGACACCATGGCTTATACGGAAAAGGTGGCGCAGGCCATGGGTGGCTCCGCTGAGGAGGCCTTCCGGCTGCTGAAAGAGAAGGAGCTGTACCATATCCGCTACGGCTACAAGAAGTTGGGCGGCGCCTTCTGTGTATTCCTGCCGGACTATATGACTCCCTTCGTCTTTGTGTCGCCCACCGGCACCAGCTACGACCAACTTACCCTGACCCACGAGTTCGGCCACTACGCCCGAGGCTTTGCCAACGGCGGCGTCGATGCCAGCATCGACGTGGAAGAGATTTTCAGTCAGGGACTGGAAAATCTGAGCCTGTTCCACGGCGGTGAAAAGATGACCGCCTTCCGTATGATGATGTCCCTGAGTACCTATGTGGAGCAGGGAGCTTATGCGGATTTTGAGCTGCGGATTTATGATTTGGAGCCGGAGGAGCTGACGGTAGAGAATTTGAAGAAGATATACGGCGATATCAAAGAGGATTATGCGCTGGGGACGATGGCCATATCCTTTACCGAAATCCTGCACCTTTATGTGGAACCGCTGTACGTAATTAGCTATGTTACCAGCAACGATGCAGCCTTACAGCTGTACCAGATGGAACTGGCTGATCCGGGCTCCGGCGTGAAGTGTTACCTAGACAATCTGGACAATCCGGAGCCTCAGTTCATGGCGTTTCTGGACAGCGTGGGGCTGGAGAGCCCCTTTGCCCCCGGTCGCATCTTGGATGTCCGTGAAACGCTGGAATACTGCCTTAGATAGTGTCCCACGGAAAAACATTTTTCTTTTATGGAAAAACAGTGCTTGCTTTTTGTGGAAAATGTGCTACAATTTAGGTACACCGATCCAGGAGGTCGAACTATGAAAAATAGTCCTAAATATTACATCGTTGATGCATCCGCATTGCCGGAGGTTTTTTTGAAGGTGGCAGAGGCCAAGCGCCTGCTGGCCACCGGTCAGGCTGGCACCGTCAATGAGGCCACAAAAATTACCGGCATCAGCCGCAGTGCTTTCTACAAGTATCGGGATGCGGTGCAGCCCTTCCAGAAAATGAATGTCAGCCGTGTCATCACATTCCAGTTTCTGCTCCATGACGAACCGGGTGTACTGTCTACTATGCTGACCATTTTCGCACAGGAAAAGACCAATCTTTTGACCATCAACTCCATCACGCCTTCCAACGGTTGTGCCATTGTGACTATCACGGCCGAAACGACGGATATGGTGGTGACGCTGGATGAGATGCTTCATATGCTCTCCAGCACCCCCGGTGTCATCAAGGCCGAGGTTTTGGCAGGCTAAACATCAAAACCGCCACGGGTCCCGTGGCGGTTTACTTGTTAATACGGTGAATTATTTCTGCATGAGCACGGCGATGCCGCCACGGTTGTCAGGCGTGGACACTATAGATGTGACAGCCTTCAAATCTTCCACCGGCGTGCCGGTCATGAATGCCTTTACATCGAATTTGAAGACTTCGGCGCTGCCGACCTTCCGGCGGTTGCGCCAGATGCGGAAGCGGGCCAGCTCCTTGAGGATATGGTACTGGGGGTCCTCAGCGAAACGGTCAAGGAACCGATCCTTATCCAGCATGAGAAGCAGCGGGTCGCCAGACTGCAGAATCTCCAGATTGCTTTCGGTAAAGTCAAAGAGCATATCGCACAGCCGGTCGTGATAATAATGCCGCACCAGATACTCGTACACCGGCCGCATGACTTGCCAGCTCCGGAAGAACACCGGATAATACTGCACTTTTTCACGGAAGGGAGTTTTGTACTCGTAGAAGTGGGGGAACAGTACCGGATGGGCATAGATGATGTCCTTGCATTCCTCCACCGCAATCTCGCCGGTGACATCGGACACCTTGGAGGATTTGTCGATGGTCTGGAAGAACTGAGCGGTCAGCTCGGTGCCGGCGAAGAAAGCGCACAGATGAGGATGTACGGTGATGTTGGGCAGCTTGGAAAGCTCCGTCATCAGGGCGATGGTCTGGGACAGATCCTCTTCGGTTTCGTTGGGGAAGCCGTAGATGAAGGAGGTAGTGACAATGATGCCCTTAGAGCAGATATATTTCAATTTCCCGGGTACGTCCTCCAGCTTCAAATTCTTGCGCACCAGCTTCTGCATCCGGGGCGAACCGGTTTCGATGCCCATGAACAGGCTAATCAGACCGGCATCCACCATGATGTCCACCAGCTCCTCGTCCAGACAGTCAATACGGGCGCTGCAACGCCATTTGATGGGGAAGCCGATTTCTTTCAGCATACCGCAGGTGCGAATCACCTTTTCCCGATTCAGGGTGAACATATCATGCTCAAAGTTGAAATGGGTGAAGCCGAAGCGGTCGTGGATTTCCTTGATTTCCTGAATGATCCGCTCGGGGCTTTTCAGCCGGTACTTTCTGCCCCAGAAGGTCTTGGTGCTGCAATAGGTGCAGCCGAAGGGGCAGCCACGGCCCACGTCCACAGGAAACAGCGCCATCTCCGTGGGGGAGTAGCCCTCGTTGCTGAAATCCAACAGCGTATAGTCGATGACCGGTAGGGTGTCCAAATCCTCAATCAAATCCGGACGGGGATTGCGCACCACCTGACCGTCGGCCCGATAGGCAAGACCACGAATGCTGAGATCCGGCTGGCCGGCCAGCAAGGAGGTGAAGAAGGGGACGATGGTGGTTTCGCCCTCGCCGCAGCAGATGAAGTCGATGTAGGGAATCTCCCGCAGGCTGTACTCGCAGGAAAGATCTGCCTGAGGGCCGCCGAAAACGATGTAGACATCCTTGGCCAGTTCTTTCAGCCGCTGAGCGATCCGCAGGGAGATGTGGTAGGTGTCGCAACGGGTGTAGAAGGAAACGATGCGGGGGTTCTTGTCCAAAATCAGACGGATACCACGGTCGATGAAGCTGTCAAAATCTGTCACATCACCAAAATGGTGAAACTGGAGGATATCCGCATCAATGTTTGCCTGACGCAGAATCGTGGCAAGCAGCAAAGTGCCAATGGGCTCTTCCCGAGCGAAGCCTCCAAAATTGGGTGTTACAAATACGACCTTTGACATTTTTGTGTACCTCCCGCAGAACATATTGTTTTTATTATACCACCACGTCGCATCTTGTCAAGCGCACGAGCCTCAAATCGTTTGCAAAATGATAATCCTTGCGTAGGCGTGGGGAGTGTGGTATAATGTGAAAAACCAAGGAGGCGATGGATGTGTACGCAACAACGCTGTGCTACATCACCCGTGGAGAGGATGTGCTGATGCTCCATCGGGTCAAGAAGCAGAACGACATCAACAAGGACAAATGGATCGGCATCGGTGGCAAGTTCGAGGGGGAGGAAAGCCCTGACGAATGTTTGCTGCGGGAGGCCTATGAAGAAACCGGCCTGACTCTGACCTCGTGGAAATGCCGTGGCGTGGTGACTTTTTTGTGCGACGGCTGCGAGGGGGAGTATATGTACCTGTTCACCGCCGACGGCTTCGAAGGAGAGCTGAAGGAATGTGACGAGGGAGATTTGTGCTGGGTCAGTCGGGACTTTCTAGATCAGCTTCCCAAGTGGGAGGGGGATCAGATCTTTCTGGATCTTTTGTGGCAGGATGCGCCATTTTTTCTGCTGAAGCTTCGTTATGAAAAGGATAAGCTGGTGGAGGCGGTGCTGGACGGCCGCACCATCGTAGATAAGAGAGGATAACTATGGAACAAACGAAAAAGAAAATGGATGCCAACCGTGTCTTGACGGTGGCGGTGGCAGTGCTGTCGCTGGTGCTGGTGGGACTACTGATTTGGGGCGCGGTGCTGCTGGCCGGTCAGAAGAGTTCTCAGGAGGCGACCCCTTCCGACAGCCAACAGACCCAAACCCAAAGCCAATCCCAGAGCGTACATACAAAGCCTGATCCGTCGAAGCCGGAGCAGACCCAGCCAACGGAAACAAAACCTGCGCAAACCAAACCCACCGAATCCCAGCCCGCGCCGACGAAGCCCACCGAGCCTCGTCCCACGGAAACCAAGCCTACCCAGCCTACCAAGCCTACAGAGCCGGTTCCGGATGATCCGGAGGTTCCGGAAAAGGATCCTACCATCATTGCCGCGGAGGAGAAAATCACTGCCTTCGCCGAAGCCAACGGCTTCACGCTGGCGGACTACCCTCAGAAGCTGATCGAACTGCTGGCTCGCAAGCCGGAAACCGAGGAGTATGTTTGCCGTTATCCGCTGGAGTACGGCAAGGATCATCCCATCGATATTTCCGGCCACGCAGCGGACGAGGGCGTGCCCCTGTTCATCCAGTGGGACAAGCAGTGGGGCTATCTGGACTACACGGGCAACGTGTTCGGCCTTGCCGGCTGCGGCCCCACCTGTATGTCCATGATTATGTACCATTTCACCCGAGATGCCAAGTACACGCCCGCTTATATGCTGAAATTTGCCGAAAGCAACAGCAGCTATGCGGTGAAGGGCTACGGTACTCAGTGGGCCTTCTTCAAGCAGGGGGGTAAGGAGCTGGGGCTGGACGTGAAGGAGCTGACCTCCGAGCAAATCAAGAGCGAGAGTAAGATTGCTAACGTGCTGGACTCCGGCCGAATCATCGTGATGAACGTGTCCCCCGGCGTGTTCACCACGGTGGGACATTATTTGCTGGTGGTAGGATACGAGGACGGCAAGTTCCGTGTCAACGACCCCAACAGTGAAATCAATTCCGAGAAGTTGTGGGAATTTGAGGAGTTTTCTGACCAGATTCGTATGATGTGGTCATTCAAAATGTGACGAAACAGGGCTGCCAATCGGCAGCCCTGTTTGCGCCATCTTGCCCTAAATTATCGTTGTGGTTATCCCTTTAAGTAAGCACAATCGTAGATCAACAAAAACGTAGCGAAGAAGCTGTCATTGCGAGGAGCCCTGAAAGGGCGACGTGGCAATCTCCCGGTACAGCGTTTGTACTATATCAGCTCCACAGGAGTGAAAACAACGTAAAAACGTCATTTTCATTCCTCAACGCTCATTATTGATGCAGCATTTCGGCGAGAGATTGCCGCGGCCTTACGGCCTCGCAATGACATGGTTGTACGATAGGCGCTGAAAACCTTTGGGGATTGCCACGGGCTTCGCCCTCGCAATGACGTGCTGTTTGGTGCGTTGCTTCGCTAAAAGTAAAATATATTCCGAGGGGAATTGGGCGTGGTTTGTTTCCTCCGGAAGCGGGGGCGGCAGACTGGGAAATTCAGCCAAAGAGGGGATAAAATGAGGCAAATGGGTGGAAAAATCCAAACTTCCTATTGTGTATTGGGGATTTATTTGATATAATATTGAGCAAATGATTAAATTGGATGTGTATTGCCTTGAAATATGGAGATTGGAATGTATCGATACCGGAGATGAGCGCTGTCAATTCGTTGGTAGGAAGCGGATATACCCCTCTGAACGCAATGATACTGGCCGCACGGGGTATGAACACCCCCGCACAGGCCAATGCCTATCTGGACTGCGACTGCCAGTTGCCCGACCCCTTTTTGATGACCGACATGGACTTAGCCGCCGGACGGGTAGGACTTGCCATGTCCAGAGGAGAAAAAATCGCTGTCTACGGCGACTATGACGTGGACGGCATCACCGCCACCTGTCTGCTTTACGATTTTCTCCGCCGCCACGGCGCAAACGTGGTGTCCTACATCCCCGGCCGGATGGAGGAGGGCTACGGCCTGAACCGGATGGCCATCGACCAGCTCCACGGCGAAGGCGTGAAGCTGATCATCACCGTGGACTGCGGCATCACCGCCGTTACCGAGGCGCAGATTTGCAAGGATTTGGGCATTGATTTGGTGATTACTGATCACCACGAGTGTAAGGATTCTCTGCCTGATGCCATCGCTATTGTGGATCCCCACCGCCCCGACGGCGGCTACCCCCACAAGAATCTTTCCGGCGTGGGCGTGGCCTTCAAGCTGGCCTGCGCCCTCAGTGGCGACCCCTATCAGGTGCTGGAGGACTATGCGGACATGGTGTGCCTCGGCACCGTAGCGGATGTGATGCCCCTGCAGGGGGAGAACCGGGTGTTTGTTTCCGCGGGCCTGAAATCCCTGCGCAACACCCGCCGTGCGGGCATCGCCGCTCTGATGAAGGAGTGCGGCTGCACCGCCGACAATGTCAACGCTAATTCCATCGGCTTCATGCTGGCACCCCGCATCAATGCCGCCGGCCGCATGGGCAAAATCGATTTAGCTACTGAGCTGTTCCTCACCGCCGATGCCGAGCGGGCGGTATATCTTGCCAAGGCTCTGTGCGACCTGAACCGCCAGCGTCAGGCGGTGGAATCGGAAATCTATGCCGAGGCCAAGGCTATGCTGGAGGGAAATCAGAATCCCGAGGCTATCGTGCTGGCTGGGGAAACTTGGCATCAGGGCGTGGTGGGCATCGTGGCCAGCCGCATCGCCGAGGAATATAGCTGCCCCACCTTCCTGATTTGCATGGACGGCGACCATGGTAAGGCCAGCTCCCGCAGCTACGGGGGCTTCAACCTCTTTACATCCCTGACCGCCCTTTCCCATCTGCTGGAGAGCTACGGCGGGCACGAGCTTGCCGCCGGCTTTACCATTGCCAGAGAGAATATCGACCGGTTCCGTCAGGAGATTTCCCGTCTGGCATCGGATTTTTATGCGCAGGTGGACTCCCGCACCACGCTGGACGTGGACTGCGCTGTACCACCGGAGCTACTGACGGTGTCCGGTATCGAGTCCCTGTCGGCGCTGGAGCCTTGCGGCAACGGCTGCCCCAAGCCGGTGCTGATGATGGAGCGGATACAGGTGGAGCGAATCACCATGGTGGGCAACGGCCGCCATATGCGTTTGCGGCTTCGACTGGGTCGCCACGGCTTCAATGCCATCTACTTCTCCGCCACGCCGGAAACGGCCTCCATCCAGCAGGGAGATCTGGTGGACGTGGCTTTCTACCCCCAAATCAACGACTTCCGAAACGAACGTACCGTTCAGATGAACGTTCTGGATATCCGCCCCGCTTGCGTGGCGGAGTGTTCCCCCAAGACCGTGGACTACCGTGCCATGCGCAGCGGCAGCATCAGCCCGGATTCTGCCGCCCATCTGCTGCCTGACCGGACCACGCTGGGCATGGTGTGGCGATATCTGGCAGCACAGCCGGGGGACGTTACCGAGTTCCCTATGTGCCTGTGCCGGAAAATCGTCCGGTGGGCGGGACTGCCTCTGAGCCTTGGCCAGCTGATGACCTGTCTGGACATTTTTGCGGAGGTTGGACTGCTGACCGTCCTGCGGCAGCACCGGAGCATTACCATCACTCTGGCCCAATTTGGCGGCAAAGCGGATTTGAATCAAAGCCAGACCATGCAGCTTTTGCTGCAGGCGAAAGAGAGCTGAATTATGGAAACTTTTGCAGAGCATTACGGAGCTATGTGCGCCGCCATTCTCAAGCGAATGCCCGGAGCCGATATCGAGCTGATTGATCGGGCAGTGGACTATGCCCGACGCAAGCACATCAATCAGATCCGCAAGGATGGCTCCCCCTATATCATCCACCCGCTGGCTGTGGCGGAAATCGTCACGGAAATGGGTCTGGATACCGATGCCATTCTGGGCGCTGTGTTGCACGACTGCATCGAGGACACCGATGCCTCCCACGACGAGATCGCCCGCCTCTTTGGCCCTACGGTGGCTGAGCTGGTGGAGGGCGTTACCAAGCTGACCCGTGCGGATTTTTCCTCCACTGAGGAAGCCCAGATGGAAAACCTGCGCAAGATGTTCATGGCCATGTCCAAGGACATTCGGGTGGTGCTGATCAAGATTGCGGACCGGCTCCACAATATGCGCACCATGCAATACCAGTCCCCTGAAAAGCAGGTCAAAAAATGTCGTGAAACCATGGACATCTACGCACCGCTGGCGCACCGCCTCGGTATGCAGAAGATGAAATGGGAGCTGGAGGATACCTCTCTGCGCTATCTGGATCCTGAGGGATACGAGGAAATTATGAACTACCTCAAAGCCCATCATGAGCAGGACGAGGCTTTCATGAGCGCCATTCAGGACAAAATCACCACCCGTTTGGCCGCCGTTGGAATCCACAACACCACCTACGGACGAATCAAGCACGTCTACTCCATCTACCGGAAGATGAAAACCCAGGGTAAGTCCATGGACGAGCTGTATGATGTGTACGCCTTCCGGTGCGTGGTGGACTCCATCCCCGATTGCTACAACGTCCTCGGTCACATCCACGACCTGTTTAATCTGGTGCCGGGGCGGTTCAAGGACTATATCTCCACCCCCAAGCCCAATATGTACCAGAGCTTGCACACCACCGTCATCGGCACCCAAGGCATCCCCTTTGAGGTGCAGATCCGGACGTGGGAGATGCACGAAACCGCCGAGTACGGCATCGCCGCCCACTGGAAATACAAGCAGGGCACTGGCTCCGGCAACGAGAAGGATTTTGAATGGGTGCGCCGTCTGCTGGAAAGCCAGCAAACCACCGACGCAGAGGACTACGTCCACTCCCTGAAAATCGATATGTTCGACGACGAGGTGTTCGTCTTTACCCCCAAGGGTAAGATCGTGTCCCTCCCCGCCGGCTCCACCCCCATCGACTTTGCCTATGCCATCCATTCCGGCGTGGGTAATGCCATGGTGGGTGCTAAGGTCAATAACCGGATTGTCGGTATCGACACCAAGCTGAAAAATGGTGACATCATTGAGGTGCTCACCTCAAAAACTGCCAAAGGCCCCAGCCGTGACTGGCTGAATATCTGCGAATCCAATCAGGCTCGCACCAAAATCAAGCAGTGGTTCAAGAAGGAAAAGCGTGAGGAAAACGTAATCCACGGACGAGCTTCCTTCGAGAGCGAGATGAAGCGGGTGGGACTGCCTCTGCCCATCACCGTCGATCCGGAAATCGGGCCGCAGCTGCTGAAAAAGCTGTCCTTCGCCAGCTGGGAGGATATGTACGCCGCCATCGGCTACGGCGGTCTGACCGCCGCAAAAGCCGTAGGCCGCATCCGTGACGATATCAACAAGGCCCTGAAGGTCCAGCAGAATGAGAAGTTGATGAATCCTCTGCGGATGACGCCGGATTCCGAGGCGGTGAAGCGAAACCGCCATGCCGTCAATGGTGTTGTGGTGGAGGACATCGACTCGTGTATGATTAAATTCGCCAAGTGCTGTACGCCTGTCCCGGGAGATGGCATCGTGGGCTTCATCACCAAGGGCTATGGCGTTTCCGTTCACCGGATGGACTGCCCTAATGCCCAGAATCGGGAGGAGCCCCATCAGGCAGCGCGCTGGGTGCGAGTGCACTGGGCAGCGCAGGCGGAGCAGCCCTTCGATACCACGCTGGAGCTGGACTGCATCACCCGTGACGGCCTGCTGCTGGACGTGGCCACGGTGATGACCACTTCTCATGTGCGGGTGAAGGAGCTGAACGGTAAGGATCTGCCCGGTGGCAAGAGTGTGTTCACCGTTCGGTTCGAGGTCAAAAACGTCTCCGAGCTGGAGGCTATCCGTAATAAGCTGCTGAACATCCGTGATGTCATCGGCGCCAGACGCGGACAAAACTAAACATTAGATACGAGATATGAACTACGAGATACGAGATATTCCTCACTTCTACCCATATCTCATATCTCGTATCTCATATCTTATATCTTCACTCACATCTCAACCCAAGGAGCGTATTTCATCGTGCGTGCTATTGTTACAAGAGTAAAATCTGCGTCGGTGGAAATCGACGGGCAGATAGTCGGTCAAATCGGTCAGGGATTTCTGATTCTGTTGGGCGTAGGCCCCGATGATACGGAAAAGGAATGCCGCTATCTAGCAGAAAAAATACTGGGTCTTCGTGTATTCGAGGACGAAAATGAGAAGATGAATCTGGGACTGGAGTCCGTGAACGGACAGGTGCTGGTGGTCAGTCAATTCACCCTCTACGGCAACTGCCGCAAAGGTCGCCGTCCCAGCTTTGCGGAGGCCGCTCCTCCAGCACTGGGTGAGGAACTGTACGAGCGATTCCTGCAAATCTGCGAGGAACTGGGCTATCCCCCGCAGCATGGCCAGTTCGGTGCCGATATGCAGGTGGCCTCCGTCAACGACGGCCCCGTGACCCTGATTTTGGATACCCATCAGTTGATGGAAACGCCCAGAAGATAACGGAGGTTCTATGCTGAACATTACCACCCTCCCTTTGGGATACTTGCAAACCAATTGCTATATTTTGCGGGGGGCGGACGGCTGTCTGGTCATCGACCCCGCCACACAGGCAAGCACTATTTTGGATGCGCTGAACGGCCAGCCGCTGGTGGCCATTTTGCTGACCCATGGACATTTTGACCATGTGGGTGCCGTGCGGGACTTGGTGGCAGAAACGGGCTGTCGGGTATTCCTCTGCCCCGAGGAGCTGTCCATGCCCCGAAATCTGACCGCCGGCGAGCTTTACTACACCGACACCTACGCAGACGGCGATGAAATCACCCTCGCCGGTCTGACTTTCACTGTATTGCACACCCCCGGTCACACCCCCGGCTCTGTGTGCCTTTGCTTCCAGAACGCTATGTTTTCCGGCGATACCCTGTTTGCCGGTTCCATCGGCCGAACCGACTTCCCCGGCAGTGATTCGGCAAAAATGAAAGCATCCCTGCGCCGTCTTGTCCGGCTGGAGCGGAACTTCACCGTTTACCCCGGACACGGCGAATCGACTACCTTAGACGAGGAAAAGCGGTATAATCCGTTTTTGAGATAAATATGAATCTGACACTAATCGGTCATGACGATCGTTACGCTGTTGAGCAATTGCAGATGTCCCTGTTTCCGGAGGGAACCGCCGGCGAAGCAGTATCCACCCTCCATCGGGGAAACACATGGCTCACCGCCATGGCAAAAATCACATTGGACGGAAAAACTGCCACCGCATCCCGCCGGCTAAAGGCCAGCGAAGAAACGGTGCGTTTGCGCCGCCGTGCATTGCAGCAGAGCTACTATCTGGCAGCCATTCAGTTGCTACCGGAGCTTCCTGCATGGGGGGCACTGGCGGGCGTGCGGCCGACGAAAATCACCACCAAGCATATGTTGGAGGGCGGCTCCGTCAAAAGTGCCAAAAAGCTACTGCAAGATGTGTACTATGTGACCAAAGAGCGGCAGGAACTAGCGCTGGATTGCTCTCAATCCACAGTGGCCGCCGCCAAGCTGTTGGAGCCCACGGACGTTTCGCTATATGTGGGCATCCCTTTCTGCCCCACCCGCTGTGCCTATTGCAGCTTTGTCAGCCGCTCCATCGGCAAACGGACAGAGCTGCTGGAGCCGTATCTGGCGGCGCTGACGAAAGAACTGGAGGAAACCGGACGGCTCCTTGCAAATTCCGGACGGCAGGTGCGTACCATCTACATAGGCGGCGGCACCCCCACCACCCTCACCCATGACCAACTGGCACGTCTGCTGGATGCCATTGGCGATTCCTTTGACCTGTCACGGTGCATCGAGTTCACCGTGGAGGGCGGTCGGCCGGATACACTGGACGAGGAGAAGCTGCGCACCATCCGTGCCCACGGCGCTGACCGGATGAGCATCAACCCTCAGACCATGATTGACAGCGTTCTGAAAGCCTCCGGACGCCCCCATCGGGCGGAGGATGTGGTTCGCTCCTATCAGCAGGCGGTGGACGCCGGTTACAAGGCCATCAACATGGATTTGATTGCAGGTCTGCCCACCGATACGGTGGATGGCTTCTGCCGCTCCTTAAATCAGGTGGCGGCGCTGAATCCGGCCAATATTACGGTGCATACACTGGCGCTGAAAAAGGGCGCAGACCTGTTTGAAAAACGGGCGGGTTTATCCACCGCCGCGGAAGTGACGGAAATGGTTGCCTACGCCAACCAGACCCTTCGCTCTCTGGGCTACAAGCCCTACTACCTGTACCGGCAGAAATATATGTCCGGCTCGTTCGAGAACGTGGGCTGGAGTCGGGACGGACTGGACTGCCTTTACAACATCTACATGATGGAGGAAGTCCACACCATCCTCTCTCTGGGTGGCGGCGGCATGAACAAGGTCAATTTCCCCGATGGGAGCCTGCGCCGGTTCCACAACCCCAAATTCCCCGAGCAGTACATCGAAATGATTGACGATGTGCTGAAACAAAAACGGGAAATGTTTGATTTAATGCGGTAAATTATCGTTTAGCGGTGCAGCCGCAATCCCTTCTCCCGGGGAGAAGGTGCCCCCGAAGGGGGCGGAAGTGGAAAGCGGGCGGAAACGTTATGGTTTCCTCTCTGT
>SVME01000099.1 GCA_015067605.1 Oscillospiraceae bacterium
TCTTTTCAGACCTGATATTGCATTTCAGGTATCGCCATCCCCCTTCCGACCTCGCTTACGCTCGGCCACCTTCCCCCCGGGGGAAGGTATAGCGCCTGCGGCGCTTGCACCGCTAAACGATAATTTACATTTCTAGGGGGGCTTATGGGCCGACCCGGAAGCTCTGGCTGCCCAGAACAAGGACGGCGTTGGCAGGCAGTGTGTAGGCAAGACCCGGTCTGAGAACCTGTCCCAGATTGCCCGACAGTAATTGGGTAGACAGGCCGGAGCCCATATCCGCCACCATCAACCGGTTCCCTTGGAACCAGATGCGCAGATGGGTTGCGCCTACGCCAGGGGTGCCCACGGGAAAAACCACCTGACAACAACGGTTGTCAGTACCGAATACCACCTCGCCCCGAATGGGAATCTGACGGCCGGTATAAATGCCGGTGCGGCCGGTGAGCACAGGGCCGCTGAGGCTAGGTTGTGGGGCAGGTGTGCTAAAAGGCTGGGGGACAGGCGCGCCGTTGAGCGCCTGCCAGAACTGCTCCACGCTCTGATATCGCTGCTCTGGCCGCAGCGCCATGGCCTTGCGCAGCGCCTGCTCCCACTGGGGAGAAGGGGTTGCGATTCCCATCTGGCTGGGCCACACCGTCCGGTCGCTGGCCAGACGGTTTTCGGCGCTGGGGGGAAGCTGTCCGGTGAGGCAACGATAGACCGTCACCGCCAGCGCATACACATCCGTCCATGGCCCCAGCTTGCCGTTGGTGCCCAGCTGCTCCGGCGGCGCATAGCCCCGCTTCAGTAGGATCACCGAGGATACGCCCTTGGCCACATTCTTAGCCGCACCGAAGTCGATCAGCTTCACCTGTCCGTTATCGAGGGTGAAGATATTGTCGGGGCTGATGTCGCAGTGGATCAGACCGTTGCGGTGCACCTGCGCCAGCGCCGACACCACCTGACCGATGATGGGTCGCAGGAACTGCCAGCTCACCCGCTGTCCCTGCTGCTCCAGCACCTTTCCCAGATCCTTACCCTTGATGAACTCCATCACATAATAGGCGGTGTTGTTTTCGTAGAAAAGGTGTGTAACCCCAACGATGTTGGGGTGTCCACGGAAGCGATAGATGGTTTTGGCCTCCTCCAGAAAGCGGGTACGAAACCGCTGGAAGTTATCCTCCTGCCCGTTAGCGGGAATCAACTCAAGGGAGCCGGGGCGGCGGTGGGCCATGTCCATGGGGAAGTATTCCTTCATGGCCATGGTCGTCCGCTCTTTCAAATCCGTCACCAGATAGGTGACACCGAAGCCACCTTCCCCCAGCGTGCGCTGGATCTGGTAGCGACGGTGGATCACCGTTCCGGCGCTTAAACCGCGGCTGCTCATCCCTGTACGGTGAAGCCGCAGGACTGGTTGCCCAGATAGACGCTAGAGCCGGCAGCCACGGGAGTGGGCTGCTGAGCCACCAGACGGCGGCCGTCCACGAAGGTGCCGTTGGTAGAGCCAAGGTCAGTGACCATCACGATGCCGCCGGAAAGCTCGATGCGGCAGTGGCGGCTGCTGACGTTTTCGCAGTTGACCAGCGGGATGTCGCAGCGACCAGCCACACGGCCAAGGGTCACGGCACGGCCGGCAGGGATCTGGAAGAGCTGACCGGACAGCGGGCCGGCGTTCCACTGGCAGCGAACCAGAGAAGCGGAGCCTGCGTCCATCACAGGAGCGGCCACAGGGGCGGCTTCACGCTCCACAGCCATAGTCACGCTGCCTTCGTTGTGCTGAGTGGCCATGTAGACTGCCTGATTTACCGCCGGACGCAGTGTGGTCATGAACACCACAACCGCCAGAACGGCAATCAGCAAATACTCCATCTCAATAATATTAAACAGCACGGGCAATCCAATTCTAATGCCGGAATTGTGCAGAGCGTGCAGACCGATGGAGGCAAGGAAGTACAGCAAGAACTGGGCGTTTCCAAAATGGCTCATCTCCAGCTTCTTGGCACCCTTGGCCTTGGTCAGCGCATAGCCGTAAAGGGAAGCCCAAATGCCGTGGCCGCCCACTGCAGACAGCGCTCGCACCAGCGCCGTTTCCAAAGCACCTTGGCCACCTCTCAACAAGGCAAGATAGGCTATTCCATTTATGTCGGCACCCAGTTTTTGAGCTTCAAGGACTCCGTCGGCGGCGCCAATTAACCCCCACTCCATGGTGTATGCCAGAGATTCAAAAATCGCAAAGCCGGTGCCAACTGCCATACCTACCAGCAGACCGTTGATGGCGTACTTGTAATTCTTTTTCCGCAAGAAATAAATAATCGCAAACAGCTTCGCCGGTTCTTCCACCAGACCGGCCCATATAGCCGGTGAATCATCGATGGTGAACAGTATCGTCGCAGAGCCGATGGAAATCAAGCCGCCAATCATGACCATTTTCAGAATATCCAACAACGAGATATTCCGGGGAATGTTCAGCTCCCATGTCAGCAGCAGCAGGGTCATAGGCATAATGAAAGGTATCAGAATGGATGCGGTGTAAAGGGGTTTTTCATTTTCCGTCACGTAGGACAGGAACCACAGAGTGAACGCAATCGCCGCAGCGCCCAGGAAGAACCGTGCGAACAGGTAGGGCTTCTGCCAGCCGCCCAGCATCTCGGATTCCCGGGGGGTGGTCAGCTCTGTGCCGGAGATGAACAGCTTGTCGGTGTCCGTAGAGGTATGCTTTTTCGTCACGCCGGAGAATATCTCTCCGAAGGACAGCTTCCCTTTTCGGGCGTTTTTGAAGAAGGTTTTATTGTCGCTCATGGTGTTGCTCCTTTCAATCCTCAGTGATGACGAAGGTATTTTTCGGGGCGGTCAGGTAGAAGGACTGCCCTTTTTTCACGGGGTAAGGCACGTTGGGACGCAGCCGCTTGCCGTTTTCCAAGAAGGTGCCGTTGGAGGAATTGGTGTCCATCAGGAACAGGCTCACGCCCTCACGGTACAAAACGCAGTGACGGGTGCTGATGGAAGTATCGTTCCGTTCGAAAATCACCTGCGAGCTTTCGGCACGACCGAAGGCAATGCGACCGTCCATGTCCGCCCGATGGGTGTTGCCGCTGGAAACATTCCGAACAGCGGGGCCAAGATTTGCCACCGCACCGGCTCTCTCCAGCCGGAAGGTCTGACCGCCGTTGGCCATGGTGAACTCGTCGCCGGTATGAAGCTGGTATTCCACCTGAGGCTCCAGCTTCTTGCCGGCCATATAAGTACCGTAAGTAGAGCGCAGATCCTGCAAAACCACACGGCCATCCACGATGCGCAGCAGGCAGTGCTGTGCGCTGATGCCGCCGGCATTCTGGGAGAAGGGCACGTCGCAGGCGCTGCCACGACCCAGCCGCAGCTGATCGTTGATCAGGAACACTCTGCCGTCCATGGGGCCGCCGATGCCACGAATCTGCCAGCCGCCGGTAGCGGGAGCAGGAGCAGGAGCAGGAGCAATCACGGGAGCAACGCCTACGGTGGGCTCCGGTGTCAGCATCATATCCGCATCCAGCGTGTCGTTGTTGCCCTCCTCGGTGGGCAGATTATTATCGGACTTATTCTTGTTCTTGCTGATGGCGATACCGGCAGCAGCACCGCCGCCACCCAGCAGAAGCAGAATGATCCAGCCGTTGTCGGTAATGGTTTTGGTAATGCCTTCGCCCTCGGTGCCTTCACCATTGGAGCCTTCGCCATCGGAGCCTTCGCCGCCGTTCTGGGGGTTCTGAGGCGTCTGATTCTGGCCGCCGTTGCTACCGGAGCCACTAAGTACATTGGAGTAATCCGCCAGCGGGATTACTGCCATCTTGTTGGTATCGGTGCCGGTGAGGATACCCACCACCTCGCCGCTGTCGTTGATGACCGGCGCACCCCAGTATTTAGAGGATACCGCTTCTGTCTGGCTACTGTAAATGCAACTATCTGCCACGACCCAACTGCTGTCAATGGTAAGTCTAAGGGTCTTATTCGACAGCTGGCCATCGGAATTCATATCCAGCAGGTAGGCATTACAGGTGCTGGAGAACGCAGTGCCAACCTGCATACCACTCACGTTAGCCAGTTCAGGGGCGGAGTAGCTGGCCACTATACCGTTCGAACCGCCGTAGGTAGGCTGAACACTGACGCTGTTGTTATACATTCTGGGGGACAAGCCCTGAGATTCCAAAACATCCGCACCAGGAATGGTGACCAGATAAGGGATGCCGCCATCGGAAATCAGGCTGCAGTGTAACCAGATGTAACCGCTGCCGTCGTTGTACTCCAGCAGGTAGATGGGAGGATCCTGTGCCGCATCGGCGGTGGTGGGCAGGCAGACCGCAAACACCGCCAGCAGGAACATGACCGTAACGATTTGGAGGATTCTTTTAGTTTTCATGATTATCCAACTCCTTTTTTGTTGATTGTAACATACTGTAATTATTTTTGCAACGTTTTTTCGTATGTATCCGAATGATTATTCAGCTCAAGCAGAGCTTCCAACAGAATCTTTTCTTGCCCTGTGGCAGTTTCCAGCCGCCGTCGCAGCTCCGGAAGCTCCGAGGGGGGCAGTATCTGAGTTTTGCCCAGCAGTTTTGCCAGAGTCCCCATGGCCCTGACCGATTCCACTGAATCTCCCAGCTCGATTGCCCGCAGCAGCCAAGCCTCCGCTGCCACTGAATCTTGCAGCACCGTGCCCTCCAGATAGCTTTGGGCGATGGCGTGCATTTTTTCGGCGGTATCGGCGCTGTGGATCAGCGCCTGAAGCTGTCCGGTATCCATAGCCGTGACCTCCCTTGCTTTTGATGGCCTCAGTATAGCACCCCATTTTCGCCGCCGGTTCAACTTGATTCCGGATAACGGAATTACGTTATATAAGGTATGTATCATCAATCTATTCAATCCACCGAAAATCGGATATAATAATAAAAAACATGATTCATTATATAAATTATCGTTTAGCGGCTTAAGCGCCGCAGGCGCTATACCTTCCCCCGGGGGGAAGGTGGCCGAGCGCAAGCGAGGTCGGAAGGGGAATGGCGAAATCTGAAAGCTGGTAATAAGCCTGATAC
>SVME01000010.1 GCA_015067605.1 Oscillospiraceae bacterium
TAAAGTCTGAAAAGGCGTAAAATGGTTTAAGCATTCTCCCGTATTCCCCTTCCGGCGCTGCGCGCCACCTTCCCCTCGGGGGAAGGCATGGCACCTGCGTTTCTTGCTGCGCTAAACGATAATTTACGTTACGAATGGGAATCAATAGAGGATATCTTTGACGCTTTGGGTCATATCGATGCGAACGGTGTCCTTCTTTTGCAGCTCCATACCTTTGTGGAGGGATTCCTCCCATTCGGTTAGTTCACTATTGAGCTTGTCGTTGGCTACCATGTAGTCCCGATAATTCCAATCACTCCAGCCTACAAAATAGGTGATGTGAACGCCGTAGTCGGTACTGATGATGGCGGTGTCATTGATGCTGCGGTTTTCGTCGAAAAGCCAAGCATCGAATTCTGCAAACATCTCGCCGGGGACAATGTCCTCATACAGACCGCCGGGGGCGTTGTCGGCAGAATGCTCGTCGGCCAGCTGGCCAAAGGTTTCGCCATTGGCTTCACCCTGCTTCCACTGCTCCAGCAGCTGCTCTGCCTGCTCACGGGCGGTGGCTTTCTCGGCATCGGAATAGGTGGTTTCGCCGGTGAGGCTGTCTGTGGTGCCCCCCTCGTAGGGAATCAGGATGTGGCGGGTGTTGACCATGGTAATGTAGTTGTCGCTCCGATTTTGGAACAGCACGATTTGGTAGCCGGTGGGCATGGTGGAATCGTCAGGGTAGACGGGAATCGCTGTAATATCGCCGGGGCTTCGACTGTCATCCAGAAGCCATTGCTGTAGCTCTTTTTCAATTTGGCTGTAACGAACGCGCTTATTTTCTGCGCAGACGGCGGTTTCTCCCTCTTTGAGCTTGTCCTTTGTGGCTTCGGAAATAGCTTTGTTCAGTTTTTCCACAGTGGTATTCTCTTTGGAGGCGATTTGGTTGGCTGCGGTATTTAGCGCCAACTGGGAATCGAAAAGCGAGGCGGGCAGATAGTAGTTTGCATAGGTGAAGGAGTCGTAGTCGTAGGGGGTGTCGCCCTCGTAGGCTCGCAAATCTTCAGTGGTATAGCTGTCCAGAAGGGCAGAAGAATAATGACTGTAATAGAATCTGGCCAACAGGGTGGTTTCAAAGTAGCTCTTGTAGGTGGATTCGCTGGCACCCTCGCCGTACATGGATTGCAGGTACGCATCCACTGTAGAGAAGCCTGCGTCGGCGGCGTAGCTGCTGAAGTTTTCGTACATCATCGCAACGTCGGACTGTTCCTGCTCCGTTAGGTGGTAGCCGGCGGATTTGGCGGCGTGGTAGAGGACGTAGGAGTCCTCGATATTATCAAGTGTCATGTCCAGAAAGTACTGAGCCCAGGTATCATTGGTTTTACTGTCGCAGATTTGACGGTTCAAATCCATGTTGATATCCAGCCCGTAGTACTCTGCCTGAGCGCCGTACTGGTTGTACCATTTGTTGATGACATCAACGAAAAAATATCCGGCCTCGACACTGGTGATTTGGTATTCGCCCACCGTGGCGGCGACATTCATATAGTAATTCTCCAGAGTGGGCTGCTCCTCGGAGCAGCCGGTGCAGCTGAGCACCAGTGCCAGAAGCGTCGCAATCGCAATGAGTTTTTTCATGGGGGTTCTCCTTATGTTTTCGGATGGGGCTATCATACAACCAAATCGCAAAAAGTGCAAGATGTTTTCATTTTTCGGTTGCACTTTTACGAATTTGGTTGTATGATAAGCCTATTCTACGTTTAAGGAGAAGCGATATGAAAAAAATGATTGCGCTGATTTTGGCGCTGGCGATGCTCTGCTGCGTTGGCTGCAATAAGCAGGGCGATGGACAGCCTACTACCCAATCCGGTGGGCAGCCTACCACCCAATCCGGCGGGCAGCAAGCAGGGGATAAAGATAAGCCTCAGGTTGACGCCAATGCGGTGACGATGAAGGTCAATGACCATCAGCTGACCGTTGCGGAAATGAGCTACTTCTTTATGGATTCCATCAATCAGTGGTATGGTAACTACGGCAGCTACGCCGCCTACTTTGGTCTGGATTTTACCAAGCCTCTGGGCGAGCAGGTCTACGATCAGGAGTCTGGTGAGACTTGGGCGGATTGCTTCCTGGATATGGCCGTGGAGAGCGCCAAGAGCACCTATGCCCTTTACGATGCGGCAATGAAGGCGGAGTATAAGCTGTCCGAGGAAGAATCCAAGGAGCTGCAAGCTCTGTATGACAGTATGGACGACTACGCCCAAAAAGCGGGCTTCGACAACGCCGAGGACTATCTGAAGGAAATCTATGGCGAGTGCGCTGATGTGGAAAGCTATAAGGCATTTTTTAATGTTACCGCTGTGGCCGGTGCCTACTATTCCCACTATGCAGATAACCTGCTGGATGGCTACACCGATGATGACCTGCTGGCTTTTGAGGGGGATAAGGGGTACAATTACGACTCCTTTACCTATGCCAGCGTTTATCTGGATTTGGATGCGTTTCTCGTTGGCGGCACCAAGGATGATAGCGGCAAGGTGACCTATTCCGACGAGGAGCTGGCCGCAGCTAAGGAACGGGCAATCAATGCGGCGAAGCAGCTGTCTGCCACAGATATCAACACGGTGGAGAAGCTGAACACTGCCCTTGCGCAGGTGGAGCAGGCGATGGCAGAGCAGAAGGGCGAGAGCTTTGATCCGCAGAAGGCTAACGTTGCTACTATGAATCAGAATATGATGTACGCAAAGGTCAGCAGCCTGATGCAGGGCTGGCTGCGGGATGAGATTCGGGTTGCGGGCGATATCACCTCGCTGCCTTATGAAAATGTCACCAACGATGCCAACGGGGCTGAGGTCAAGACGCTGGAAGGTTACTATGTGGTTCTGTTCCTGAGCCGCAATGACAACCGGTTCCCGCTGGTCAATGTGCGCCATATTCTGGCGGCCTTTGAAGGGGGCACGGTCAACAACGTCACCGGCCAGAAGGTATTCACCGATGCGGAAAAGGCTGCGGCGAAGAAGGTGGCCGAGGAGCTTCTGGAGCAGTGGCTGGCCGGAGAGGCCACCGAGGAGAGCTTTGCGGATCTGGCGAACAAGCATTCCGACGACGGCGACGGCACCACTGGCGGTCTGTATGAGGATGTGTATCCCGGTCAGATGGTCACCAATTTCAACGATTGGTGCTTCGATGAAAGCCGCAAGACCGGCGACTATGGCATCGTGGAATCGCCCTACGGATACCATGTTATGTTCTACTCCGGTGACAGCGAGCTGACCTATCGAAATCAGATGGTTTCCAACGACAAGCTGAACGCGGATTTGGAAAGCTGGCAGAAGGCTCTGAATGAGGCTGCCAAGGTGGAAAAAATAGCGCTGGAGCTGGTGGACACCAACCGGATCATTGCCTGATAATATTAGCTGGGACTGCGCCCATGGGCGCAGTCCCTTTGCGTTACATATCCAACTTCTGCTCCAGTTTGTTGCCCAGTTTCATGGCAACGTCTTCTGCCTTGCAGGCGGCCTTGGCCGCCAACTGCCGAGTGGGATTGTTACGGGGCATCATCAAAATTGCCACCGCTCCTGCGGCGACGCCCAGCCCCATACTGATAGCCAGTCCTTTCAGCATAGCGGTTCCTCCTTATTTATCGGCCGGAGCCGGGTTCCATATCGGGCATCATAGAACGGCCGCTGGAAGTGGTGCCGGACGGTTCCGTGGCGGTGGTGCCAGTGGATTCCGTGGGGCGAGTGGTGGATGTGGTAGGCGCAGTGGTAGCGGTTGTTGCTGTGGTAGACGGCTTGGTTGCCTTGGTGGTGGAAGAGGAAGTGGATTCACTGGTATCCCCGTCGGTCGACCCCATGCGGCAGCCGGTCAGCAGTCCTACGGCAAGAACTAGTGCCATAATTAAGCTCACAATTTTCATTTTCAGCCCTCCTTTCGTGCTTAGTCTTTGCATAATGAGGATTTTTACGCTGGTAATTCACGGGTGGTTCGTAAAAGCGAAACACAAAACTAGGAAATGCTGTATTTGCGTGTTGATTTTTCCGGATTGAATGTGTATAATATTTTCTGAAAATATCAAGAAAAAGGAGAGTTCTCTACCATGAAGAAGCTCGCTGTTAAGAAAAACGAAGCCTGCATGGCTTGCCTGCAGTGCGTTGAGGCTTGCTCCAAGGCGTTTTACAAGGAGTTCGACGAGGATTTGAGCTGCATTCGCATCGTCGCCAAGGGAAATGCTGCTAAGCCAATGACCTGCATCCAGTGCGGCAAGTGCATGCGCTCCTGTGAGCATGGCGCTATTACTCAGAATCCCAAGACCGGCGTTTACATGATTAACAAAAAGCTGTGTGTCAGCTGTGGTGCTTGTGTCGAGGCCTGCCCCATGAAGGTCATGGTTCTCAAGCCTGAAAATCCGGCTTCCAAGTGCATCGCCTGCGGCATCTGCGTCAAGGCCTGCCCCATGGAGATTTTGGAAATCGTCGAGAAGTAATTACATATTTTGCGACCGGAGAAATCCGGTCGCTTTTTCTTTACAAAAAATTCGCAACTGTAATGATTGCATAATCCATTCCGGTGTGATATAGTATATTAGATATGATATGCCCGGAGGCGTTTATGACTGTGATGAATGATTTTCAGCAGAAGATTGCCGGTTTTTTGCCGGAAATGGAGTTTCGGTTTGATGAGCCTATGGCAAAGCACACCTCCTTCCGCATTGGCGGGCCTGCGGAGGTTATGGCCTTTCCAAAAGATATCGATGAATTGTCGAAAATTCTGAAAACGTCCGTTTTATTGGACGTACAGCCTGCTATACTGGGTGCAGGAACCAATGTATTGGCACCGGATACCGGTATGCAGGGGTTGGTGATTTGCCTGAAGGATTGCCTGGATGGGTTGGAGCGGCTGGACGACACTACCATTCGGGTGGCCGGCGGCGTGACCATGACCCGGGCGGCGGTATTTGCGGCGAATTTGGGTTTGTCCGGATTGGAATTTGCCCACGGCATCCCTGGTACGGTTGGCGGCGGTGTTTATATGAACGCCGGTGCGTATGGTGGCGAAATCTGTCAGGTGTGCAAAAGCGTGGATGTGATGGATTTTGACGGAAATGTTCGGACTTTCAGTAATGAGAAAATGGGTTTTTCTTATCGTCACAGTATTCTGGAGGAGCAGGCGGGCATTGTGGTTTCGGCGGTGTTTAATTTGATTCCCCAAGAGCCGCGGGTCATCAAGGATAAGATGAAGGAGTTGATGGGGAAGCGTTCCGCCTCTCAGCCGTTGGATAAGCCCTCGGCCGGTTCTGCCTTCAAGCGCCCAGTGGGCGGCTATGCCGCTGCTCTAATCGATCAGGCGGGATTGAAGGGGTTCCAAATCGGCGGTGCTGCCATTTCTACGAAACACGCAGGCTTTGCTGTCAACATGGGCGATGCCACTGCGGAGGACGTAAAATCGCTGCTTGCGCAGGTGTCTGATATTGTTTTTGAAAAGTCCGGTATCCGTCTGGAACCGGAGGTAAGAATTTGGTGAGATAAACTATCGTTTAGCGGTGTAAGCGCCGCAGGCGCTATACCTTCCTCCGAGGGGAAGGTGGGCCGCCTTTAGGCGGCTCGGAAGGGGAATGGCGAAATCTGAGAACTGGTAATAGGCCTGATGCAGAGAGGAAAACGTAACTTTTCCGCCCGCATTCCACTTCCGATTAGTCATGGTATAATCTCCACTGGAGATTATACACAATTCAAATCCGCTGCGCGGAGCACCACCCCCTTCGGGGGCACCTTCTCCCCGGGAGAAGGGATAGCGGCTTCGCCGCTAGTGCGATAAACGTTAATTTACATCAGAAGGGAGGGTGTAGGATGGTTTCTTTTTCTGCCGGTGTGAAAGCGGAGCTGTGTCGGGCGGTGCCCCAGAAAAAGTGCTGCGCTGTGGCGGAATGTTTTGGGATTCTGCTTTTTTGCAACAGTTTTGGGCAGGACGGGATTCGGATTGTTACCGAAAGCCGTGAATTTGGTTACATTCTTCCCATTCTTTTTGACAGAGCGTTCGATTTGGATTTCGACAGCTTTCCCAGCTTGGAAGCCCCCGGAAAGCTGGTATTCCAAATTGATGATATTGACAAAATACAGTCCATTCTGCGCTCTTTCGGGTTTGACCGTGACACCCTTTCTCTTCATGTGAATCTTCCGGTGGTGGAGGATGATTGCTGCAAGGCGGCGTTCCTGCGGGGGGCGTTCCTTGCTGGCGGCTCTGTCACGGATCCGGAGAAGGGCTATCATCTGGAAATCGGTACCTCTCACATCAGCGTTGCCAAGGAAACGCTTATGCTGATGGAGGAGGCACTAGGCTTCTATCCCAAGTCTGCTGGTCGTGGGGGCTCGCAGGTGCTGTACCTGAAGCAGAGCGACCAGATCAGCGACTGCCTGACCTATCTGGGTGCGCCGGTGGCGGCCATGGGCATTATGGAAGCCAAGCTGGAGAAAGAGCTGAACAACAAGGTCAATCGCCGGTGCAACTGCGACGATGCCAACACATCCAAGGTGGTGGAGGCGGCGCAGGAGCAGTTGGCGGCCATTCGAAGTTTGCGGGAGCGGGGGCTTCTGGAGCAGATGCCCCAGAAATTACAGGCCGCAGCGCTGGCACGGGAGAACAATCCCGAATCCTCTCTGACGGAGCTGGCGGCGCTGATGGAGCCGCCCATTTCCAAGCCCGCCATGAACAACCGCCTGAAAAAAATCATCCAGACCGCAAAGGAGGCTGCGCTATGAGCTTTGTGAACCTTCATGTACATACAGAGTTCAGCCTTCTGGACGGCGCTTGCCGCATCAACGGCATTATGGAGCGGGTGAAGGAGCTGGGGCAGACGGCAGTGGCAATCACCGATCATGGCGTGATGTACGGCTGCATTGATTTCTACAAAGCCGCCAAAGCGGCGGGGGTAAAGCCAATCATCGGCTGCGAGGTTTACGTGGCACGCCGAGGGATGGCCGACCGTGTCCACGGCATCGACAACGACCCATACCATCTGGTGCTGCTGTGCAAAAACCGTAAGGGCTACGAAAATCTCTGTCTGATGGTGTCCGAGGCCTTCATCAATGGCTTTTACGGCAAGCCCAGAGTGGATCTGGCGCTACTGGAAAAATATCACGAAGGGCTGATTGCCCTGTCCGCTTGTCTGGGCGGCGGTGTGCCCCAATATCTGCTCAATGAGGATTACGAGGGGGCCAAGGCCTATGCGCTGAAGTTGGCGCAGATTTTCGGGGAAGGGAACTTCTATCTGGAGCTGCAGGATCATGGCATCGAGGAGCAACGTCCGGTGAATCAGGGTGTCGCCCGTATCGCACGGGAAACGGGGCTTCCGCTGGTGGCCACCAACGACGCCCACTATCTGCGCAAAACCGATGCCAAAATGCAGGATGTACTGCTGTGCATCCAGACCGGAAAAACCGTGGACGATGAGAATCGGATGCGGTTTGAAACGGAAGAATTTTACTTGAAAAGTGAGCAGGAGATGGGAGATTTATTCCCCAATTATCCTGATGCCATAGAAAATACCGCAAGAATTGCGGAGCAATGTAATCTGGAATTCGTGTTCAACGAATACCATCTGCCTTCCTTTCCGGTGCCGGAGGGGTACACCAACGAGGAATATTTCCGCAAGCTCTGTATGGACGGATTTGCGGAGCGATATCCCCACCAGCCGGAGGAATATTTGCAGCGGCTGGAGTATGAGATTGGCGTTATCAGTCGGATGGGTTATGTAAACTACTATTTGATTGTTTGGGATTTTATTCGCTACGCCAAGGAGAATGGAATTCCTGTTGGCCCCGGACGTGGCTCCGGTGCGGCATCCATCGTTGCCTACTGTATGCACATCACAGAAGTGGATCCCATGCAGTATGCCCTGATTTTCGAGCGGTTCTTGAACCCCGAGCGTGTCAGTATGCCCGACTTCGATACGGATTTCTGTCAGGAGCGGCGACCAGAGGTCATAGAATACGTCATGCGCAAGTATGGCTCCGACCATGTGGCCCAGATTGCCACCTTCGGTACGATGGCGGCCCGTGGCGCCATTCGGGACGTGGGCCGTGCGCTGAATTTTACCTATGCGGAAACGGATGTGGTGGCAAAGCTGGTGCCCACCACCTTGCATATTACCCTCAAAGAGGCGCTGGAGGTTTCTCCCAAGCTCAAGGAGATGTACGACACGCAGGAGCGGGTGAAGACCCTGATCGACACCGCCATGAGTTTGGAGGGTATGCCCAGAAACACCTCCACCCATGCCGCCGGCGTGGTGATTACGGCGGAGCCAGTGTGCAACTATGTGCCGCTGTCCCGCAACGATGACACGATAGTGACCCAGTACACCATGACCACCATCGAGGAGCTGGGTCTGCTGAAGATGGACTTCCTTGGTCTGCGGAACCTGACGGTAATTGAGGATGCGGAGCGGCAGATTCGCCGCTTGAATCCGGATTTCGACATTGACAAGGTACCGGAGGATGATCCGGAAACCTTCGCCATGCTGGCTGAGGGCAAGACTCAGGGCGTGTTCCAGCTGGAGTCCGCCGGCATCACCGGTGTGTGCGTCAATATGCGCCCCACCTCCATCGAGGATATGACGGCCATTGTGGCGCTGTATCGCCCCGGCCCTATGGATTCTATTCCCACGTTCATCGCAAACAAGCTGGATCATCGGAAGATTCGCTACAAAACCCCGCTGCTGGAGCCGATTTTGCGTGTTACTTACGGCTGCATCGTGTATCAGGAGCAGGTTATCGAAATTTTCCGTAGCTTGGGCGGCTATACCATGGGACAGGCGGACAACATCCGCCGTGCCATTTCTAAGAAGAAGATGAAGGTCATCGAGGCGGAACGGAAGGTGTTTGTCTACGGTGACCCAGCGCAGAACATCACCGGCTGCATCGGTCACGGCGTGCCGGAGGCGGTGGCTCAGTCCATTTATGACGAAATCGTTGATTTTGCTAACTATGCCTTTAACAAGGCTCACGCCGTGTGCTATGCGGTGGTGTCCTATCAGACGGCGTACCTGAAATGTCATTACCCAAAGGAGTACATGGCGGCACTGATGACCTCGGTGCTGGATTCTGCCACCAAGATATCCGGCTACATCGCCGAGTGCAAGGAACTGGGGATACCGGTGCTGCCGCCGGACATCAATCACTCCGGCGACCATTTCACCGTGGAAGGGGACTGCATCCGGTTTGGTCTGGGCGCAGTGAAGAACGTAGGCCATGGACTGATTCGCTGCGTTGCGGCGAAGCGGGACGAAGGTGGGCCTTTCCGCTCGCTGGAGGATTTCATTCAGCGGATGGGCGAGGGTGAGCTGAACAAGCGTGCCGTTGAAAACTTTATCAAGTGCGGTGCTATGGACTGCTTCGGTCATCACCGCAGCGAGCTACTGGCGGTGTACGATCAGATGATGGACAGCATCGCTGCCACCAGAAAGAAAAATCTGGAGGGACAGATTGGGCTGTTTGGTATGCTGGAGGAGCAAACCCCTGTGACGGCGATGCCCATTCCCAGCATGCCGGAGATGCCCAAGGCGGAGCTGATGGCGCTGGAGAAGGAAACCACTGGTATTTATCTTTCCGGTCACCCTATGGATGACTATCGTCCTTTCTTGCGGGGCACTCATGTGGTGCCCATGGGCGAGCTGATGAGCGACGAGGGCGACTATCGGGATGACCAGATTGTTTCCGTGGCAGGTATTGTGCAGGGTGTGAAAATGAAAACCACCCGCAACAATTCCATGATGGCCTATGTGACCGTGGAGGACGACACTGCCGCCATTGAAATGTTGGCATTTTCCAATGTTCTGAACCAATATGGTGGATATTTGAAGGAAAATAGTCCGGTTGTGATCACCGGCAGGCTATCCCTACGAGATGATAAGGAGCCGCAGATTGTTATCAATCGGGCACGGCCCGTCACGGATTTTTCCGAAGTGCAGGAGCAGGAAAAACCGGCGGTGCTGTCCGGCAAGCTGTACCTAAAGCTGCCCACCGAGGAAGGGAAGCTGTTTCCTAAGGTGCGGGCGATTTTGAATATGTTCCCCGGGGAAAATCCGGCGGTGCTTTACTTTGCGGATACCGGCGTCCGTCGGGGCACACGGTGCCAGCTGGCAGAGCCTATGCTCAGGGAGCTGGAGAGCGTTTTGGGGAAAGAGAACGTGGTGCTGAAATAAATGCGCCGGATTTGGGCGAAATATCTTTTCTTTTGTCGCAAAATGTGATAGGATAAGGAGTAGATGTCGGATGAAAAAAGTACTGGTCATGGAGGATGTAGAATACATCCGTGACTTCATTATCGGTGCCCTAACACGGGCCGGTTATGAGCCGGTGGAGGAGCCGACTTCGGATTTGGTGGCGGCGGTGCTGGACAGCAAGTTGAAAAATGTCGACAGTTTTGATTTGTGCCAGACGCTGCGGGATAAAAATGACCAAATCGTGATTTTGATGCTCACCGGACGGAATCAGCATGTTGATCAGATGACTGGACTGATGACCGGTGCCGATGCGTATCTGGTCAAACCTTTCTCGCCTGCGGCTTTGCTGAATTATCTGGAGGCGCTGATTCATCGGGTGCGGCTGGAGGCTGTCCGGCTGGAGGAGATTTTGGCTTCCGGCCCCTTTATTCTGGATACCCGCAGCCGGTCGCTTGAAAAGTTCGGGGAGAAGATTCGTCTGACCCAAGGCGAGTACTCCGTGCTGAAGCTGCTGATGCAGCACCCCGGTCGGGATTTTTCCAAAGAGGAGATTCTGTGCACTGTCTGGGGTGAGGAGGAAGATTTGAAGCAGGTGGACATGAATATCCGCCGTTTGCGCATCAAGCTGGAGGATGACCCTAATCAGCCGGCCTACATCACCACCGTCTGGGGACATGGCTACAAATGGAGTAGCTGAAAGGAATGCTATGAGTAAGAAAAACAAAGACAATTGCTGCGAAAAATTCAAAACCATGATTGGCGGCCAGGCGCTGATTGAGGGCATCATGATGCGTGGACCTGAGAAGGATGCCGTCGTGGTGCGAAATAAAGACGGGCTGCAAATTGATGTGAAGCCCAGAAAAATCCACAAGAAAGGCTCCTTTGCCACATGGCCCCTGATTCGTGGCGTGGTGGGATTTTTCGATTCTCAGGTCACCGGCGTAAAGGCACTGATGAAGTCGGCGGATTTGGCGCCGGAGGAATATCAGGAGGAGCCTTCCAAATTCGATGCATGGCTGGAAAAGAAGCTGGGCAGCGAGAAGTTCCAAAAAGCGATTATCGGCGTGGCGGTATTTCTGGGTCTGGCTATGTCCATTGGACTGTTTTTCCTGTTGCCCATGGTGGTTGGTAGCTTCTTTGACCGCTGGATTGACAGTATGGTTGTGCTGAATCTGGTGGAGGGCTTGATTCGTATGCTGATTTTCGGCGGCTATATGCTGCTGGTTTCCTGCATGAAAGAAATGCGGCGGGTCTTTGCCTACCACGGTGCGGAGCACAAAACTATCCGCTGTTATGAGGCGGGTTTGCCGCTGACAGTGGAAAATGTCCGGAAAATGAACCGCAAGCATCCCCGCTGCGGTACCAGCTTTTTGCTGGTTGTGATGCTGCTGTCCATATTGGTGTTTTCGGTAGCATCCACCGGATTGCTGGCACTGATGCCGGCGCTGGAGGCTATGCAGGGCAGCTTCCTGTACCGGCTTATCATGATTGCTTACAAGCTGGCGCTGCTTCCCTTTGTGGTGGCCATTGCCTATGAAATCAATCGGCTGGTTGGCCGTCACGACAATTGGTTTACCCGTATCCTCACTGCGCCCGGTATGTGGTTCCAGAATTTCACCACCTGCGAGCCAGACGACAGTATGATTGAAGTGGGCATTGCCGCTGTGGAGGCGGTGCTGCCGGAGCAGGAGGGATCCGACCGGTGGTAAAGAAGTTTTCGCAGCTTTATTTGGATGCCCGTCGGGCATTTATGGAAATCGAGGATCAGCAAACGGCCAGCCTGCTGGCACGGAATTTGCTGTGCTATGTTTCCGGCAAGACCAATGAGCAGATTCTGGCGGATCGGGAAAAATACGCCTGCGAGGCGGTTTGCAATCAGATGGATGCGGCCGTTCGGCGGATTATGTCCGGCGAGCCGCTGGCCTATGTGCTGGGGGAGTGGGAGTTTTACGGGCTGACCCTGTATGTGGACAAGAACGTACTGATTCCCCGGGACGATACCTGCGCCGTCACCGCTCTGGCGGTGAAAAAGGGATTGTATCTGGAGCAGGATCCCAGGATTTTGGATCTTTGCACCGGCTCCGGTTGCATCGGTCTGGCCATTGCCAGCCGTGTCAAGGATGCCAAGGTGACGCTGGCAGATGTGTCCAAGGAGGCACTGGCGGTGGCGAAGAAAAACGTTTCCCGCCATAAGCTCACTGGGCGTGTGTCCTGCGTGCAGGCGGATGCGCTGACCCCCGCTTCGGCATTTCTGGGTAAGTTTGACATGATTGTGTCCAATCCCCCTTATGTGACCACTGAGGAAATGGCTCAGCTGCCGGCAAGCGTCAAGGATTACGAGCCCCATTTGGCGCTCCACGGCGGCGATGACGGCTTGCTGTTTTACCGGTCGATTATCAAGAATTATGCCCCAATTTTGAAGCCCGGTGGATATCTGTGCTTTGAATTTGGTATGGGGCAGGGGGACGATGTGTGCCGCCTGCTGGAGCACAACGGCTTTACGATTATTGAGCGGGCAAGAGATTATAATGATAGAGAACGGGCGGTACTGGCCCGTCGGAAGGATGAAGTGTAATGGCAACGAAAAAGACAGCCTATGAGGCACCGGCTCCCGCTGCGGATAAAAAGAAGGCTCTGCAGACGGCGCTGGCGCAAATCGATAAGAATTTTGGCAAGGGCGCTGTGATGCGTCTGGGTGACAAGCCGGCGATGAATGTGGAGGCTATCCCCACCGGCTCTCTGGCGCTGGATGCGGCGCTGGGCATTGGCGGTGTTCCCAAGGGACGCATTATTGAGATTTATGGCCCTGAGTCCTCTGGTAAGACCACGCTGGCACTGCACATTCTGGCAGAGGCTCAGAAGATGGGCGGCGAGGTGGCTTTCGTTGATGCGGAGCACGCTCTGGATCCGGTGTACGCTGCTGCGCTGGGTGTGAACACCGATGATTTGTTGGTTTCCCAGCCGGACACCGGTGAGCAGGCGCTGGAGATTACCGATGCGCTGGTGCGCTCCGGTGCGGTGGATGCGGTGGTCGTGGACTCCGTTGCGGCGCTGACCCCCCGTCAGGAAATCGAGGGTGAGATGGGCGATACCTTTGTGGGTCTGCAGGCACGGCTAATGTCCCAGGCACTGCGGAAGCTGGCAGGCAACATCGCCAAGACCAACTGTGTGGTGATTTTCATCAACCAGCTGCGTATGAAGATTGGTGTGATGTACGGCAATCCCGAGACCACCACCGGCGGCAACGCCCTGAAATTCTACTCCTCCGTCCGTCTGGATGTGCGGCGTGTGGAGTCCATCAAAGAGGGCAGCAATGTGATCGGTAATAAGACCCGTGTTAAGGTGGTCAAGAATAAAGTGGCACCTCCCTTCCGGGAAGCCCACTTCGATATCTACTACGGTCAGGGTATCAGCAAGTGGGGTGAGCTGGTGGATTTGGCGGTTCAGCTGGACATCGTCCAGAAGAGCGGCAGCTGGTTCTCCATGGGCGACGAGCGAATTGGTCAGGGAAAGGACAGCGTGAAAACCTACCTGCAGGCCAATCCGGAAATCGCCGCCAAGGTGGAGGCTGAGGTTCGTGCCAATATGGATAAGCTGATGACCGCGGAGAGCAAGCCTGCTAAGGCGGCAAAGAGCCCCGTGGCAGTAAGCGCCGACGATTTCAGCGATGAGGATTGATTCGTTGGCCTCCAGACCGGATCGGGCGGGGCGGTATACGCTGCGGTTTGAGGATGGCTCCACCATGCGTCTGTACCGACAGACAGTGGAGGATTTTGGCCTATACACCGGCATGGAGCTGGAGGAAGATGAACTGGAACGGCTGAGAATAGCCGCCGGAGAAATGTCTGCGAAGATGCGGGCGGTGCGGATCGTTTCCGCATCCAGCGTGTCAAAATCGGATTTGGAGCGCCGGTTGATTCAGAAGGGCGAGAATCCTGAGCAGGCGGCGAATGCGGTGCAGTGGATGGAAGATTTGAATCTGCTGGACGATTGGCAGACGGCTCAACAGTTGGTCAGCCGATGCATCGCAAAGGGCTATGGCATTGCCAGAGCCAAACAGGCTCTTTATGAAAAGCGGATTCCCAGAGAATACTGGGAGGAGGCGCTGGAGGATTATCCAGATCAGACCGATGCCATTGTGAGCTTTCTGCGGAGCAGACTGGGGGATGAACCTGACGACCGGACGGTGAAGCGTGCGGTGGATGCTCTGCTGCGCCGTGGACATGGCTACGGCCAGATTCGGCAGGCCCTGCGGCTGCTGGAGCAAGAAGAATTCCTGGAGGAACAGTATGGCTAACATTGGATTTATTTCCCTTGGCTGTGCCAAAAATCAGGTGGACTGCGAGCGGATGATGTACCGTGTGCAGGAGGCGGGGCATCAGGTCTGCGCCGGCATTGAGGGGTGCGATATGGTGGTTATCAACACCTGCGGCTTCATCGATTCGGCGAAGTCTGAGGCAATCGATTACATTTTGATGACCGCCGGCTTGAAGGAGCAGGGGCGTGTGGGGAAGATTCTGGTCACCGGTTGCCTGTCCCAGCGGTATCAGGCGCAGATCATGCAGGAGCTGCCGGAGGTGGACGGTGTCTTGGGCACCGGAAGCTACGCCGATGTGGTGTCTGCCATTGACCGGCTGCTGGCCGATGAGCCTGTGTCCCTGTTCGGCTCCATCGATGCGCCGGAGCTGGAAACCGGACGCATCGTTACCACGCCGGAGCATTATGCGTTCATTAAGATTGCGGAGGGCTGCGATAACCGGTGCGCCTACTGTGTGATTCCTTCGCTGCGAGGAAAGTTCCGTAGCCGTCAGATGGATGATGTGCTGTACGAAGCACGGCTGCTGGCCAGCAGCGGCGTGAAGGAGCTAATCGTGGTTGCGCAGGATACCAGCCGCTACGGCACGGATTTTCCGGAGCATCAGCGGCTGCTGCCAGAACTGCTGCGGCAGATGTGTCAAATCGAGGAACTGGAGTGGATTCGGATTCACTATCTGTACCCTGACGAGATTGACGATGCTCTAATCGATGTGATTGCTTCGGAACCGAAAATTGTGAAATATCTGGACATTCCCATCCAGCACTGCAATAGCAAGATTCTCAAACTGATGAATCGGCGGGGGGATGGGCAGTATCTGCGCCAGCTGTTCGCTAAGCTGCGGCAGCGGATTCCCGGCTTGGTGCTGCGTACCAGTGTGATTACCGGCCTGCCCGGTGAGGGCGAGGCGGAATTTGAGGAGCTGTGCCTGTTCCTAAAGGAAATGAAGCTGGAGCGGGTGGGTGCATTCCCCTTCTCGCCAGAGGAGGGAACGCCGGCGGCGGAAATGGAGCATCCGGATTTGGAAACTGCTCAGAGCCGTGCGGCGATGGTGGAAACCATCCAGTCCAGAATTATGGATGAATACAATGAAGCGATGATTGGTCAGACTCTGCAGGTGTTGGTGGACGGCTATGACGAGGAGTTCGGTCAGTATTTTGGCCGTACTTATGCTGATTCGCCGGATATCGATGGCCGTGTGTGGATTGCCAGCGAGGAGGATTTGTCTGAGGGCAGCTTCCTGCGGGTGTGTATCGACGGTCTGGTGGAGGGCGATTTATCCGGCTATGTGGTGGAGGAGGACGTATGACAACTGCAAGTAAAATAACGCTTGTGCGTGTGGCCTTCATCCCTGCGTACATGGTGCTGATGTATCTCAGTGGCGGTCAGGCTAACTGGTGGATGTGGAGCGGTTTGGCGGTGTTCATCGTTGCCAGCTTGACGGATTTTGTCGATGGCCAAATCGCCCGGAAGTGCAATCAGGTTAGCGATTTCGGAAAGTTTCTGGATCCGTTGGCGGATAAGCTTTTGACCATTGCGGCAATGGCCATGTTCTGCGAATGGGGAAAATTCCCCGCATGGGCGCTGATGATTGTGCTGACCCGTGAATTTGCGGTGACTGGTCTGCGGCTGGTGGCTGTTGGCAAGGGCAAGGTGATTGCTGCCGGCTTCAGCGGCAAGGTCAAGACTGCCAGCTCTATGGTTGCCTTGTGTTTTATGATGGCGTTCCCTCATGTGGTCTGGTTGTGCTGGACGGTTGTGGGCGTTATTGTTGTCACCACGGTCTACTCCGGTGTGGAATATTTCTGCCAGAACTGGAGATGCCTTTTGGATGAATAATTTTTGGCGCACCGGATTGGTGCGCCAAAATTCTTGTGGCATTGCTGATAGATTTATGGTATAATGCGGAGGCGGCGGTGCCGCGAATTTTACATAGGACGAGGATATTATGAACAATAAGGAAATCGGTGAAATCCGGCGCAGAGTTCGTCGGGACCGGAGCAATATGACGGCTATCTATGGCTGCTATGTGAACGAAAACAAGGAAATTATTTCGGAATTTCAGGAAAGCACCGGAATTATGCCTGAAAACGAGGCAGAAAAGTATTTTAACTTGATGCGGCGGAGCCTTTCTGGCACTATCGGCAAGAATCTGATTGACATCACCTTTAAGACTGCACAGGTGGCGGATTCTCCGGAGCATAAGCTGCTGATGGAGTTGCGTAGCACCAGGCTGAAGGAAGAAAACCTTCGAATGGTATTTTACAAGAAGGTCATCGAAACGGTGTCCCTCCAGAGTAATTATCTGATTCTGATTGGCTGCGACAGCTACGATGTGCCCTTTAAGAGTAAGGATGATTTCGCTCAGGTGGATGCCTCCAACGAGGTCTACACCTATCTGCTGTGCGCCATTTGCCCCGTGAAGCAGACCAAGCCCAATCTGCATTACATCCCCGAATCTAAGGAATTCCGTGACGGCGGAATGCAGAACATCGTTTCTGCGCCGGAGCTGGGATTCCTGTTTCCGGCCTTTGACAATCGAGCTACCAATATTTACAATGCCCTGTACTACACCCATAGCCCCAAGGAGAGCCATGAGGCCTTCGTGGAGGCGGTGTTCAATGCGCCCATTCCAAAGCCTGCCGAGGAGCAGAAGAAGTCCTTCGAGGCGCTGCTTACCACGGCGTTGGATGAGGATTGCAATATGGATTTGGTGCAGATGGTTCATGACCAGATTTGTCAGCGCATCGAGCTGCACAAGGAAAGCAAGGTTCCAGAGCCGCTGTTAATCGGAAAGTCCGATGTGAAAGAGGTGCTGTCCTGCTGCGGTGTTTCCGAGGAGCACATGGCCAAATTCAGCGTGGACTACGATGAGGCTTTCGGCTTTGAGGCGGACTTGCATCCGAAAAACATCATCAATGACAAGCGCTTTGAAATCAAGACCCCTGATGTGTCCATCAAGGTGGCACCGGATCGGACGGATTTGATTGAAACAAGAGTCATCGGCGGCGTGAAGTACATCCTTATTTGCGCTGAGGAGGATGTAGAGGTCAACGGCGTCAGCATCCATATCGGGGAAGAGGAGCCGGCAACCGTATAAAAATGGTTGCGTTTCCCTGAAAAATAGCGTATAATGATTGCAACGATTGGAGGCGGTTTCCATGGCACAGTTAAATTTCAAAAGATACAGAATGGATCTTGACGGCAAGTCGCTAAATGTGGGGCTTGCGGCGCTGGGTTTGTCATTTTTTCTGCGGGCGCTGTATTATTTTGGCTGCGTTCGGATTGAAAATGTAGGTTTTATGGAACTGTTGCTGTGGATGATTCTGCCTATGCTGCTGGAGGGGGCGCTGATTGTCCTGCTGCGGGTGTTGCGGCTGGATGCCCCGGGGCTGTATGCCATTTTGGCGGCTGCTTTCGGACTGGTACTGATGCTGCAATTGATTGGGTACGGTTCCGTGCTGCGGCTGGTATTGGGGATTCTTACTTACCTTAGCTGCGGTGTCCTGATTCTGGGCGTGGCTGGTGGATTTCTCAGCAAACAAATTGCAGTGGCGGCGTATCTGGTTACTGCATTGGTTCGATTCTTTTGCTTTGAAATGGTGCAGTTTGTATTCCAGCTACGGGTCATCGCGTTCGTCAAGGAGATTACCGGCCTGCTGGTGGTCATCGGCCTGATGTATCTTGCCGCCGGCTTCAAGCGGATGCAAAGTAAATGATGAAAATCTCCCCGTGGGGCTTGCCCACGGGGAGGTCGTTTATTTTGAGGCGCTGACAATTAGCTCAACGCATTTTTCGATGCTCAGCGCACCGCTGTCTAAGCACAAAGCATAGTTCTGGGGAGCGCCCCAGGTGCGGCCGGTGTAATGCTGGTAGTTAATCCTGCGGCGCTTGTCTTTTTCGTTCAGGCGGGCTTCCGGTTTCTTTTCAGATTCGCCGTAGAGCCGGACAATTCGCTCCGCACGTTGCTCGATGGGGGCGTGAATATAGACGTTCAGTACGTCTGTTCGATCCTTGAGGATGTAGTCCGCATTGCGTCCTACAATCACGCAGGGTCCTTTCTCGGCCAGTTGCTGGATGACGCTGCACTGGATGCTCCACAGAATATCCGCGGTGGACATACCGTTGAAGGCACCGGGGACGGCCTGCTGGGAAAAGGCATAGGCGAAGCGGTTGGCGGAAGGGGAGTGCTCGGCATTCTCTGCCACAAAATCCGGTGCGAAGCCGGATTCCAGCGCCACCTGCTCCACCAGCTCCTTGTCATAAAAGGGGATTCCCAGCGCTTCAGCGACCTGACGCCCGATGGTGCGGCCGCCGCTACCAAATTCACGGCTGATGGTGATAATCTTTGTTGCCATAAGGATACCTCCCGGTGAATAATTGGGGTGGTGCTAGTATTATTGTACCGGCTGGAAGGGGAAATGTCAAACAAAATCGAAAGCCCTTTGGTGATGAAAATTATCGTTTATGGTACCAACGAACCGAACAGCCATGTCATTGCGAGGAGGCCGAATAGGCCGACGTGGCAATCTCCCGGTACAGCGTTTATCGTCTATCACCCCCACAGGAATGAAAACACCGTCAAAACGTCGTTCTCATTCCTCGACGTCTATTTTTGACGAAACCTTCCAGCAGGAGATTGCCACGGGCTTCGCCCTCGCAATGACAGCGTAGTTGGAACGCTAAACGATAATTTATGATTCTCTAAATAAACGAAGAAAGCCAAAGCGCCGGAGCGCTTTGGCCTTCGTGGTATGTTAGTCGATTTCGACCAGTTCCTTCAGCTTCTCATCGCCGGTGGAGCCGTACCATGCATCTCCGTCGGAGGCATAGACGTCGCCGTGAGTTGTGTTGCTGAGGCTCTTAATGTCGGACAGGATCTTCTTGCCGGTCTTGCCGTTGGAAACAACGTACAGGTCGCCGTCCATCACATAGTAGATTCTGTTCTGGTTGCTGATAGCGAAGCCCACATTTGCGTTGATATCGTCATCAATGGTGGTGGATTTGCCGCCCTTCTTGCCATCGACACATTTCAGAGTGATATTGCCCAGATTCAGGTAGCTGCCGTCCAGATAGTAAACATACTTCCGGTCGGAGGTCACGACATAACCAGCAACGGACTCATCGACGATGGTCACAGCAGACTCGCTCGCCTTTTCGCCCTTGGCAATCTCGATACAACGAACTTCTCTGCCGTCGTAGATGTAGTATAGGTATTTGGCTTCACCATCCAGCTGCAGCTGAGAGGCCTTGGACACCAGCTTGATGCAGTCCTTTTCCTTTACCAGATACACATCGTTCTTGCCGTTGTAGTAGACGTGATCGTACAGGTTGGAAACGGGGTATGCATCGCCGTGGGCATCACACTTTTCGGTGGGTACCAGCTCCAGCTCGGAGGAATGGATCTTGTTGGCTTCCTTGCCGTCCTTGGCGATATAGGTCTTACCGTCGTTGTAGAAGAGAACCTGAGAGAAGCTGTCGTTGAAGCCAGCAAGCTCATCAATCTCACCGAGTTTCGTCTTATCACCCTTGTTGTTATAGCTGTACAGAACGTGGTGGTCATCCTGGTAGATAGAAACATAAATTTGATTGCCGCTGTTGGAAAGACCGTACACGCTGGCGTACTTGTTATCAGTGATCTCGGTGCTCTTCTTATCCCGATACAGCTTCACTGCCTCACCCTCACGATATGCAATGGACTTGCCGTCGGGAGAGATGCGGAAGCCGTAGTTGTTACCCTCGGTGTCATCGCAAATCTTTTCAGACTTGCCGTCGCCGGTCTTAGCCACATACAGAGCGTCGTCTTTGGTGCTGTAAGCGATATACTCGCCGTTGACGCTCAGCTCGTAATCCACCACATCGTCGGCAATATCTTTCAGCTTGGAATCCTTAACCACGTAAAGCTCGCCGTCGTTGGTGAAAGCAGCGACCTTGCCATTCATGGTGCGGGTGAGGTAATCATAGTCGCTCACGGTGTCATCCAGAACCTTGTTGCCTACGACAATGGAGTACTCGTTATTACCGGTACGCAGCATACGGATAGACTCCTCGGCTTCGATGTAGCCGTTGCCGCCGAAGAAGATGGCGCACAGGATGGACAGGATAATCAGCAACAGGGCACCGGCGATGATGCCGATACGAGCCTTCTTGTTGCTCCAGACGCCCTTGGCAACCGTGCCCACAGGCTTCACGGTATCCACCAGGCGATCCTTCACCTCAGTGAAGTCAATCTTGACCTTTTCCTTGGGAGCCTTGGGGGGCTTGGGGGGAGCGCCGTAGCCGGTAGGAGGCACGGGCTGACCGTAACCAGTAGGGGGAACCTGTTGGACAGGAGCGCCGTAGCCTGTGGGAGAAACCTGCTGAACAGGAGCGCCGTAGCCTGTGGGGTTGACCGGAACGGTAGGGGGAACCGGCGCCGCACTCTGAGCGGGCAGTGTATTACCGCAGCCACAGCAGAATTTTGAGTCGGGTGCATTGGATGCACCGCATACGGGACAATTCATAGAATAATCTCCTTTCAATTATTTTACAGCTTACAGTATAGCACTCGGGGGGAGGAATGTCAATCCATTTCCCTGTTTTGCACAGTATTGAAAAGTGCTGGAAATATGATATAATTACGGAAAAGATTGGGGGAAACGGATATGGTTTATAACAAGCTGGTGCGGGATAAGATTCCGGCGCTGATTGAGGCGGCGGGAGAGCGGCCGGTGGTGCGGATTCTGGAGGATGAGGAATACTGCCGCTGTCTGGAAGCAAAGCTGGACGAGGAGGTTGCTGAGTTCCATAGGGATCGGAATTTGGAGGAATTGGCAGATGTTTTGGAGGTTGTGTATGCCTTGGCGGACAGTCTGGGGGCATCCCATCAGGAATTGATGGAGGTCTACACCCGCAAGCATGAAAAACGGGGAGGCTTTTCCGGAAAGGTATTCCTTATTTCCAAGGAATAATGGGAAATTACACAGAAAAAACGGCGATTCTTAGCGGATACTGTACAGATTGCCAAAACTGTGGGAAACGGTTGACTTTTTCTGAAAAAGGCGTATACTGTATGCAGAAAACCAAATAACCTAAGAAGCTTCCGGAACGACAGAACCGGAGGCGGAGGACTCTCTGGAGAACACATTCAGTTGTGTGCCGAAGGTGCAAGGCGAAATGCCGAATCTCTCAGGCAAAAGGACAGAGAAGCATGCTATGCGACTTTGATGCAGTCCTCATTATTTGGGGATTGCATTTTTAATTGAAAGAAGGATGACATTATGTACGGTAAACCCATTGATTCTATCGGATTTGTTTCCAATTACGACGCTGAGCTGGCTGCCATGATGAATCGGGAACTGGGCCGTCAACAGGACGGTCTGGAGCTGATTGCTTCTGAGAACTTTGCTTCTCCTGCGGTCATCGCCGCTATGGGCTCTATTCTGACCAACAAGTACGCTGAGGGTCTGCCCGGAAAGCGTTACTACGGCGGCTGCCAGTTCGTTGATGAAATTGAGGCGCTGTGTATCGAGCGGGCTAAGAAGCTGTTCGGTGCTGAGTTTGCCAACGTGCAGCCCCACTCCGGTGCGCAGGCTAATATGGCTGTGCAGCTGGCGCTGCTGCAGCCCGGCGACACCATGATGGGCATGAGCCTTGCCAACGGCGGTCACCTGTCCCACGGCAGCCCTGCCAACATCTCCGGCAAGTACTACAATGTGGTTTCCTACGATGTCAACCACGACACCGGTCTGATTGACTACGACCAGATTCGTGACATGGCGAAGCAGTGCCAGCCCAAGCTGATTATCGCTGGCGCTTCCGCTTATCCCCGTGCCATCGATTTCAGCATCTTTGCGGATATCGCTCACGAAGTGGGCGCCATCCTGATGGTGGATATGGCGCACATTGCCGGTCTGGTTGCCGGTGGTGCTCACCAGAGCCCCGTGCCCTATGCGGATATCGTCACCACCACCACCCACAAGACCCTTCGTGGCCCCCGTGGCGGCCTGATTCTGGCCAAGGAGGAGTACGCCAAGAAGCTGAATTCCGCCGTGTTCCCCGGCACTCAGGGTGGCCCTCTGGAGCACGTTATCGCTGCCAAGGCGGTGTGCTTGAAGGAGGCCATGAGCGACGAGTTCAAGACCTACGCGCAGAACGTGGTCAGCAACGCCAAGGTCATGGCGTCCTCTTTGCTGGAGGAGGGCTTTGATTTGGTTACCGGCGGCACCGACAACCATCTGATGCTGGCGGATCTGCGGCCCATGAACATCACCGGCAAGGAACTGCAGGAGCGCTGCGACGCTAATCACATCACCCTGAATAAGAACGCCATCCCCAACGATCCTCAGAAGCCCTCTGTTACCAGCGGTGTCCGTATCGGCACGGCCGCTGTGACCACCCGTGGTCTGGGCACTGAGGAGATGAAGCGGATTGCTCACTGCGTGGCGCTGACTGCCCGTGACTTCGAGGGCACGCAGGCTGAGGTGAAGGCCACCGTTGCCGACATCTGCGAGAAGTTCCCCCTGTATCGGTAAATCCCCAACCCGAGTGGCATTGCCACTCGGGTCTTTTGCGTTTCGCGCAGTAAATTATCGTTTAGCGCACTAGCGACCACCCATTGTAGGGGAGGGTCTTGACCCTCCCTAAAACGTATTGATAACTGAAATGTTGATTTTTCCCTATATTCTGAACAATCAACTAATACAATCACGACTCAATAATTGCACCGTTGTGGGAGGGTCAAGACCCTCCCCTACAATAACATTGATTGTTGTTATGCCGCTAAACGATAATTTGTGTTGCAATATGATTTCGGAAAATAGTTGACTTTTTTGGATTCTGTGGTAAAATATCGAAGATATGCAAACGCATTGCGGAAACCAAGCAGATGGAACGTCCAAAGCGAGAGGGGAGCGGTGAAAGCCCTCGGCGGCAAGTCTGTGTGCCATTTCCAAGTGGCCCGGGATGACCGGGACGGGGGCTCCCGTTACAGAGCGTCTAAGATGCCTGCTCTGCAGGTGAATTAGGGTGGTACCGCGAGTATTTTTCCTCGCCCCTATGTTTAGGGGCGAGTTTTATTTTTTGGAGGTAAAACTATGAATCCCAAGCCTTATGGTGTAAACGAGCTGCGTGAGATGTTCCTGAGCTACTTCGAGAGCAAGGGCCATCTGCGTCTGCCCAGCTTTTCTCTGATTCCCCAGAACGATCAGTCTTTGCTGCTGATCAACTCCGGCATGGCCCCCATGAAGCCCTACTTCAAGGGCGAGGTGGAGCCCCCCCGCCGCCGTGTCTGCACCTGCCAGAAGTGCATCCGCACCGGCGACATCGAGAACATCGGCAAGACTGCCCGTCACGGCACCTATTTTGAGATGCTGGGCAACTTCTCCTTTGGTGACTACTTCAAGCATGAAGCGATTAGCTGGTGCTGGGAGTTCTTGACCAAGGTGGTTGGTCTGGATGCCGACCGTCTGTACCCCTCCATCTACGAGAACGATGAAGAGGCCTTTGAAATCTGGAACAAGGAAATCGGCATCGCCGCAGACCGCATCTTCCGGTTCGGCAAGTCCGATAACTTCTGGGAGCATGGCTCCGGCCCCTGCGGCCCCTGCTCCGAGGTCTACTACGATCGTGGCGAGAAGTACGGCTGCGGCAGCCCCGACTGCAAGGTGGGCTGTGAGTGCGACCGCTATATGGAGGTCTGGAACAACGTTTTCTCCCAGTTCGACAACGACGGTCAGGGCAACTACACCGAGCTTGCCCAGAAGAACATCGACACCGGTATGGGTCTGGAGCGTTTGGCGGTGGTCTGTCAGGACGTGAACAGCCTGTTCGATGTGGATACCGTCATGAACATCACCAACAAGGTCACGGCACTCACTGGTGCCAGCTATGGCCAGAGCGTCAAGACCGATGTCTCTCTGCGTGTTATCACGGATCACATTCGTGCGTCTACCTTTATGATTGCCGACGGCGTGCAACCCACCAACGAGGGTCGTGGCTACGTCCTGCGCCGTCTGCTCCGCCGTGCTGCCCGTCATGGTAAGCTGCTGGGCGTGAATAATCCGTTCCTGTATGAAGTGGTGGAAACCGTCATTGCGGAGAATGAGTCCCACTATACCTATTTGCGGGAGCGTGCTGCCCACATCATTCGTGTGGTCAAGACCGAGGAGGAGAACTTCGCCCGCACCATCGACACTGGTATGCGTATTTTCAATGAAAAGCTGGCGGCTCACAAGGCCGAGGGCAAGACCGTGTTCTCCGGTGCGGATGCGTTCCTGCTGTCCGCCACCTACGGCTTCCCGCTGGATCTGACAGTGGAAATGGTTGAGGAAGAGGGCATGAGCGTGGACATGGAGGAGTTCAACCGCCAGCGTGAGGAGGACAAGCTCCGTGCCCGTGAGGCCCGGAAGGCGCTGGGCGATTTGGGCTGGGCCGGCATTGATTTGGGCTTGGAGAACGGCGGCACTGAATTCGTGGGCTATACCGAAAATACCTGCGAGGCCAAGGTGCTGGCTGTTTGCGTGGGCGAGGAGGTCTGCGGCTCCATCGCTGGCGGCGAGAAGGGTATCCTTGTTCTGGACAAGACTCCCTTCTATGCGGAAATGGGCGGTCAGGTGGCGGATTTCGGTACCATCACCATGGGCGACAGCGTGTTCACCGTCAACAACGTCCAGAAGGACAAGGGTGGAAAGTATCTGCACTACGGTGTGCTGTCCGCCGGTTCTATTAAGGTCGATGATGTGGTCTGCGCATCCATTGATGTGGAGCGTCGCAACGCCATTCGTCGTGCCCACTCTGCCACCCACCTGCTGCAGAAGGCCTTGACCACTGTGCTGGGTGACCATGTCCATCAGGCTGGTTCTCTGGTGCTGCCCGACCGGCTGCGCTTCGACTTTACCCACTACTCTGCTATGACCGCTGAGGAAATGGCGCAGGTGGATGCCATTGTCCAGTCTGCAATTCTGGAGGGCTACGGCATCGATACCCGTGAGATGCCCATCGACGAGGCCAAGGCACTGGGCGCTACCGCTCTGTTCAGCGAGAAGTACGGCGACACCGTCCGTGTGGTCAATATGAGTGGTTACTCCATCGAGCTGTGCGGCGGTACCCATCTGGACAACACCGCCAAGATTGGCCCCTTCCGCATCGAGAGCGAAGGCTCTGTTGCCTCCGGCGTCCGTCGTATCGAGGCGGTTACCGGTAAGGAGTGCCTGTCCGATATGGCGAAGAATCGAGAGCTGATTTATGGCGTTTGCGCGCAGCTCAAGACCAAGCCCGGTGAGCTGGCGGATCGTATCCGGAGCCAGATGGAGGAAGTCAAGGATTTGAAGCGGATCATCGAAGGCTTCAAGGCCAGAGAGGCCGCCGGTGAGGTGGATAGGTTCCTGTTTGGTAGCCGGAATGTGAGCGGCGTGAAGGTGCTGACCGCAGCCATTGATGGTGCGGATGCCAACAAACTGCGCCAGATGGGCGATATGCTGCGGGATAAGGAGCCGGCTGTGGCGGCGGTGCTGTCCAGCGTCAACGGCGAGAAGGTCACTTTTCTGGCGGTCTGCGGCAAGGAGGCTGTGGCCAAGGGCATCAAGGCCGGCGATTTGGTGAAGCTGGTTTGTACGGCCTGCGGCGGTTCCGGTGGCGGCAAGCCTGACTCTGCCATGGGCGGCGGCAAGGATGCCACCAAGGTGGACAATGCCTTGGCACTGGTAGACGACTTCGTTGTGTCCAAACTGAATTGATAGTGATTACCCCTTTTGAGTTATTATAACTCAAAAGGGGTAATCTTTTTGACTGGAAAAAGGTATCATCATATCCGAGAGGTGATACGAATGACTGTCGGTGAAGCGGTGCGGAAAAGAATTTTGGAGCTGTGTCAGATGCGCAACATTTCCATTAACAAATTGAGTGGCATCAGCGGTGTGACCCAGTCTACTGTAAACAATATCATCAGTGGGCGCAACAACAGCGCAACAGTCGCTACAATTAAAAAGCTGTGCGATGGACTGGGAATCACAATTGATGAATTCTTCCATTCGGAGCTGTTTACAGAATTGGAACAGGAAATCAAATAACCAACTCCCTCGATGTATCGCCATACCGTCGGGGGAGTACGGCTGTTAGTGGTAAGGTAAATTATCGCTTATGGTACCAACGTACCGAACAGCCATGTCATTGCGAGGAGGGCGAAGCCCGACGTGGCAATCTCCCGGTATAGCGTTTTTCGTTAATCACACCACAGGAATGAAAACATCGTCGAAACGTCGTTCTCATTACTCGACGTTTATTATTGACGAAACCTTCCAGCAGGAGATTGCCACGGGCTTCGCCCTCGCAATGACAGCGTAGTTGGAACGCTAAACGATAATTAATGATACGACTGGAGGTGATTTGGTGCGCAGATTGATGTGGCTGACCATTGGCTTTGCAGCGGCTTGCGTCGTGGGCGGATATGTGCGACAGGTGAATTTGCTGATTGTAGCGGCTGCGGCGGTGATTATATTCATCGGTAGCTTGCTTTTGAATCGAAAATGGAAACGTTTGCGGTCGGTCGCCATGATCTTTCTGGGCATTGCGTTGGGGGCCGGATGGTTCCGTATCTATGATGCGAATTACATGGCTCATGCTCGCAGACTGGATGAACAGGTCATCTCCCTTGAAGCTGTTGCCTCGGATTACAGCTATGACACCGACTATGGCATCGGCGTGGATGCGCAGGTGAAGCTGGAGGGCAAGACCTACGATGTGCGCCTTTATATCAATGATGACGTGGCGCTGAAGCCTGGGGACGGAATTTCCGGCAGATTTCTTCTGCGCTATACCAATCGGGTGGGCGAGGAAACCTACCATCGGGGCAATGGCGTGTTCCTGCTGGGCTATCCCCGTGGAGATACCCACATCGATTTCTGTGAGAAAACGCCCCTACGCTTTTATCCTGCCGTTTTTAGGCAGAAATTGATTGAAAATATTGAGGATGTATTTCCGTCGGACACCGCCGCTTTCGCCAAGGCGTTGCTGTTGGGGGAACGGACGGATATGGACTACGAAACCGACACCGCCTTCAAGGTCAGTGGCATCAGTCACATCATCGCCGTGTCCGGTCTGCACGTTTCCATTTTGTTTTCGCTGGTGTATCTGCTGGCGGGAAAGCGGCGAGTGCTGACGGCATTTATTGGAATTCCTGCTGTTTTTCTGTTTGCGGCGGTGGCGGGCTTTACCCCGTCTATCACAAGAGCCTGCCTGATGCAGATTCTCGTGATGCTGGCACTGCTGTTCGACAAGGAATACGACCCGCCCACGGCACTGGCCTTTGCGGCGCTGGTGATGCTGGCGGTGCAACCGATGGTCATTACCTCTGCCAGCTTTCAGCTGAGCGTGGGGTGCATGGCAGGAATCTTTTTGTTCTACGACCGGATTCGAAACTGGCTTGCTAACTTGCGATTCTGGGGGAATTGGAAAGGCAGAACGTGGAAAATGCGTCTGAAAAGTTGGTTTTGCAGTGGTGTTGCGGTGACACTCAGTGCCCAGTTTTTCACCACGCCGCTGGTGGCGTATTATTTCGGAACCGTCAGTCTGGTTGGTGTGGTGACGAATTTGCTGACCCTTTGGGCAGTGAGCTACACTTTCTACGGTATTATGGCGGTGTGTCTGCTGTCGATGTTCTGGAGCTGGGGTGCCGGCGGACTGGCGTGGCTGGTTTCGTGGTTGATTCGGTATGTGCTGGTTATAGCCAAGACATTGGCACGTTTTCCGCTGGCGGCGGTGTACACCCAGAGCGTATATATCGTCCTCTGGGCCGTGATTTGCTACATTTTGATGATTGCGTTTCTTTGCCTGAGAAAAGGACAACCCCATGTGTTGATTGCCTGCTGCGGCATCGGACTGTGTCTGGCCCTGATGCTGTCGTGGGTGGAGCCACTGCTGAATGATGTACGAATGACTGTGCTGAATGTGGGGCAGGGGCAGTGCATCCTGTTGCAAGCCGACGGGAAAAGCTACCTGATTGACTGCGGTGGTGATTCGGATGATGATGCGGCGGATTTGGCTGCGGAAACCCTGCTTTCTCAGGGCGTGACTCGACTGGATGGGCTGATTCTGACCCATTTCGACCGTGACCATGCTGGCGGTGCGGCATATCTGCTGTCCAGAGTGCCGGCGGATGCGGTGTTCGTCCCTGAGAATCAGGAGGATTTGGATTTGGGAGATACCCCTGTGGTGGTTCAAGAGGATTTGACGCTACGGTGGGCGGACAATGAATTGACAGTCTTTGCGCCGGTTTTGTCAACATCCAGCAATGAGAGCGGACTTTCTGTCTTGTTCAGCGGCGGAAACTGTGATATACTAATCACCGGAGATATGAGTACGCTGGGTGAAACGCTATTGCTGCACGAAAAGCGGATTCCGGAGCTGACGGCTCTGGTGGCGGGACACCACGGCTCTAAATCCTCTACCGGCCAGCGGCTGCTGGAGCAGACTACGCCGGAATATGTGTTTATTTCTGTCGGGGATAATTCCTACGGACATCCCCATCCGCAGGTGCTGGAGCGGCTGGAGCGTTACGGCTGCGCTGTTTTTCGCACCGACCGGAATGGTTCAATTGTGTTTAGGAGGTGAAACCATGGCGAAACAAAAATTTGATTCTTCTGGATTTGAACGGCTAAAGGCGTCGATTCGGCAAAAAAATGTTGACAATTTATATGTTTTCCATGGCGAGGAGCGTTTCCTGATGCAGCATTATCTGGGCTCGCTGCGAAAGCTTCTGTTGGATGACTTGACGGAAACCTTCAATTTTCACCGGTTGAACAATGAGAATTTCAATATCCAGACCTTTGCCGATGCGGTGGAAAGCCTGCCTATGATGGCAGAGCACACGCTGGTACAGGTGGATGACATCGATTTCTTCAAACTGCCCGAGGGGGACAGGGAGAAAATCAGCCATATTCTTTCGGATATTCCTGAATACTGTACGGTGGTTTTGAATTATGTGACAGTGGCTTGGAAGCCGGACAAACGGCTGAAGAAGCTATGGGAGCCCTTTGAAAAATATGCAACCATCGTGGAATTTGGCAAACAAGAGCCCAAGGATTTGGTTCCTTGGATTAGTCGCCACTTTGCCGAGGAAGGCAAGCGGATTACCAACGAATTATGCTACTACCTGATTGATTTGACCGGTGGCACCATGACGGCACTGGCCGGAGAGATTCGGAAAATCTGCGCCTATTCCGGTGCGGAGCATATCGTCAAGTCGGATATCGATGCGGTGACGGAGCCGGTGCTGGATGCGGTGGTTTTTGATATGACCAACCTGCTGGGCGAGGGGAAATATGCGGCCTCCCTTGAAAAGCTTCAGCAGTTATTCAAGCTGCAGGAGGAGCCGCTGGCGATACTGGGTGCTGTGGGTGCTCAGCTGCGGCGGATTAGCGTTGCACGGACTTTGCTGGATAACGGCAAGCAGACCAGCGAGCTGATGCGCCTTACGGGAATGAAGGAGTATCCTGCCCGAAAGGCGATGGAGTCGGCACGGCGGTTCCGGCCAGAGTTCTGCCGGAAGGCGGCGGAGCTGGTGCTGGAAACGGACAATAAAATCAAGACTTCCTTTGACGACTCGGAGCGTTTGCTGGAGCTGCTGATTTTGCAGCTTGCACAGGAGGCCGGCTGTGGTTAAGATTAAAGAGGCCATTGTGGTGGAGGGCCGGTACGACAAAAATACCCTCAGCCAGATTCTGGACGCAACGATTTTTGAAACCTCCGGCTTTGGAATTTTCAAGGACAAGCAGCGCATGGCGATGTTGCGCCGCATGGCGGAGAAGCGGGGGCTGATTGTGTTCACTGACTCCGACGGGGCGGGTTTTGTCATTCGTAATCATATCAAATCCGCCATTCCGGCCCGGTATTTGAAACACGCCTACATTCCGGACATTTTTGGAAAAGAGCGGCGGAAGGCCGCACCCGGCAAGGAAGGAAAGCTGGGAGTTGAGGGGATGCGGCCGGAGGTTATTATTGATGCCTTGCGGCGCTGCGGCGCAACCATTGAGGGAGCGGATGTCCCTGCCGGTCATGAGATTTCCAAGCAGGATTTGATGGAGTTGGGGCTGTCAGGCGGTGCGGATTCCTCTGCAAAACGGGCGGCGTTGCTGAAAAAACTGGATTTTCCGGAGCATATGAGCGCCAATGCTATGCTTCAGGCGCTGAATTTGTTGTATACGCCGGAGGAATTGCGCCATATCATTGAGGAGCTGTAAATTATCGTTTAGCGGTCTAAAAGTACGCACCGTCCCTTGGCCCCCTCGTTTTGAGGGGGCTGTCAAAAATCAGCTTCTAAAAAGCTGATTTTTGACTGGGGGAGTTAAAAAGTGTGATATTATAACTCCCCCCCCGCCCCTTCGGGGCCCCCCTCAAAACGAGGGGGGCAAGGGTGCAGTGCTACGCTAAACGATAATTTATCTTACAAATGGGAGAAACACCATGGTAGACATATCCGTAAACAATTTAACAAAGTTCTTCGTTATCGGTGAGAACCTGTTGGAAGGGCTGAGCTTTGAGATTCAGGAGGGGGAATGCGTAGCAATCCTCGGTCGCAATGGCTGCGGCAAGACTACCCTCTTTAGGATTCTCACCGGCGAGATGGACTATGACGATGGAGAGGTCTTTGTGAACCCCCACAAAAAAATTGGTCTGATTTCCCAGATTCCCCATTTTCCGGCAGGATATTCGGTGGAGGATGTACTGCGCAGCGCTTATGCGGAACTGCATCGGGTGAAGGCAAAAATGGAACTGCTGGAGCAGGCCATGTCTGCCGGCGCAGATGCAGATCAGCTACGGGAGTATGATGCGCTGACAAACCGCTTTGAAAGTGGCGGCGGCTACGGCATGGACGTGGAAGTGGACAAAATCTGCAATGGTCTGGGCATCATCGCCGAGCAGCGGTCGCAGCTGTTTGACAGCCTGTCCGGCGGCGAAAAGACCAGAGTGAATCTGGCACGACTGCTGCTGGAAAAGACCGACATCCTATTGCTGGACGAACCAACGAACCATCTGGATCTGCGTAGCGTGGAATGGCTGGAGCAGTACATCAACGATTTCAAGGGCACCGTGCTGGCCATCTCTCACGATCGCTATTTTATCGATCAGGTGGCGGATAGAGTCATCGAAATCACCGATGGTCACGCGGAGTTTTATTCCGGCAACTATTCTTTTTATATGGACGAAAAGCAGGCTCGTTTCGACCTGCAAATGAAGCAATATGAGCAGGAACAGGCGAAGCTGAAACAGTTAGGCTACACGGTGGAGCGGATGAAGGGCTGGGGCATCAACAATCGCACCCTGTACCGCAGGGCCATGTCCATCCAGCACCGGATGGAGCGCATTAAAAAAACCGAGCGACCCAAAACCGAAAAGACTATGAAGGCCACCTTCGGGGAAAAGGATTTCTCCGGCGATGTGGTGTTCAAGATGAAGAATTTCGGCAAGGCTTTCGGGGAGCGGACGCTGTTTTCGGATGTGGAGCTGAATGTGGAGGGGGGCGAGCGGATTGCTCTGCTGGGCGACAACGGCACCGGTAAATCTACATTCATCAAGTGCCTGCTGGGCGAAGAGGATTTTCAGGGGAAGCTCCAGTTCGGCCCTACGGTGAAATGGGGGTATTTGCCCCAAATCATCAAATTCAGCCATCCGGAGCGGACGCTGTACGATACCATGCTCTACGAGAAAAACTGTTCCCCCCAGATGGCGCGGGATCGACTGGGTGCCTTCCTGTTTCAGGGAGAGGATGTATTTAAGACGGTCGGAACGCTCTCCGGCGGTGAGCAGAGCCGTCTGCGGCTGTGTATGCTGATGGATGAGAAAATCAATCTGTTGATTCTGGACGAGCCCACCAACCATCTGGACATCGCCTCCCGTGAGTGGATTGAGGCGGCCATCGAGGAGTTTGAGGGTGTGCTGCTGTTTGTTTCCCACGACCGGTACTTCATTGAAAAGTTTGCAGAGCGGATTTGGTTACTGGATGATGGGGAGATTCGTGACTTTAAGTGCGGTTATCAAAAGTACCGCTCCATCCTTGAGCATGAGCAGGCTGCGAAGCCAATCATTACCGCTGCGCCGAAACCCAAGAAGGAAAAACCCAAGGGCGGCACCAAGGAACAGGATAAGCTGATTCGCCGACTGGAACGTGAAATCGAGAAGCAGGAGCGGATTGTGGCGGAGTATGATACCAAAATCGATGCCGCATCCGCCGACTACCAGGAGCTGACCCGTTTGCTTTCCGAGAAGGAAGATGCGGAGCTGGTTCTGATGGATTTGATGGAGCAATGGGAGGCGGCTCAGAATGGCTAAGTTTCAACGAGAGCATACTTGGAATGTGACCATAGACGGTGTGCAGCATGAGGTCTATTGCCGGTTCGAGGGCAACCGCTATGTGCTGTACGCCGACGACGACCATGTTGCGAACGTCTACCGGAAGTCTGCCCGCACGATGTGGTATGGGATGGAAGAGCCGGTGACGATGTTCGGAAAGCCCTGTGTTTTTATCGTCTGGGATGAAAAGCCGGACATTGTGGTGGATGGCAGAATCATTGGCCGTGGAGTCGATTACGAAAAGGCGCTGGCTAAGAAAAATAACCGTCCATCGCTGGGATATTGGATTATTTTTTGGGCTGGAGTATTCTTGCTGCTGGTGGTTGCGGCGTTGGTGCTGACAAAATGGCGCAATATCACCAGCTGGCGTGACTATATCATCGGCGGCACTGCGGCTATCTGGATGATTTTCTGGAGTGTAAAAAATCTGGTGCAGTTGACACACGGAGAAAACCGTTCTATAATAGCCGAAGATAAATCAAAAGGAGCGAATTCAAATGAGTTGTAATGGTAATTGCAGCAGCTGCGGCAGCGATTGCGCAGATCGCAAGGCAGAAAGCCTGCTGGCAAGCCTGAATCCCAAGGCAAGTGTAAAGAAGGTCATCGCTGTGGTGTCCGGCAAGGGTGGCGTGGGCAAGTCCACCGTCACCTCCATGCTGGCGGTGGCCATGGCCAAGAAGGGCAAGCGTGTGGGCGTGCTGGATGCGGATATTACTGGCCCCTCCGCACCGACGGCCTTTGGCGTCACCGAGTGTCAGGGTGCCAACGAGGACGGCTTGTATCCGGCCCTGACCAAGGGCGGTATTCAGGTGATGTCCATCAATCTGTTGCTGGACAATCCCAATGACCCCGTGGTTTGGCGTGGCCCTGTCATCGCCGGTGCGGTGAAACAGTTCTGGACGGACGTGATTTGGGAGGACGTGGATTATCTGTTTGTGGATATGCCTCCCGGAACCGGAGATGTGCCTCTGACGGTGTTCCAGAGTCTGCCGGTGGACGGCATCGTAATCGTCACCAGCCCCCAGGATCTGGTGAGCATGATTGTGTCCAAGGCAGTGAAGATGGCCAACATGATGTGCATCCCTGTGCTGGGCTTCGTGGAGAACTATTCCTATCTGGAGTGCCCTGACTGCGGCAAGAAGATTGAAGTATTCGGTAAGAGCCATCTAGATCAGGTGGCGGCGGAGTTCGGTCTGCCGGTGCTGGCACGGCTGCCCATCGACCCCAAGGTGGCCGAGAGCTACGACAATGGTCAGATGGAGTCTGTGGATACCTCCAACGTAGATGGCGTTATCGACGCAATCGAAAAGGCTGAATAATCTAAAGAGCTGTCATGGATTTCCATGGCAGCTTTTTTGTGTGCTGACGGGATTCCCTTGATTTGGCGGGGCGGGGTGAATATGATTGGCATATTCCGTCTGGACAAATGAAGGGAGGAGCGGTACAATGAGAATTGGATACATCATCATCCTGATTTTATCGTTGCTGGCGAAGCCGCGGGAGCCGTTGGTGCTGATTATCGGGCAGCCTTGTGCCTGTATGGAGGGCATCGAAGCGGACTACTGCCAAGTGGGGGAGCCCCTGCGGGAGCTGCTAGCGAATCGGGACTATCGGTGGATTATCGTGATGGAGCCGGTGGAGAACCGGCAGGCGCTGGCAATCTACTTATTTCGCATCCAGCCGCAGGCCAACGTGATTCTCATGGAAGATCAGGAGCTGGCGGGAAAGTTGCGGATGTACTATGCGCCGGATTGTTGTACGGTGCTGGAAATGCTGAAGAAAGATGAGAAAGTGCGATGGAAGAACGAATCTTAGATTGGACGCAGGTGATGGCGTTGCTGCCGGACAGAAATCCCTGGTCGCACAAGGGGGATTTTGGGAAAATACTGTTGCTGTGCGGCAGTCGGGGCTACACCGGTGCGGCGGCGCTGGCGGCCATGGGCGCACTGCGCAGTGGTGCTGGGTTGGTGTATCTGGGGGTGCCGGAGTGCATCTATGCCATCGAGGCGATGAAGTTGACGGAGCCGGTGGTTTTTCCGCTGCCGGATGCGGATGGAACGCTGTCGACAGACGCGGTGGCGGCGGTTTTAGAGCTGCTGCCCCAAATGGATGCGGTGCTGATTGGCTCCGGGCTGGGGCAGTCTGATGGCACGCTGGCGGTGCTGAAAGCAGTGCTGCGGGAAGCGCAGGTGCCGGTGGTTTTGGATGCGGATGGCATAAATCTGCTGAGCCGGCATAGATTTTTATTGCGTGGAAGGACAGCCCCTACCATTCTGACGCCCCACGATGGGGAGTTTGTTCGGCTGACTGGGGCGCTGGGGGCGGACAGGCGTGCCGCCGCCGATGCGCTGGCACGGGAGCTGGGGTGCATTGTGGTGTTAAAGGGACATGAAACGCTAATCACCGATGGCACCCGCTGCTACCGCAACCAAACCGGCAATCCGGGAATGGCGGTGGGCGGCAGCGGTGACGTGCTGGCCGGAATCATCGTCAGTCTGCTTGGTCAGGGACTTGCGCCGCTGGAAGCTGCCGCGGTGGCGGCGTGGCTTCACGGCGCTGCCGGAGATGCTTGCGCAAAGGCCATGGGTCAGTACGCAATGTTGCCGACGGATATGATAAATGCCCTTCCACGACTGATGAAATAGGGCGTGATACAATGAAACGATGGGCTCTGGTGCTACTGATGGCGCTGCTGATGACCGGCTGTGGCAGTCAGAAGGAAGAGCTGGATCAGGCGATGGCACTGCGAGCGAAGCTGATGGCAGCACCGGGGTGCAGCTTTGATGCGGATATCACTGCGGATTACGGCACAGAGCTGCAGCGGTTTTCGGTGTACTGCGAGGCGGATTATCAGGGAAACCTGACCTTTACGGTGACGGAGCCGGAAACTATCGCCGGCATCAGCGGGAAAATCTCTGCTGAGGGAGGGGCGCTTACCTTTGATGACAAGGTGCTGTCCTTCGAGTTGCTGGCACAGGGGCAGGTGACACCAGTCAGCGGGCCCTGGCTGCTGGTTCGCACGCTGCTGGGGGGGAATGTAACTGCCTGCACCCGTGAGGATGGGCTGCTTCGGATTTCTGCCGAGGATGGTTTTCAGGCCGATGCCCTCCAAATGGAAATCTGGCTGGATGGAGATTCGCCAAAAGCCGCAGAGGTGGTTTGGAAAGACCGTCGCATCCTGACCCTTGCCATAGAAAACTTCCGTATTCTGTAACATCCTGCGAGCTGCGTAATAGGATGAAATGGATGCGGTACCGTATAATTTTCCTTGACGCGTGGGACAATAGCTCCAGCCGCGTTACATATGGATGGATTCCGGTAGCGTAGGTGAAGTTTCTATCGGAGTGTGAGCGACATGGATACCACGGTCAAACGGGGCGATATATTTTATGCAGATCTTTCGCCGGTGGTGGGCAGCGAGCAGGGGGGCGTGCGGCCAGTGCTGATCGTCCAGAATGATACCGGCAACCGCCATTCTCCCACGGTCATTGCCGCCGCCATCACCAGTCAGACGGGGAAAGCAAGGCTCCCGACCCACATCAACATCGCCGGCGGAAGCGTTGGGCTTTCTAAGGATTCGGTGATTCTGCTGGAGCAGATTCGCACCATCGACAAGCGGCGATTGCGGGAGCATATGGGGCATCTGAACGAAAACCAGATGCACATGGTCAACGATGCCATCGCTGTCAGTTTTGGACTGACGGAGAGAACGTGATTAGGGTTGGTTAGCTAAACTATCGTTTAGCGCAGTGCATTCGCACTGTAATGCAGAATTCATATCGGCTACGCCGATGATTTTAATTATTTCCCGAGGAAATACAATCATTTTGCATTCTGCATTCTGCATTCAGCATTCTGCATTCCGGTGGTACGCCGGTAAACGATAATTTGCGAAAGTATGAAACTCCCCCTCGGCGCATAGGATTGGGCCGAGGGGGGATTTTATGGAGTATGATATTCGCATGGGGCGGGACGTGATTGGAAAGGTCAATGTGGAGCGGCAGGGGCTTTATTACCACTTTTCCTGCCGGTGCAGGCTCAGTGGCACGGTGATTTACCGGGTGGTGGTGACTGGCGGTGGGCACAGCGAAAATCTTGGGGTGTTGGTTCCAGTGGGCGATGTTTTTGGGCTGGAAAAGAAAATCCCAGTGAAACGGTTGGGGGAGGGTGCATTTCGCTTTCAGGCCATGCCGAAACACCAGAAAGCTCCGGGAGTTCGTTCCAATTCGTCCGG
>SVME01000100.1 GCA_015067605.1 Oscillospiraceae bacterium
AGTCTTAAAAGACGCAAAAACCAATAGCTTTCTGCCCGTATTCCCCTTCAGACACCGCCTTTGGCGGTGCCAGCTTCCCCTCGGGGGAAGCGATGCGGCTACGCCGCTAGTGCGCTAAACGATAATTGTGGTTATCCCTTTTAATAAGCCAAACGCAAGATGTTGTAAAAAGTCCCTTTTATTGGACATATAGGCATATATAATAGAGCCAAAAGGAAGGTGCCTAGGATGTCCAAAAAGAAAACATTGAGTTTCAATCAGTTCATTAAGCGTTTTTCCACCGAGGAAGCCTGTGCAAACTACCTCTATCAAGTCAAGTGGCCTGACGGTTTTGTTTGCCCCGTTTGCGGTTGCCGGCATTGCTATACCGTAGGGGGATACAAGCGTTATCAGTGCGCCAACTGCCGTCATCAAACCTCTCTTACCGCCAATACCGTTATGCATCGCAGCCACCTGCCTCTGACCAAGTGGTTCTGGGCAATCTACCTTGTGGCCTGTGACAAACGCGGAATATCTGCGCTGGCGTTGGCGGGCAAAATCGAGGTCACCTACAAAACTGCATGGTACCTGTTGCGTCGGATTCGCTGTGCTATGGAAATGCGGGACGAACGCTACATTCTTGGTGGAGTGGTTGAGTTTGATGATTCCTATTTTGGTGGCAAAATCAAGGGAAAAGCTGGGCGAGCTGCGGGAAATCAAGGCGTATTTGTTGCCGTTTCCAAGAACGAAAAAGGCCACCCTGTATCCCTGAAGATGAGAGTAACAGACAACATCCAAAGCAATTCCGTGGAACAGTTTGTCAGTCAAAACATAGCAATGGGGTCGACTATACAGACCGATGGTTTCAGCTCCTATCGCAAGCCGCTGTCCAAGGGCTACATCCACGAACGAGAAGTATTCACGCCGGACGGAGAGCTGCTGAAGTGGCTGCATCATATGATAGGCAACGCCAAAACCTTCATTAACGGCACCTACCACGGCACCAGCACCAAGCACCTGCAAATGTATCTCAGCGAGTTCTGCTACCGCTTTAATCGCAGATTTTTTCACGGCGGAATCTTCGACCGACTGCTGACCGCTATCGCAGGATAACTATATCTTGTGCTTTGCTTACTAAAAGGGATAACCACAACGATAATTTATGGTACTGGTGCAATGGTTTGGGGTGGCAATGGTGGGGAATTATTCTTGTTGCAATTTTTAAGAATATAAATTATAATGTTGCATTATTGTATCATGGGGGAGAATGCGTATGGGCGCAACTCTGACAGATAAAAAGACCTTATTGAATATGACGTGGCCGATTTTCCTGCAGATGGTGCTGTTTTCCGTCATCGGCAGCATTGACACCCTGATGGTAGCGGGCTATGCGGAAAACGCTGTGGGCGCTCTAGGCAGCGTTAATCGGGTGATGTCGTTGTTTCAGGTCGTGTCGAACATCATCACCATGGGCACGGGCATTCTCTGCGCCCAGTACATCGGCGCCGGCAAGACCAATGCGCAAAAGCAGCCCCTGATTATGGCGGCGTTGCTGGTGAATACCTTGCTGGGCGTTCTCTTCAGTATCTGTGCTACAGTGGGCTCGGATTTGCTGCTGGGTATGATTCGGGTTCCTGATGAGCAGCTGGTGTATGCCAAATCCTATCTGCGGATCGTGGGTGGCTTTTTGTTTGTGCAGATGATTGCCATGACCTTCAACGTGGTGATTCGCTCTCACGGCAAGACCCGCTCCACCATGATTTTCTCCGTGGGAATGAACTTGATCAATGTGGTGCTCAACTATATGCTAATCAACGGTCACTGGGGCGCACCGGAGCTGGGCGTGGCGGGCGCTGCCATCGCCAGTGTCATCAGCCAGTGCATTGCCTGCGTGGCAGCGGGTATTTACCTGTTCGGCTTTGTGATGCCGAGGATGCCGCTGCGGATTCGCTGGAAAGAAACCAGAGAAAGTCTGGGCAAAACGCTGGCGCTGGGCGCACCGGCTGCGGGTGAGCAGATTTCCTACACCCTGTCCCAAATCGTGGTGATGGGTATGGTCAATGGCCTTGGTACCGTGGCCGCCGATGCCTACGTGCTGGTGAACATGGTGGTGAGCTACGTCTACCTGTTCTCCGCATCCATCGGTCAGAGCACCTCCATCATGATAGGCTGGGCGGTAGGAAAGGGGCAAGCCGAGGAGGCCCGACGGATTTGCCGGTTCAGCACCAACTGCTCCACGGCCTTTGCTCTGATTATTCTGGGAGTGCTGTGCCTGTGCCGGCGGTTTGTGATGGATCTGGTGGCCGATGATCCGCGGATTGTTGCGCTGGGTGCGGCGGTGATTCTGGCGGATTTTGTGCTGGAGGCCGGCCGCAGCCGGAATCTGGTGCTGGTCAACGCCCTGCGTGCCGCTGGCGATGTCCGGTTCCCACTGTATATCGGACTGTTCTCCATGTGGTTCTTCAGCGTGGGTGCGTCGTTCCTGTTTGTGAAGCTGGGCTGGGGCCTTGTGGGCATCTGGCTTGGCCTTGGATTGGACGAATGCTTCCGTGCCATTGGCACCCAAATCCGCTGGGAGCGGGGGAAATGGATGCGTTTTGTTGATTAATACTGTCGAAAAGCGGGATGTTGCAGGCAATTGTGCAACATCCCGCCCTTTTTTACCTACGGGTGAAGGAGGATTGATTCCAATGATTATTAATCACAAGCTAACCGTAGATTTGGTCCGTCCGGAGCCAATCTACATCGAGGTGACGCAGGATGACCGGTATACCCGCAACCTGCAGCTTCGACTGACCGCCAACGGCAAGCCGCTGGAAAAGCCCAGCGATTGCAATGTGGCGGTGTCCTTCCGGAAAAAGGACGGCTGCGCCGGCTGCTACGACACCATGCCTGATGGCTCCTGCGCATGGAGCTGGGAAGGGGATGTGTTGACGGTGGGACTGGCACCGGAGGTGTGTACGGCTTCCGGCGATGTGGAGCTGGCGGTGACGGTGCTTTCTCAGGAGAAGGTGCTGGGCTGCGCCGGAATTATCCTGCGGGTGCAGCCAAAGCCCGCAGCCGACTTGCGAAGCCGTGACTACTTCAGCGTCCTGCGGTTTCTGCCCCAGCCGGTGACGGGAGAGCCGGAGAAGTATTTGCAGGTGGCTGAGGTGGACGAGCAGGGGCGTGTGACGGCGGTGCGCTGTCGGGAATCCACCGCCGGTGTGGGGGTGCGTGATGTTCGTGCTACCAGGGCATCCACGGAGGATGGGGGCGAGAACATCATCACAGTAACCCTCACCGACGGCACGCAGTACGACTTCTCTGTCTACAATGGCAGCCGTGGATCCGATGCAACGGCTATGATCGTGCAGGTGAAGCAAATGTCTGGCGCATGGGTTTTGGTGGATGCTACCTATGCCCAGCTTCGGACGGCTGTGGAGGCGGGGCGAGATGTGCAGCTCTACTTTGACTCCTCGGATACCTACAGGCGCTACTACACCCTGAGCCACAAGACGGTGTCCTCTGGCGTGGAACGGCTGGTGTTCGCTAGAAACTGGTCTACCACCATGGAGTATATCACGGTCAGCGCCGACGGCACGGTGACCCGGGATCAGGGCGTGCTGGTATCCAACACCCGCAAAATCAATGGTAAAGCCCTCAGCGGCGATGTGACCCTCAGCGCTTCGGACGTTGGTGCGGAGGGGAAGCGCCGCAGGATGGGGCGAATCGTGACCGTAGGCGGCGTGTCCATCGACACCGCTACAAAGACCCTCACCTTCGGCAGTCGCTCCTACATCCTCTGCGGCGAGGAAAAGCACAACGTTTCCGGTACCACCCACGACATCTCCGCCTTTCTGGAAGGTCAGTGGCTGTACTACGACCCCGTGAACAAGACCTTCTCGGCTGAGTGCGGCGACTGGTTCGTGTGCCTTGGCGCTATGTGGAAGCCCGCCTGCTTTGCGGATCTGCCCATGGCGCTGGAGAAGCTGACCGTGGATGGGATGCCGGTCAGCTATACCAGCCGGTATTACGGCAAGTCCGTCAACGTGCTGGGCGACAGCATGACCGCCGGCACTGGCACCGACAAGGTGTTCCACGAATGGCTGGGGCAGCTGTGCGGCTTTGCCACCGTCAACGCCTACGGTCTGGCGGGCAGCTCCATCGCCCCGAAGGTAGATATGGTGCCCGCTTGGGAGGAGGGCGTCCAGAGCTTTTATGAGCGCTACACCTCCATGGGCAATGCGGATGCAATCATCGTCTTTGGCGGTGTCAACGACTGGGTCACCGGCCGGACGCTGGGCACCATGGCCGACACCGGTACGGATACCTTCTACGGTGCCATGAAAGCCCTGTGCGCCGGCCTAATCGCCCGCTATCCGGTGAAGCCTATTTATGTATTCTCCAGCCTCCAGAATGATTATGTAAACCGCCCCGCCAACGATTTGGCGGGGACGCAGTGGGAGGGGAACACTGAGGGCTACAACCGGAAGGGTCACAAGCTGCAGGACTACACCGCCGCCATGGGGGAAGTCTGCGCCGCCTATGGAATTTCCTTCTGCTCCCTGACGGACAATCTGTTTTACGGGCTGTCCGGCGTGCTGGGGGGCAACGGAGTCAATGGTATCTACGGCTCTGACGGCCTGCACCCCAACGCCGCCGGTCATAAACGGATTGCCCTGAAAATGGCCGGATTCGTTAATTCCAATTAAACTTTTCCATGACGAAAGGGAGCCGCCCCGCGGCTCCCTTTTTGCGTTTGTGTAGTAAATTATCGTTGTGGTTATCCCTTTTAGTAAGCAAGCCAACTAAAAGCAACGTATGTCATTGCGAGGGCCGTAGGCCCGTGGCAATCTCCTGCTGAAATGCTGCATCAATAATGACCGTTGAGGA
>SVME01000101.1 GCA_015067605.1 Oscillospiraceae bacterium
ACTGTGAGACCGTGGCCGCCTCCGGCGAGGCCTTCGGCGCTGCTACTGCCGTCTACGGCTACTACGCAAAGGCATACTTCGCATAATATTCATTCCAAAAGGGAGGGGCATCGCCCCTCCCTTCAGACTGTCAAAAAACCTTGTCATTGCGAGCCACGCAGGGGTGTGGCAATCCGTTTCCCCAATAACCAAGCAACCGCCACGGGGTGCGAAGTGCCCCTGTCAAGTAGACAGTAGAAAAAACAAACATTTGGTTATGTTCGTGCCTTGCTGCACAGCAAGGCGGGGATTTTTCGTAGAAAGAAACTGCCATGGAGGTCATCCATGGCAGCCGAAATCAATTATATTCCAATACTTCTTTGGCGATATATATGGGGCGGTCTTTGCTTTGCTCGAAGGTTCGGCCAACATATTCTCCGATTATGCCGATGCAGAACAGCTGGACACTTCCCAGCAGAAGAATCAGCACGATGATCGTCGCATAGCCGGGAATCGTGATGCCCCATGCCAGCTTTTCAATAACGACCCAAATCAGATAAGCGATAGCGGCGATTGCAGTGAAGCTACCAATATATAGTGAATAGCGCAAGGGCTTGGTGGAGAAGCCAATGATGCCCTCAATGGCGTAGTTTATTAGCTTGCGGAAGCTCCATTTTGTTTTACCGGCGTGACGTTCGCAGGCGGTGTAGGGGATATAACAGGTATCGTACCCGACCCATGCAAATAAACCCTTAGAAAACCGGTGATATTCTGCCAGCTCCAGCAGGCTATCCCGCACACTCCGGCGGAAGGTACGGAAGTCGCTGGCATCGGCGTGAAGATTCACATCCGACAGATGATTGATAGTGCCATAAAAACGCTTTTTGAAGAAGGATAATACCTTGCCCTCACCACGTCGATCCTGATAGGCAGCCACCACATCATGCTCCGGCTTGTCATCAAGAATCTGTACCATATCCCGTACGATTTCTGGCCGTTGCTGCAGATCCGCATCAATCAGTGAGATGTATTCGCCGCTGGCGTATTCCATGCCGGCATAAATGGCCGATTCCTTTCCAAAGTTACGGGAGAAGGAAATAACCTTAATCGGGCACTGCTGCACCTGATAGAGTTTTTTTAGATTGTGCATCGTAGCGTCCGAGCTGCCGTCGTTGACGAACACGATTTCGTAGTCGTAGCCGCATCCATCGAAAGCGCCGATGACAGCCTCCAGAAAGGCGGCAACATTCTCGGCCTCGTTATAGCAGGGGACCACAAGAGATAGCTTCATGAGTCTCAGCTCCTAGTAGAAATTTCGTTTATTATACCCTATTATTACAAATACGTCAAGAATCCCATTGACACTTTAGAAGATTTGTGGTATTTTATTTGAGAATTGCGTGGATGAAGAGGTTCTGTGCTTATTCTGTTTCAGAGAGTGTCCGGTTGGTGCGAGGGCATACAGGGGCAGTGGATGGTCGCTTCGGAGCAGTTTTCCTGAATTCAGTAGGGGAAACCGGGTCAGCCCGTTATAGCTGTTGAGTGCCCGCAAGGGAATTCAGGTGGTACCGCGGAAAGGTAATTTTTCGCCCTGAGAGTTTTAGCTCTCAGGGCGTTTTCATTTGTAAAGGAGTGTTTCAAATGGCAAGAGAACTGCCGAAGGTGTACGAACCCCAGCAGGTCGAGAATGAAATCTACAAAATGTGGGAGGATGGCGGCTACTTCCGTCCTCAGGGCAAGGAGGGGGCTAAGCCCTTCACCATCGTCATGCCGCCCCCCAACGTCACCGGCCAGCTTCACATGGGTCACGCCATGGATGCGACGCTGCAGGATACCCTGATTCGCTTCAAGCGGATGCAAGGCTATGATGCCCTGTGGATTCCCGGTGTTGACCACGCCGGCATCGCTACTCAAATTAAGGTGGAAGAGGAGCTTCGTAATAACGAGGGCCTGACCCGTTACGATTTGGGCCGTGAGAAGTTTTTGGAGCGTGTCTGGGACTGGAAGCATAAGTATGGCAACCGAATCGTTGAGCAGCAGAAGAAGCTGGGCGCCTCCTGCGATTGGGAGCGTTCCCGTTTCACCATGGATGAGGGCTGCTCCAAGGCTGTCCGCGAGGTATTCGTGTCCCTGTACGAAAAGGGCCTGATTTACAAGGGCAGCCGTATTATCAACTGGTGCCCCAACTGTGTTACTGCTCTTTCTGATGCAGAGGTTGAGTATGTGGATAAGCCCGGCCACCTGTGGCATATCCGTTACCCGCTGGCAGACGGCTCCGGTGAGGTCGTAGTTGCTACCACCCGTCCCGAAACCATGCTGGGCGATACCGGTGTCTGCGTCAACCCCAACGACGAGCGCTATAAGGACATTGTGGGCAAGACAGTGATTCTGCCGCTGGTGAACAAGGAAATCCCCGTGGTTGCAGACGATTATGCTGAGATGGAGTTTGGCACCGGTTGCGTGAAGATGACCCCCGCCCATGATCCCAATGACTTTGAGGTTGGCCTGCGGCATAATCTGGAGGTCATCCGTGTGCTGGATGATAATGGCAAGGTCAACGAGCTGGGCGGCAAGTACGAGGGCTTGGATCGCTATGAAGCCCGTAAGCAGATTGTGAAAGATTTGCATGAGCAGGGTTATCTAGTGAAGATTGACGACCATGCCCACAATGTCGGCACCTGCTATCGATGCCACAATGATGTGGAGCCTATCATTTCTGCTCAGTGGTTCGTGAAGATGCAGCCTCTGGCAGAGGAGGCCATCCGTGTGGTGAAGGAGGGCGAAACAAAGTTTGTTCCCGAGCGGTTCTCCAAGACCTATCTGAACTGGATGGAAAACGTCCGCGACTGGTGCATTTCCCGTCAGCTGTGGTGGGGTCACCAGATTCCCGCATGGACCTGTGCTGACTGCGGTCATATCACCGTTTCCCGTGAGGATGCCTGCAAGTGCGAGAAGTGCGGCAGCACCAATATTGAGCGTGACCCCGACGTGCTGGATACCTGGTTCAGCTCTGCCCTGTGGCCCTTTGAAACACTGGGGTGGCCGGAGAATACGGAGGATTTGAAGAAGTTCTATCCCACGGATGTGCTGGTTACCGGCTATGATATCATCTTCTTCTGGGTTGCCAGAATGATTTTCTCCGGCTGCGAGCATACCGGCAAGACCCCCTTCCATACGGTGCTGATTCATGGCCTCGTCCGTGACGATAAGGGTCGCAAGATGTCCAAGTCCTTGGGCAACGGCATCGATCCTCTGGAGATGATTGAGCGCTTCGGTTGCGATGCACTGCGTATGAACATGGTCACCGGCAACAGCCCCGGAAACGATATGCGTTTCTATGTGGAGCGCTGCGAGGCTATGCGTAATTTCGCCAACAAGCTGTGGAACGCCAGCCGTTACGTTATGATGAATCTGGGCGAGTGCGCTGTGAATCAGCTGCCTGCGCTGGAGAAGCTGGAAATCGCCGATAAGTGGGTGCTGTCCAAGCTGAACACCCTGATTGCTGAGGTCACAGAAAATCTGGAGAAGTATGAACTGGGCGTGGCCGTCCAGAAGGTCTACGATTTCATTTGGGATACCTACTGCGACTGGTACATCGAGCTGACGAAGGCTCGTCTGTATTCCGAGGATGTCGAACGTAAGCAGACTGCTATGAGCGTTCTGGTGTACGTACTGGATCAGGTGCTGCGTTTGCTGCATCCGTTCATGCCTTTCATTACGGAGGAAATCTGGCAGTCCATCCCCCATGAGGGTGATGCGCTGATTGTTGCACAGTGGCCCATGTACAAGGCGGAGCTGGCTTTCAAGACCGAGGAGGCTCAGATGGAGGCTGTCATGGAGTGCATCCGTGCAATCCGTGCCCGTCGCACTGAGATGAATGTACCCCCCAGCAAGAAGGCAGCCCTGTTCATCCTGACTGCCAAGAAGGAAATCTTCGCAGAAGGTGAAGGCTTCCTGCAGCGGCTGGCCTATGCGGACGCTGTGACTCTGCTGGATAGCGAGCCCGAGAATCTGGACGGTATGGTGACCATCACCACCGCCGATGCCAAGCTGTATATCCCCATGGGTCAGCTGGTGGACGTGGCCAAGGAGCTGGAGCGCATCAATAAGGAACTGGAAAGCGCCCGTAAGTTCCTGACTTCTCTGGAGAGCAAGCTGTCCAACGAAAAGTTCGTGTCCCGTGCCCCTGAGGCAGTGGTTAATGCGGAGCGGGAAAAGGCGGCCAAGACCAGCGAGTTGATTGCTCAGCTGGAGCAGAGCCTGTCCGCACTGGAAAGGCTGTAATCCATATTGAAGCTGTCGCATTTTGCGGCAGCTTCTTTTTATTTTAGATTTGTCCCGATTCCGACTGTAAATACAGTCGGTATTTTTTATACTAGCCTTGCTAAAAATGAAGGAGGAACTATTTATGCAATTTACCAGCTTCCTGCAGGATGGCCATTTGACCGTAGCGCTGACCGGCGAGATTGACCACCATTGCGCCAAGCATTATATCCAGTCCATCGCCGCAAAGATTGAAGCCTACACACCTACTATTTGTATCCTTGATTTTAAGGAGGTCAGCTTTGTGGATTCTTCCGGCATTGCGGTGGTCATCAACGCCCTGCGGAGCATGACCCAAATTGAGGGAACACTGGTGCTGGCGGGTCTGGCAGAGCAGCCAATGAAGGTATTCCGGGCATCGGAGTTGATAAACTA
>SVME01000011.1 GCA_015067605.1 Oscillospiraceae bacterium
AAGACTCAGGTTCAGGTCGTTTCCTGGTACGACAACGAGAACTCCTACGTTTCTCAGATGGTCCGCACCATCAAGCACTTCTCCACCCTGCTGTAATTCCCAGTAAGGTAACATTCACGGGCGTGCCACTCGGCACGCCCGTTTTTAACTCTTAAAAATCAATTATCGTTTACGTTACAGAAAAGCTGTCATTGCGAGGGCCGTAGGCCCGTGGCAATCTCCTGCTGAAATGCTACATCAATAATAAGCGTTGAGGAATGAATATGACGTTTTGACGCTGTTTTCATTTCTGTGGGCTGATATAGTACAAACGCTGTACCGGAAGATTGCCACGTCGCCCTTTCAGGGCTCCTCGCAATGACATGGTTGTTCGATACGTCGGTGCGCTAAACGATAACTTATCTCACGAATGATTTTGTGATCATCGGAGGAATGACTATGAAGAAAGTGATTTTTATCTTAGCGTTGGCAATGGCGCTGGCACTCAGCGGTTGCACGGAGGAAGTCACCGTCACTGCCCCCACCTACACTGCCCCTACGCTACCGGATTTCAATCAGAGCCTGTCGCCGGAGGAGCATTTATTTGCGGCAATGGACCAGCTTTATGCGCTGGACAGCTTCACCGTGACCTACGGCTCCGGCTGGAAGGATAAGCTGACCCTGACCACCGGTTCCGGCGAGGACACCTTTGCCGCTCTGCGAGAGCTGGTGCCCAACGAAGATTTTATCAGTCATTTCAGCGCCGGCAGTATGACGGTCAGCCCCAGCAATACAGGAAGCTTTTTGTACCAGTCCGGTAGCCTGACAGCCGAAGAGGTTTGTAAGCTGATATGCAACCGCTCCTTGACGGAGCAAGAGCTGGCGGCGTTGGAAAATTACACCGAGGTCACCGGTCAGATTCGCATCGGACTGGATGCCGACCGGTGCTTCCAGTTACTGGAGGTAGACCTCACACTGGACGATACCCATTGGCTTCTGCAAATTCAAATTAAAGAAATAACGTAAATTATCGTTTAGCGTAGAAGGTTTGTATCCGCCAATGCCTCCCTCTGCGGCTCTTGGCGAGTCGCAGAGGGAGGCATTGGTTCGTGCAAACTTGCGCCGCTAAACGATAATTCGAAACAAAATGCTTTTATCAGTCGGTCAGTTGGATGTAGGCCTCGGCGGAATAGCCGATGATTTCACGGTTCTGATAACGGATACGAACCTTGTACCATACGGGGAAATCGGGATCTTCGGATTCTACCGTTTCCAAAACCGTTACGGGAGAACCCTTGGCCTGTTTTACGATGCTGTCTGGGTCGCTGGGATTCGTCAGGATGCAGGGGTAATTTCTGCCGGGACCCTCTCGCAGATTCAGCCAGGAACTGGGATTGGAAATGTTTACGAATCCAATTTTTTCAGGAGAAGGAGTATCCGGTTGCTCGGGAGGTGCCGATTCTTCGGGAACTTCTCCGTGTACTACATCCTCCGAATCGATCCACTCCTGTCCGTGCAGGCTGAACGGGTCGTAAATTACAATCACATTCACAATATAGCGGTTCAGCTCCGCAAAAAATTCAGAAATGTTGCTGGCGTTTTCCTGATTGTTGTAGTGTCCTACGGAATTGGAAAGGATGACGTTGGTGAAGGAATTGCCGTCAAAACGGAACAGCTTATATGCGTAGGAGGTATAGAGTCCTTCGTCGCGGTTGGATTGGCTTTGACGATAAACCACAAGGCAGTCCTTGCCCTCGTAGGAGGAGAGGTAGCAGGCAGAATCCGACAAATCCACCGTTTCCAGAATCTTGCGTACGCCGTGGTCAAACCGAATCACGAGCAAAACCCAGTGACCGTTTTGCTTTCCAATGCAGAGGATTTCCTTCTCCGCTTTGCCTGACAGGTCTGCTGTGACAAAGAAGATATTGGTGTAGCCGTCTTTTTGTAAGGTGCTTTCTAAATAAACGTACTGGTTGCTTTCCTCAATGGCCTGTGGGACGAACCAGCTGTTGCCATCAATGTACAGGGTTGTGCCATCCACATAGAGATCCGCAAACGCAATTCCTGCGGTGACGATATCCGGAACGGAATAAGCCTTCAGCACCAGCTTATCCCCCTGCTGATCCGCAACAATCAGGCCGGAACGATTGTCAACGGGATTGATGCCCGGATAGTCGAAGCAAAATGCCTGACTCATAGCGCCGAAATAGGGGTCAAGGTCCGGATTGATGGCATCCTCAGGGAACCAGCCATTTACAAAGTGTGTATAGGTGAATATATGCTCCTCTTGATTGTCCCGGTCGATATCCACGGTGAAGGTGCCCTGGAAGGAACCGAAGGCGCCTTCCAGCGCCGCCAGAATACTGTCGGAATAAGCGGCATCGTATGTAAAGGCGGTGTAATCCTGCAGACCGGTTTCTACCGGTGTTAGGGCAAGGTCATCCAGAAAAGCCCTGGATTCTTCCGGCGACAGATTCGTACCATTCACCTTCACCCATGTTTCGGGGGTGGAGGTTTTGGAACATTCCGGTGTGATAAGGTCAAAAGAAGGGGCATCCGGATTGCGGGTGGAGTAATACAGAGGTATCACATCGTCTACATGGTCGCCGTGCTGTACTGAGTCGTAGTCCACCGAATAGTTATAGTAAATCGAACCGTCTTTGGAAAGGTATAGTCCCATGGCACCGGAGGGACTGTAAAAATAGCTGCATTCTTTTTTGTCTGTGGGATCGAAGTACAGCAGCGAGTCGGAGTAGTACATTTCGATATCGCCGTCATTGTCCATATCACCGACATGAGCATAGCGGTCGTGGAAGGTGGGGTTTTCGTAGGCATCGTACAAAAACGCAGCGGCCAGCAGGGAATATTCCGTCTGCTGCAAAATGGGAGCCAGCTCCTCATCGGACAGGGTAATCTGCTCCGGTTTTTGAGGTTCGGGGTCTTGCGGTGTATGCTGAATGGTGGGCCTTGGCGACTGAGGGAGTTGCGTTGTATCCGTACGAGTCTGATCCTTGACGGTGGGGATGATATTGCAGCCGCACAGAAGCAGACACAGGACAAGAATGAATGGTAGAACGCGTTTCATAACAGGTCACCTCTTTAGAAATTCGTAAATATCTGCCATACTTTAGAATAGAATAACAGCTCTGTGCCTGCTTTGTCAACAGAGGAAGATAAATATATCGTAATGCGGCTTCCAATACGTCTATTTAGATTCCCACCTGCGGTAAATTATCGTTGTGATTATCGGGTTGAATAAGCACGACTGTGAAAATATCCAAACACCCCAGCGTAGGGAGCGATGCCCACATCGCCACCACTCATTTACCGACGAGTACACAGGGCCGATGTGGGCATCGGCCCCTACGAAGGTGCTGGTGTTCGGGCCGTCGAGGACGCCGGCCCCTACGAAGGTGTGCAAGTTGATGACTTGCTTACAAAAGCCGATAACCACATCATAGAATAACAGCCCTGTTACCCTTTTGTCAATAAAAGGTTGCCTAAACGTGGATATGACCGTGGAAAAGGTGGGTTTTTGTTGACACCGATTGTAGGGCGTGGTAAAATATATCCAGAATCAGGAAAAGGAGTGATATATCCATGGACAACCAGATTCCTAGTAATGGTAGCAATGTTCCGGAACAGCCGCCGGTGCAGCAGACGCCTGTGCAACCGGTTCAGCAGCCTGTGTATCAGGCACCGCCGCAGCCGGCGTATCAGCAGCCTGTTTGTCAGGCACCCCCTCAGCCGGTGTATCAGCAGCCTGTTCGTCAGGCACCCCCTCAGCCGGTGTATCAGCAGCCTGTTTATAAGGCACCACCCCAGCCGGTATACCAGCAGCCTGTTCGTCAGGCACCCCCTCAGCCGGTGTATCAGCAGCCTGTTTATAAGGCACCACCCCAGCCGGTATACCAGCAGCCTGTCTATCAGGTACCCCCACAAAACAAAATCAAACAGCACCGTCAAATTCCCACCGTTCCGCTGATTATGGTAATCATTTTGGCCACTTGGTGGATGCGGGATTTTGCAGAGTGGTGTGGCCGCGGATACTCTTTTACAATCAATTCGGTGATTCTGAATACAGTGGGTCTTGGCCTGATGGTTGCAGGCGTATGCAGACATAAGAACGGCCGGTCGATTCTGTTTGCTTCTGGCTTGTTCGTAGCAGTGCTGGCAAATTTGCTTGCATGGAGATTCTATTTACCTGAGTTTGAAAATATCGTTTTTTATCTGCACAATAACTATTTTGATTCGCTTATATCTGCTGCAGGGAGTCTGCTGTGTAATTTGCTATGTATCGTCATTGGTGTGGCGTACATTGTCAACAAAAAACCTTTTGCCACCACGGTCAAGTTCATTCTGTCCATTGCGGTTCTGGTAGTTTCGGTTCTGTGCGTCTTGGCCAGCATCGTGTTTGTTTTGGGACAGGAGTATTTGTACAATAATGGCATACTGCGTTCTGCTATTTCGGAATATGTGGCCTATGGTCTTGTGGATGTTGCGGCGGCCGTGTGCTTCATGACTTTTACACCGGCAAAAGAGAAAAATGTCTGACTGTTTTGGCGGTTTGACTGAAAAAATGTTGAAAAAACTGCGTAATTTCTTTCAAAAACCTCTTGCAAAACCGTCAAGCAAGTGTTATAATACCAGTAATCTAGCGTAGAATATACGAAAGAGAGGGGTTCAACCCCTCTCTTTTTGCGAAGTGAGGCGAAAGATTTTGAAAATCACAGAACAGGTAGCGGCCTTTGCCCAGCCTGTGGTGGAGGCTCATGGTTGCTCGTTGTGGGACGTAGAATATGTTCGGGAAGGCTCCGAGCGGTTCCTGCGGCTCTACATCGATAAAGAGGGCGGCGTGGACATCACCGACTGCGAAGCCATCTCCCGTGCGGTGGATCCCATTCTCGACGAGAAAGATCCCATTCAGGAATCCTACCATTTCGAGGTCTGCTCTGCCGGTCTGGAGCGGGCGCTGAAGCGTCCTTCCGACTTTGAGCGGTTCATGGGCAGCCCCATCATGGTCAAGCTCTACCGTCCCCACAATGGTCTGAAGGAGTTCCCCGGCATCCTTCGGGGCTACGACGATGGCAAGGTCACTGTGGAGGCCGGCAAGGAAACATTAACTTTTGAAAAATCTCAGGTGGCACTGGTGCGTCTGAGAGTGGAATTCTAACAGGAGGAACATTCAATGGCAAGAAATACGAGAGCCAAGAAGCAGCCCGAGGCCCACAAGATCGACGGCGTGGAGATTTTCGCCGCGCTGCGTGAGCTGGAAAAGACCCAGGGCATCCCCGTGGATTATATGCTGGAGCGTCTGAAGCAGGCGCTGGCCAACGCTTACCGCAAGGATCGGGAGGATCATCGGGATGTGCCTGCCGAGAACGTGGTGGTGGACGTGTCCGAAAGCGGCATTTCCATGTTCCAGGTAAAGACTGTGGTGGAGGAGCTGGAGGATACCGCTCTGGAGATCCACATCGACACCGCTCGGAATATGAACCCCAGCGTGCAGGTGGGTGACACAGTCACCATCCCTGTGGACGTGGAGAAGTTCGGCCGCATCGCCGCCCAGACCGCCAAGCAGGTGGTGATTCAGGGCATCCGTGAGGCTCAGCGTGGCATGGTCTACGAAAGCTACTCCAACAAGACCCAGGAGCTGCTCACCGGTACCGTCCTGCGGCTTGACCCCAGCGGCGATATGATTGTCACCGTGGGCGCCGGCAACGAGAAGCACAACGCCATCCTTCGCACCAGCGAGCAGATCCCCGGCGAGAGCTATCAGGAAGGCGACAAGATTCGTGTGTATGTGCTGGAGGCCCGTCAGGGTGCCCGCAGCACCAATGTTTATGTGTCCCGCACCCATCCCAATCTGGTGCGCCGGCTGTTTGAGCTGGAGACTCCCGAGATTGCGGAGGGTCAGGTTGAGATTCGCAACATCGCCCGTGAGGCCGGTTCCCGTTCCAAGATGGCGGTTCGTGCCGCAATGGAGGGCATCGATCCTGTTGGCGCTTGTGTCGGTCCTCGTGGCGGACGTGTGGGCGCCGTTGTGGAGGAGCTCCACGGCGAGAAGATCGACATCGTTATCTGGTCCGAGGATCCCTGCGAGTACGTCAAGGCGGCGCTGAGCCCCGCAGACGTTATCAGCGTGGAGCCCATCTCCGGCCAGAAGGCCTGCCGTGTTGTGGTGCCCGACGACCAGCTGAGTCTGGCCATCGGCAAGGAGGGTCAGAACGCCCGCCTCGCCGCCCGCCTCACCGGCTATAAGATTGATATCAAGCCTGCATCTCAGGCAGAAGAAAATGCAGAATGATAAATTCATAATGCAAAATGAAGGTATCACCTTCGGTGATGATTTAGAATCAGTCGGCGTAGCCGACACCTCAATTCTGCATTCTGAATTTTGTATTTCAGATTAGGAGGTAGCTTATGCAAAAGAAAATTCCGCAAAGACAGTGTATGGGCTGCCGGGAACGGAAAAATAAGCGGGATATGATCCGTGTGGTTCGTCAGACCGACGGAAACGTGTCCCTTGATTTCAGCGGCAAGCTCAACGGCCGTGGCGCATACATCTGCCCCGACCCGGAGTGCCTGAAAAAGGCACGGAAGGCCAAGTCCTTAGACCGGAGTCTGGAAGTGACCATCCCCGAGGAGGTCTACGACCGGCTGGACAGGGAAATGGAGGGTGGCCGTGGATAAGGCACTGAATTATCTGGCGCTGGCCCGCAAGGGCGGCAGAGCCGAGCTGGGCGAGGAGCCGGTGGGCGGTGCCGCCAGAGCCGGCAAGGCGTACCTGATCATCGTGGCTGCCGACGCCGGCGACCACACCTGGCGCAGAGCCAAAAGCTTCGCCGCCGGTACGGATCAGCAGTGCCTCAAGCTCCCTTACTCCAAGGATGAGATGGGCATGGCCATCGGCCGGAGCAGTCTGGCCATCGCCGCCATCACCGATGCGGCCATGGCGCTGGCGCTGGTGAAGGCGCTGCCCAAGCCGGATTTGGCGGTGGTGGAAATGCTGACCTACAAGACCAATCGGTTCAAGCGCCGCCAGCAGGAGGCCAAGGCCCACCAGCGGAATGTAAGAAAAGGTAAGAAGTAAGAAACCAACATGATAGCCGAAATAATTGAAAGTTGAAAATTGAAAATGGAAAATTAGATATGCGATAATTTTCAATTTTCAATTATCAATTCTCAATTGCTCGGCAGAGCATTTTGGAGGTGCGTATATGAGTACAGTGAAGTATAAGATTAAGGCGATTGCCGATGACTTCGGGGTTGCGCCCAAGGAAGTCATGGAGATCGTTGGCAAGTTTTTTGAGAAGCCCAAGTCCTCCTCCCAGACGGTGGATGAGGAAGTGCTGAATGTGGTGTGCGACTACCTGACCCAGAAGCATCAGATCGATTCTCTGGAGCAGGTGTTCGCCGTGCAGCCTAAGCCCAAGGCGGAGCCTGTGAAGGAAGCCCCCAAGGCCGAGCCTGCCAAGCAGCCCCAGCCTCAGAATACCAATAATAACAATAATAAGCCTCAGCAGCCCACCGCCCAGCCCAAGGCTGACAAGCCCAAGGAGCCGGAGCGTAAGCGGGAGCGCCGTGTGGTGGATACCTCTGCGGTGCAGGTGAACTCCAACCGCTTTGCGGACGTGGACAATCTGGTGTCCGAGCGTGTCCAGAACTATCAGGGCGGCAAGCAGCGCATTGGCGGTGGCAAGGGCAAGCAGTCTAATAAGCAGCAAAAGGGCAACTTCAAGGGTAACAAGTCCCGCAACGAGGAGCAGGAGAAGATGCGTCGCCTCCAGATGGAGGTGGCTCGCAAGGCTCCCGTCACCGTCAAGATCCCCGAAGAGATCACCGTGGGCGAGCTGGCTTCCCGCATGAAGAAGACCGCCGCCGAGGTCATCAAGTGCCTGATGAAGAACGGCGTTATGGCCGCCATGAACCAGACCATCGACTTCGACACCGCCGAGTTCGTGGCCACCGAGCTGGGCTGCAAGGTGGAGAAGGAAATCACCGTCACCATCGAGGAGCGGATTATCGACGACCATGTGGACTCCGCCGAGGAGCTGCAGACCCGTGCGCCTGTTGTGGTGGTTATGGGTCACGTTGACCACGGCAAGACCTCCACGCTGGATGCCATTCGCCAGACCTCTGTCACCTCCGGCGAGGCCGGCGGTATTACCCAGCACATTGGTGCGTATACTGTCGATGTAAACGGCAATATGGTCACCTTCCTGGACACCCCCGGCCACGCTGCCTTTACCTCCATGCGTGCCCGTGGCGCCAAGTCCACCGACATCGCCATTCTGGTGGTTGCTGCCGACGACGGCATCATGCCCCAGACTGTCGAATCTATCAACCACGCCAAGGCGGCGGAGGTGCCCATCATCGTTGCCATCAACAAGATGGATAAGCCCACCGCTAACCCCGATAAGATCAAGGAGCAGCTGACCAAGTACGACCTGATTCCCGAGGAATGGGGCGGCGATACGGTCATCGTGCCCATTTCCGCCAAGACCGGCATGGGTCTGGAGGACCTGCTGGAGATGGTCATCCTCACCGCCGAGGTGCAGGAGCTGAAGGCCAATCCCAACCGCCGTGCCAAGGGTACGGTTATCGAGGCTCGACTGGATAAGAATCGTGGCCCCGTGGCCACTCTGCTGGTGCAGAACGGCACCCTGAAGCAGGGCGATATCGTCATCGCCGGTACTGCCGTGGGCCGTGTCCGTGTCATGACCAATGATAAGGGTCGCACCGTCAAGACCGCCGGCCCCTCCGTGCCTGTGGAGATCACCGGCCTTGCGGAGGTTCCCGCTCCCGGTGATGAGTTCAACGCCGTCACCGATGAGCGTATGGCCCGTGAGCTGGTTGAGCAGCGGAAGCAGGCTCAGAAGGATGCGCTGGCCAACGCTATGCAGAAGGTCACGCTGGATAACCTCTTTGCCCGTATGCAGGAGGGCGAGATGAAGGAACTGCCCCTGATTGTCAAGGCCGACGTGCAGGGTTCTGCCGAGGCGGTGAAGGCTTCTCTGGAGAAGATCTCCAACGAGGAGGTTCGTGTCCGTGTGATTCACGCCGGTGTCGGCGCCATCAACGAGTCCGATATCCTGCTGGCCTCCACCTCCGGTGCTATCATCGTTGGCTTCAACGTCCGGCCCGACGCCGGCGCTCAGGCCAGTGCCCACCGTACCAACGTGGATATGCGGTTCTACCGTGTCATCTATGATGCCATCGACGAGATTGAGGCTGCCATGAAGGGTATGCTGGCTCCCGTCTATGAGGAGGTCGTGATTGGCCACGCCGAGGTGCGCATGACCTACAAGGTCAGTGCCATCGGCACCATCGCTGGCTGTATGGTCAAGGACGGCAAGATTACCCGTGATGCGAAGGTTCGTGTTCTCCGGGATCATATCGTTATTCACGAGGGCGAGGTTGGCTCTCTGCAGCGGTTCAAGGACGCTGTGAAGGAAGTCACCGCCGGCTACGAGTGCGGTATGAGCATCCTGAAATTCAACGACATCAAGGAAGGCGACATCTTCGAGTGCTTCGCCATGCAGGAAGTCAAGAGATAAAAATACAAAGCCAGCCGCCGCGGTTGCGGTAGGCTGGCTTTTCCCAACTATCATAGGAGGATGATTATGGCATCCAATCGTATCAATCGCATCAACGAGGAGATCCAGAAGGAGCTGTCCAGCCTGATTCGGAACCTGAAGGATCCTCGTATCCAGAATACCATGATTTCCATCACCCGTGTGGAGACTACGCCGGATCTGCGTTATACCAAGGTCTATGTGAGTTTCCTGCAGGAGGAGCGGGCTGCCGATGCCCTGAAGGGCTTGCAGTCTGCCGCCGGCTACCTGCGCCGTGAGCTGGGACAGGCGCTGAAGCTGCGCTATACCCCTCAGATTATGTGGGCGCTGGACGATTCCATCACCTACGGCGCAAAGATGCTGGCGCTGATCAACTCCCTGAACACCGGCAAAGACGAAGAAGAAAGCGTGTAAATTATCGTTTAGCGTGCTAGCGACCACCCATTGTAGGGGAGGGTCTTGACCCTCCCTAAAACATATTGATAACTGAAATGTTGATTTTTCTCTATATTCTGAACAATCAACTAATACAATCACGGCTCAATAATTGCACCGTTGTGGGAGGGTCAAGACCCTCCCCTACGATAACATTGATTGTTGATATGCCGCTAAAGGATAATTTACGACAGGTAATGATATGAACGGAATTGTAATTGTGGACAAGCCCGAGGGGTGGACCAGTCAGGACGTGACCGCACGGCTGCGTCGGGTGTTCAATACCCGTCGAATCGGCCACGGCGGCACGTTGGATCCTATGGCAACCGGTGTTCTGCCGGTGTTCGTGGGACGTGCCACCCGTGGTGTGGAGTTTTTCGAACACGCAGAAAAAATGTACGAGGCGACGCTTCGTCTGGGTATCAGCACCGACACCGAGGACATCACCGGTGCGGTACTGGAGCAGAAGGAAGTGGCAATTTCCGAACAGGAATTTCTTAATATTCTGACCCGTTTTCGTGGAAAAATCCAACAAATCCCTCCGATGTATTCTGCATTGAAGGTCAATGGACAAAAGCTCTGCGATCTGGCCCGAAAGGGCAAAGAGGTGGAGCGGCAGCCCAGAGAAATCGAGATTTTCCGGCTGGAGTGCCTGGAATTTTCCGGCGAAACAGCCCGTCTGCTGGTGCATTGCTCCAAGGGTACTTATATTCGTACGCTGTGCAAGGATATCGGTGCGGCATTGGGCTGTGGCGGCTGTATGGCATCGCTGCGCCGTGTCAGCGCCGGAGAGTATCGCATCGAGGAGAGCGTTCCCTTGCAGACTTTGCTGGAAACCGAAGAACCGGAGCAGTACCTGCGGACAGTGGATACCATGTTCCGTCAATTTCCGGCGGTGACGCTGACGCCCAATCAGGAAAAACGTTGCCGCAACGGTAACGCTTTCACTCTCCCCATAGCTGACGGTACATATCGTGCGTATAGCCAGTCCGGCGAGTTTCTGATGCTGGCAAAGGTAGAAGCGGGTATTATGTCAACCGTTAAATCATTTTTTGAAGTATAGCAGCGACTCTTGGCTCTCCCTCTGGGAGAGCTGTCAGCGAAGCTGACTGAGAGGGGATTCGGAATATGCCGATACCAAAGAATGAAAATCTGTTGGATAACGCATGAAACTTGCGGCGTGAAATGACACCACAAGAGAGAAAATTGTGGTACTTGTTCCTGCAGAAATATCCAGTGAAAATCTATAAACAGCGCATTATAGGCCCATATATTGTTGATTTTTACTGCGCATCCGCTAAATTAGTGATTGAGATTGACGGCTCACAGCATTATGACGAGCAGGGGAGTGCCCGTGATTTGCAACGAACAAAGTATCTGAACAGTTTAGGGCTGGGGGTTGTCCGTTATTCCAATGCGGATATCAACTGCCGGTTTCGAGAGGTATGCGAATCCATACATCAGTATTTACAACAACCGCGTTAGTATCCCCTCTCCGCCCCAGTGTGCGCACTGGGGCACCTCTCCCAAAGGGAGAGGCAAGGGGCACGTTTTACTACGGTGACACTATGATAATTGAGAAAACAATATACGCCCTTGGTTTTTTTGACGGGGTACATTTGGGGCATCAGGCGTTGCTGGCGGAGTGTCGAGAGCTGGCGAATCAGCTGGGCTGCAAGGCTGGCGTGGTGACTTTTCTGGGGCATCCGGACCGATTGGTGTCCGGCGTAAAAACAGCCTTGATCAACACGCCCGCTGACCGAAGCCGCCTGCTGCGACGCTACAGTATGGATACCGTCATTGAGCTGCCCTTCGACAAAAAATTGATGAAAATGCCCTATACGACCTTTTTCCGGATGCTTTTGAAAGAATACGGCGCAGCCGGACTGGTCTGCGGCCATGATTTCCGCTTTGGAAATCTGGGGGAGGGCAATGCTGAAAAGCTTCAGGCCGCCTGCGCCGAAGCCGGAATCCCCTGCGTGGTAGTGCCGGAGCAGAAGGTGGATGGTATCACCGTTTCCTCCACCCATATCCGCCAGCTGCTGGAGCAGGGGGATGTGGAAACGGCGGCGCGGTTTCTGGGGCATCCGCATATTTTTACGGGCACGGTGGTGCCCGGACGGCATTTGGGTCGCACCCTCGGCATTCCCACCGCCAATCTGGTGCTGCCCAAGGGAGTGCTGATGCCGGAGTTTGGCGTGTACGCCTGCCGCACCTGCATCGACGGAAAAACCTATCCGGCGGTGACCAATGTGGGCGTTCGTCCCACGGTGGAGGGCTGGGGCGTGACGGTGGAGCCGTGGATCCTGGGCTTCGACGGCGACCTCTACGGTCAGAGCCTGACGCTGGAATTTTACAAATATCTCCGTCCGGAGCGCAAGTTTCCATCGCTGGCGGATTTGCAGGCAGAAATACAAAAAAATGCCGCTGAAACCGAAAAATACTTTGAAAATATCCTTTACAACGGGGAAAACTTGTGATATGATAGGCGAGCTGGCTATGACCAGACACATTCCGCTTGCTCGGTTCAGGGACGACACCGACCCCATACTGGGCGGCTGGAGCATTTTATAGAAAGGTGGAAATTACCATGATTCAGAAGGAAAAGAAGACTCAGGTTATTCTGGAGAACGCTACCCATGAGGGCGATACCGGTTCTCCCGAGGTTCAGGTTGCTATCCTGACCGCTCGCATCAACGAGCTGACCGATCACCTGCGTACCCACAAGCACGACAACCACTCCCGTCGTGGTCTGCTGATGATGGTTGGTAAGCGCCGTAGCCTGCTGGACTATCTGGCTCGCAAGGACATCAACCGTTACCGTGCTCTGATCGCCAAGCTGGGTATCCGTAAGTAAGAATTTGGAAAGGGCGACCTTGGTCGCCCTTTTTTCCAAAATCCGGGAGATATTTAGCAGTTGAAAGTGATGCTGACGCTCAGCATTAGTTTCAAGTGCTAAACCTCCCGAACAGAAATATTTTAGGAGGTAAAACTATGATTACTCGCAAGCAGTATCCCAACCATCACGTTTACGAGATGGAAATCGGCGGCCGCCCCTTCACCGTTGAGACCGGTAAAGTGGCTGAGCTGGCCAACGCCGAGTGCATTTGCCGCTACGGCGACACCGTGGTGCTGGTCACCTGCACCTGCAACCCCATCCCCAAGGCCGGTATCGACTACTTCCCCCTGACCATCGAGTTTGAGGAGCGGATGTACTCCGTGGGTCGTATCCCCGGTTCCTTCAACCGCCGTGAGGGCAAGCCCTCCGAGCGTGGCATCCTGAACAGCCGTATCATCGACCGTCCTATGCGTCCTCTGTTCGACGAGGAGCTGCGTAACGACACCGTCGTCACCTGCACCGTGCTGGCCACCGACCACGACAACCCTGTTGAAATCGTGGCATCTCTGGGCGCTTCCATCGCCATTGCTTCTTCCGATGTGCCCTGGAATGGCCCTGTGGCTACCACCAACGTTGCATATCTGGGCGGCAAGTATATCATCAATCCCTCTGCCGACGAGCGTGAGGCCTGCGAGTGCTTCGTGTGCATCAGCTCCACCTTCGAGAAGGTGGTCATGATCGAGACCGAGGCCAACGAGGCTCCCGAGAACATCGTCTACGAGTGCATCCGTGTGGCTCACGAAACCAACATGGAAATCGTGAAGTTCATCAACGGCATCGTGGCTGAGATTGGCAAGCCCAAGTTCACCTTCGAGAAGGCCGCTGTCAACCACGACCTGCTGGACGACCTGATCGAGTACGGTCTGGGTCAGATTGAGTACGCTCTGGACACCGACGACAAGAACGTTCGTGAGGAGCGCCTGACCGCTGCCCGTCTGGACTTCGCTGACAAGTTCGCTGAGAAGTACGAGGACTTCGAGACTCATATCGAGGTTTGCCTGTACAAGATGCAGAAGAAGGTGGTCAAGAAGTGGCTGCTGGCCGGCAAGCGTGTGGACGGCCGTGGCATGGACGACATCCGTCCTCTGGATGCCGAGGTGGGCATCCTGCCCAGAGTCCACGGTAGCGGTCTGTTCGCCCGTGGTCAGACGCAGGTTCTGTCCATCTGCACCCTGAACACCCTGTCTGCTGCTCAGAAGCTGGACACCATCTACCCCGAGGAGACCAAGCGTTATATCCATCACTACAACTTCCCCTCCTTCTCCACCGGTGAGGCTCGTGCCGCCCGTTCCACCAGCCGTCGTGAAATCGGTCACGGCGCTCTGGCTGAGAAGGCACTGCTGCCCGTGATTCCCAGTGTTGAGGAGTTCCCCTATGCCATCCGTGTGGTTTCCGAGGTTCTGTCCTCCAACGGCTCCACCTCTCAGGGCTCCATCTGCGGCTCTACTCTGGCTCTGATGGATGCCGGCGTGCCGATTAAGCGGCCTGTTGCCGGTATTTCCTGCGGCCTGATCTCCGATCAGGAGACCGGCGAGTGGAGAACCTTCACCGATATTCAGGGTGTTGAGGACTTCCACGGCGAGATGGACTTCAAGGTGGCCGGTACCTCCGAAGGTATCACCGCCATCCAGATGGACCTGAAGAACAAGGGTCTGACCATGGAAATCATCGCCGACGCTCTGGAGCGTTGCCGTGTGGCCCGTATGGAGATTCTGAACGAGGTCATGCTGCCCTGCATCAGCGAGCCTCGTGCTGAGGTCAGCGAGTACGCTCCCAAGATGATCAGCCTGAAGGTTCCTGTGGACAAGATTCGTGAGATCATCGGCTCCGGCGGCAAGACCATCCAGAAGATCTGCGCCGACACCGGCGCCAAGGTGGACATCGAGGACGATGGCTCCGTGTTCATCTCCGCTGTGGACAGCGCTTGCGCTTACGCCGCCAAGAAGATGATCGACGACATCTGCTTCGTTCCCGAGGTGGGCAAGCTGTACTACGGCAAGGTTGTGCGCATCCTGCCCATCGGTGCTTTCGTTGAGATCGCTCCCGGCCACGACGGCATGGTGCACATCTCCAAGCTGGAGAATCGCCGTGTTGAGAAGGTCGAGGACGTTCTGAATCTGGGCGATATGACCTGGGTCAAGTTCATGGGCTACGACGAGAAGGGCCGTGCTAACTTCAGCCGCCGTGACGCACTGAAGGAGCTGGCTGAGAACCAGTAAAATATCAACTCCCTAGGGTGATTGCCCTGGGGAGTTTTTTAGATATGAGATATATTCAGACTGTCGAAGGGCTATAAATAATCGTTTAGCGTTCCAACTACGCTATCATTGCTGTTCGGTACGTTGGTACCATAAACGATGATTTTTCGCTCTATCAGCACTGTCATTCTTCTCCTAAGGGTGTCAGGTCGTCGGTGGTGATTTCCTTGGGGGCGACGTCGAATATGTGACAGATTCGAAAGAAAGCATCCACTGGGATGACCACAGGGGGAATCTGCGATTCGATGTTCAGAAGGGTATTTACGTCCAGGCCAATCAGATTTGCCAGCGCTTTTGCCGGTACTTCGTATAAGGTTCGGAGGAATCGCAGATTTTTTGAAAAGACGTTTTGGCTCATATCGATGTACATTGTGATTCACCTCCTTTATGTTAGATAAGGCTACTTTATAATACTTCATGCTATAAGTCAATAAAAAATAGCAGAAAGTGTTATACTTTTTCTAGAGGTGAAAGAGTATGAAGCCATTAAAAGAACACGTCAGTATCACATTGGACAATGATTTACTGGCAAAGCTCCGAGAAATATCGGAAGCGGATGACCGCTCCCTTTCGCAATACATCAATCTGGTTTTGAAGAAGCACCTTGAGGAGCTAAACCGGAAGGACAACTGAAGCGTAAATCCACCGCCATCCGGCGGTGGATTTTTCAGGCTGTCAAAAAAGTGCTATACTGCGGTAAATTATCGTTTAGCGAAGTAACGCACAATCCCTTGCCTCTCCCTCTGGGAGAGGTGCCCAGTGCGCACACTGGGCGGAGAGGGTGTCCTATCATTGTTTTGACACCCTCTCAGTCAAAAATCAGAGATTTTTGCCAGCTCTCCCAGAGGGAGAGCCAAGTTTGGTACGGTGCAAACTTGCACCGCTAAACGATAATTTATAGTTCTTTGACACGCTGGTAAATCCACCGCCATCCGGCGGTGGATTTTCTTTTGACACCGTGCCGTCAATTATCGTTTACGTTACAGAAAAGCTGTCATTGCGAGGGCCGTAGGCCCGTGGCAATCTCCTGCTGAAATGCTGCATCAATAATGAGCGTTAAGGAATGAAAATGACGTTTTGACGCTGTTTTCATTCCTGTGGGCTGATAAAGTATAAACGTTGTACCGGGAGATTGCCACGTCGCCTCTTTAGGGCTCCTCGCAATGACAGCTTCTTCGCTACGTTTTTGTTGATTTGTAATCGTGCTTACTTAAAGGGATAACCACAATTATCGTTTAGCGCCTGCGAAACGATAATTGATAGTTCTAGAGGACCGTGTGGAAGGGTGTTTTTTATCAAAAAAACACCCTTTCCGACAATCTGCCACTAGATTTTAGAATTGGAATGATGTATAATATCGTAAAATAGTATGACTATATGTATAAGTCGGAGTAGGCGAAAAAACGGGTAGGTGACGGGAGCCGTGACTGGCGTCCATTGGCGCATTCTGTCGGGAGTGCAACGCCGAACCAATACTCTCCGGCGGAAGATTCAGGGAGGAAATTCATGAAGGTTTTAAGGCTGCTGACTGTGATGCTATTTATCGCCACCACCTGCGTGTTTGGCTGGTTCTACATCCAAGAAAAGAAGAACACCGATTTGACCGTGCCCTCCATTCAGGTGGATGAGCCGCTGATTCAAATCAGCATCCACGATGATGAGGATGTGCTGCTGCAGGGCGTCACCGCTTTCGACGGGAAGGATGGAGATTTGACGGACAAGGTTTTTGTGGAGTCGATCTCTCAGTTTGTGGGCGAGAACACCTGCACCGTTACCTATGCAGTGGCGGACGGCGACAAGCACGTTGCCAAGAGCACCCGCAAGGTCCAGTACATCGATTACGAAAAGCCCCAGTTCTATCTAAAGCAGCCTATGGTTTTCTCCGTTGGTGATGCCATTGATGTGAGCAAATTTGTCGGTGCCACCGACTGTATCGAAGGGGACATTAGCGACCGGGTCATTATTACTGCCACCGACTATCAGGCGGGTACCTCCGGCGTGTACAGCCTGTCCCTGCAGGCCACTAACACCAAGGGCGATATCGTTTATCTGGATGTTTCCCTGTATGTAGAGATGAAGGACGTTCGGGCTCCGGAAATTGAGCTGAGCGATTATCTGATCTATGTGAAACAGGGTCAGGAGCTGGACTTCGAGAGCTATGTTGATTCCGTATATTCGCTGTACCACAACATCAATCACGACAGCTTCCTGATCTCGGGGGACTATGACCCCGATACGCCCGGCGTTTATGACATTCATTACTATGTGCAGGACGTTCAGGGCAATGAAGAACACACGGTGTTGACCGTTGTGGTGGAGGAATGATGGGTTTGAACAATAAAACGCAACGCTTCAAGCTGACCTTTGAATGGCACAGCTTGTTACGGGATATCTGGCGAAACCTGTGGCTGGTGGTTCTGGCTGCCAGCATCGCTTTCATGGCTATTTACGTTGGTGAGCGCAGTGTCTATACGCCCTCCTACACCAGTACCACCACTCTGGTGGTGCGGGCCAAGACCGGCACCAACGGTACCCATACGAATTTAACCGTGTCTGCGGAGATGGCCGAGGTGTTCGCTACGGTGTTTAGCGAGCCTACCATGCGCCAGAAGGCTGCCGAGAACATCGGCATGGAATCGTTCAGAGGCGAGGTGTCCACCGAGGTCATGGAGGGCATCAACCTGTTGACTGTTTCCGTCACTGCCCATGACCCAGAGCTGGCCTATGATCAGCTCAAGTCCATTCTGGAGGTGTACCCCGAGATCTCCAATGTGGTATTCTCCGATGCGGTGATCGATGTGCTGATTTGGCCCCAGATGCCCACTACCCCCTCCGATACCCTCTCTACCATGTATCGGGGAACTGTGATGATGGGTGCGATGGCGGTGATGGTGCTGCTGATCGCGCTGCTTTCTATGCTGCGGGATACGGTGAAGCACGAGAAGTCCTTCGAGGCCAACATCGATGCCAAGCTGCTGGGCACCATCGTTCACGAAAAGCCCCACTTGACCTTAAAGGAGCGACTCGCCCGCAAAAAACGTTCGCTGCTGATTGACGATGCCTATTCTTCCCTGAAATTCGCGGAGGATTATCAGAATGTAGCCACCAAGCTGGAGCATATGCACAGACATCAGGGCAGCAAGATTTTTGCCATCACCTCTGTCGCGGAGAACGAGGGTAAGTCCACCGCCGCTGCCAACATCGCATTGGCGCTGGCAGGTCGTGGCTTCCGAGTGATGCTGATCGATATCGACATCCGCAAGCCCTCCATCTATAAGATTTTCGGCTGCTCCACCAAGCAGGAGCATGAATTCAGCGATGTGCTGTCCGGCAAGCTGTCGCCCAAGGAATTCAAATTCCAGCAGTATAAAAAGAGCGGCCTGTATCTGGCGCTGAACCGCCACTACCGGTCTGATGCGGCTCAGTGGCTGGGCTCGGAGATGGTGAGCAAGTGCATCAAGTCCATCAGCGGATGGATGGATTTTGTCATCATCGATACTCCGCCGGTGGCGGCCTCCGCCGATGCGGCCAGTCTGGTGGGCATCTGCGACAAGACGCTGCTGGTAGTCCGGACGGACACGGTGGACATCACGGACATTAACGACACCGTGATGACCATTAATAACATCGGTGGCAATCTGGCAGGCTGCATCCTCAACGACCTGTACCGACCCTTCACCCTCTTCGGGCAGCTTGGTCTGGACGAGAGCAGCGCCTATTCCTATAAACACGGCTCCTACAAGCGCTACGGCTACGGCCCCCATTCGCTGTCGGAGGTCATGTTTGACGGTGAGGAATGATCTATGAGTATCAGTGAAATCAAAGAAACCAAAAGTGAAAAAGCCGTGATGGAGAAGAATTTCACCTTCTACCTCAGCGATTTCTGGCGTGGCCTGATGAAGTTCTGGTGGTTGGTGGTGGGATTGGCGCTGCTGCTGGGCTCCTTCTCCTTCTACAATAGCTACATCCGTTATGTTCCGACGTACACAAGCTCCGCTACCTTTACGGTGCATATGGAAAACGAAACCATCACCGGCGACGGCGGAATGTCTGCCTACTCCTTCTTCTACGACCGCACCACTGCAGATCAGCTTGCGATCGTGTTCCCCTACATTATGCAGAGCAACATTTTGCAGGATCGGGTGTGCCGAGATATGAACGTGACCGCCATGCCGGCCTCTGTGTCGGTCAGCTGCGTGGCTGGTACCAATATGCTCACCATCAGCACCACCGGCTCAGATCCGCAGGCTACTTATGATGTGCTGCAGTCGGTAATCAATAACTATTCCTATGTGGCCGAGTATATCATCGGCCCCACCAAGCTGAATCCAATCTCCACGCCGGAGGTGCCTACTGCGCCTACCAATGCGATGCAGTGGAAGACGGAAACGCTGAAGAGCGTCGTCATCGGCTTGGTGATCGGTCTGGTGTGGATTGCGATCTATGCGGTGCTGCGGCAGACTGTGCGCACCAAGGAGGATGTGCAGCGGGAGCTGCGGCAGCCCTGCTTGGGTGTGCTGCCTCAGGTCACCTTCAAGCGCTATAAGCAAAAAATCGATACCAGTGTGCTGCTGAGTAACCCCCTAGTGGGCAAGGAATATCTGGAGTCCATGCGGTTGTTGCGCAGTTCTATCCAGAGTAACCTGCAGGATAATGAGAAAGTCATTCTGCTCACTAGTACCGCTCCCGGTGAAGGTAAGTCCGTCACCACTCTAAATTTGGCGTATACACTGGCAAAAAGCGACGAAAAAGTTCTGGTTATCGACGGGGATTTGCGTAATTCCGGCATTTCGCGTATGGTTTCCTCCGGTGGCAAGAAGCAGCAAAACGATACGTCCGACCAGATTTACGACATCGTTCCGCTGGAGAAGCTTGGGGTGGATGTGCTGACCTTCCGTGCCGGCCAGCGTCAGCTTTGGAAGATTATGCGAGCTAACAGGCTGGGTAAGATTCTGAAACAGCTACGCAAGGAATACGACCTGATTCTCATCGACACCCCACCCTGCGGCATCATTTCCGATGCGATCATTATGGCGAATGTGGCGGACGTGGCGCTGTATATCGTCCGTCAGGATACGGTTCTGAGCAGCCGAATCCGCAGAAGTATGAGTTCCTTGCTTTCCACGGATGCGCGAGTCGTGGGTTGCGTCCTGAACGGAGCGCTGGGCGGTTTGGCCGGCTACGGCAACCGCTATGGCTACGGCGGCTATAGCCATTACTACCGCTATGGTTACTATAGCAAGGAAAAAACCACCAAATAATCATGAATAATCGGGAAAATCAAGACTTTCGTCTGCTTTTGCGCAATGTGGGAACCGAGTGGAAATGGCTCATGAACTACATTCTGCGCTATAAGCTGGAAATTCTCATCTATGCCCTGATTGGCATTGTGGGTACGGCCATGGGTTTGGGTGCCAGTGTGGCCTCCAAGCACCTGATTGATGCGGTGATTGCCCGTGACAGCGGCACGCTGGGACTGGCCGCCGCATTGGCGGCGGGTCTGGGACTGGGGCAGGTGCTGATCAACGCCGGCACCTCCCGACTGGTGACGGTGATTGCCACCCGTGTCAAAAACGAGATCCGCAGCTCTATCTATGAGCACATCCTTCGCTGCCGCTGGGAGGATATCAATAAGTACCACTCTGGTGATTTGCTGAACCGGCTGGAGGGGGATGTGGGTGCGGTTTCCGGCAGCATTGTCAGTTACATTCCCAGTATTTTTACCCGGCTGACACAGTTTCTCGGCAGCCTTGCCATTGTGCTGTACTATGACCCGACCATGGTGCTTTTTGCACTAATCAGCGCACCTTTTGTATTCTTTTCCTCCCGATTTACCGCAAAAATGATGCGAAAATACAATCAGGAGAGTCGGGAGATGAACGGACGTATCCTGTCCTTTTCCTCAGAATCCATCCAGAATCTCCAGTCCATCAAGGCCTTCGACCTGACCCGACGTTACACCCGGGACTTCCGGAGCCTGCTGGACCGGTACCGTACCTTGCGTCTGGCCCACGATAAATTTTCCGTGCTGCTGACGCTGGCCATGTCCGTTCTGGGTCTGCTGGTGTCCTACGCCTGCTATGGCTGGGGCGTTTGGCGACTGTGGCAGGGGGCTATCTCCTATGGTACGATGATGCTGTTCTTGCAGCTTTCCGGCAGTCTGACTGCCGCCTTTTCGTCCTTGGTTTCGCTGGCACCCAGCGCTATTTCCATCGCCACCGCCGCCGGACGAATCAAGGAGATCACCGACCTGCCCATGGAGCCGGATCGGGACAGGGCGGCTGCCAAGGCTATGGCAGAATTTGCGGAGGGTGTCCATATCCGTTGCGACGATGTCACCTATTGCTACGCCGATGGGGACAGCCCCGTGCTGCGCAACGTCAGCTTCGAAGCCGCACCCGGCCAGACCATCGCCTTCGTCGGCCCATCCGGTGAGGGCAAGACCACCATTTTGCGGCTGCTGCTGGGACTGGTGGAGCCCAGCGAGGGCAGCCTGACGGTCACCGGCGGCGGCGAAACCCTGACGATTTCCGACAGTACCCGCCGGCTTTGTGCCTATGTACCTCAGGGCAACACCATTTTCTCCGGCACCATCGGAGAAAATCTGCGGGTGGTGGCACCCCATGCCACCGACGAGGCGCTGATCGAGGCTTTGAAAACCGCCGATGCATGGGGCTTCGTGTCCCAACTGCCTCAGGGGTTGGATACCCGAATCGGGGAGCGGGGTGTGAATTTCTCTGAGGGGCAGATTCAGCGGATTTCCATCGCGCGGGCGGTGCTACGGCAAGCGCCGGTGCTGATTATGGACGAGGCCACCTCCGCGCTGGACAGTGATACGGAGGAGCGGGTGCTGAAAGCACTGATGGCCTCCGCCCCCCACCGCACCTGCATCCTCACCACCCATCGGCCTAGTATGCTCCGCTATTGCGCCAGCGTTTACCGGCTCACTGAGCATGGAAGCCTGATAAAGGAGAGTTGATCTCAATGATTTACAAAGTGAAGGACGGCTTTCTGGTGCGTCGGATCGGCGGCCAGATGATGGCGGTGCCCGTGGGGCAGCGCACATCGGAGTTTCATGGTATAATCGCGCTGACGGAGAGCGGCGCTTTGCTGTGGCAAGCCCTGACCGAAGGGGCAGAGCCGGAAGCCCTGACCCAAATCCTACTGGACACCTACGAGGTGACGGAGGGGCGGGCGCGGCAGGACGTGGAAGCCTTCCTTCGTGGCCTTCGGGTGCAGGGGGCGCTGGAATGAACGACTGCGGCGGACTGTTGCAGGCCCATCCCAGCCAGCTGGCCCGATGGGCCAAGGCCAATCGGGTGCCCCTGAATGTGACCTTTGAGCTGACCCCCTTCTGTAATTTCCGGTGCGTCATGTGCTATGTCCGGCTGGAGCCGGAGCAGGCGGCAGCCCAAGGGCAGCTGCTGGAGCCGGCGCAGTGGCTGGAAATTGCCCATCAGGCAAGAAAGATGGGCACCTTGAACCTGACCCTCACCGGCGGCGAGCCTCTGACCCACCCACATTTCTGGGAGATTTATGAGAAGTTGAACCAAATGGGCTTTCTGATCACGGTGCTGTCCAACGGCTACCTGATCGATGAGGTGGTGATGGAAAAATTCCGCCGCTTTGGAATGCCCTATGCTATGAAGCTGACCCTCTACGGTGCCAGCGACGAAACCTATCTGCGTACCTGCGGTAGAGCCGACGGCTTTACTCGTGTCAGCGCCGCCATCGAGCTGCTGCAGCAGGCGAAAATACCCCTACAGCTTTCTGCCACCATCGTCCGTGAAAATGCGGCGGATCTGCAGGAAATGTACCGCTTCGCCCGACAGCGAAGCCTACCCTTCCAGCACACCATGACAGTATCCCGTTCTTCCCGTGGTGCAGTGAACAGTGTGGAAACCTCCCGATTTTCCTATGAGGAGTTCCTTCATGAGCTGACGCTGGAGGAGCTGGAGAAGAGTAAATTCCCCCCGCTGGAAAGCCCCTTTGCATGGTGCCTGTCCTATGGCTGCGCCCTGTGGGTCACATGGAACGGACGGCTGCAAAGCTGCACCTTCCTGACGGATCCTGCGGTGCAATGGAGCGGGAATCTGGAAAAGGACTGGGCAGAGCTGCTCTCTGCCACCGATGCGCTGAAAAGCCCCGCTGAATGCGCACAATGCCGATGGAGTCCCTTCTGCCAGCGGTGTCCCGGCCTGCTCTGTGCGGAGAGCGGTCATCCGGAAAAGATTGATTCGGGCCTGTGCCATACGGCAAAGTGTCTGTTTCATAGATATGAACAATGGAGAGATGAATCATGAAAAGGCCTTATGTTATTCCTGAAAGCAGACTGTTTTCTATTGATTTGAATGAAAACATCGCTGCTTCCGACCAAATCGACAACGGCAACGACGAGGTTTCTGCCAATACCATCATCAAATTTACCTTTGGCACAGAGCCCTGTCGTGGCAAGTACACCGACATCATCCCGGTCACCGTGGGCGACAACGCCACCTTCGTCCAGTACTACAACGAGCTGAACACCGAGGCTAGCTCCGGCAAGTACGAGAACGGTTATCAGGCCTATTTCAACTGCTTCAAGTATGCCTCCCATACCTGATCTACTGGTGCTGGGCGGGCTGAGTGTCCGGTGGGATTGCCCTGATTTCTGCCGGGCTTTTCTGGGGGATGGGTCGCCGGTGATGGAATTTTCCGGCGAAGCCTTTCAGTCCGGTCACGGCATTCGGTGGTGCCTCGCCGGTGAACGGTTCCTTGCCAATGGCATTGGGGGCGCTCTGGCGGCCAGTGCCGACTGGTCATACGTCCACGGCTACGGCGGTGCCGATCCGGAAAATGCACTGGCGCTGGCGGCCATATGCTCCCGCTTCGCTTGCTTCCACACGGTGCTGCTTCACGGTGCGGCGGTGGATTATCAAGGTGAGAGCATCCTGTTCGTGGGGCCTTCGGGCATCGGTAAGACCACGCAAGCAGAGCTGTGGGCGAAGCATCTGGATGGGCAGATCATCAATGGGGACAAGGTGCTGCTGCGGCAGTTCCCTGACGGTGTGATCCGTGCCTGCGGCCTGCCGTGGAAGGGCTCGTCGCCTTACTGTCTGAACCGGAATGTGCCGGTGAAGGCGGTGGTTGCCCTGCGGCAGTCCGGCGAGAACCGGATTCGGCGGCTGAGCCAGCTAGAGTGCATGGAGTATTTCCTGCCCCATATTTTCCTGCCCCATTGGGATCCAGCTTGTCTGGAGGGGGCGCTGGATACGGCATCGGATTTGATTGAGCAGTTGCCGATCTATCTGCTGGAGTGCCGGCCGGATGAAGCGGCAGTTGCCCTGACAGCGAAGACCATTTTGTAAGGAAGAATTCACATGGACGCAACGGAGAAAATCCTGTTTGCCCTGCTGCGGCAGCGGCTGGGGGAGGGAGAGCAGGTGGCGGTGGCGCTTGATGCCGTGCCGGCACTGTACGCCCTTGCCCAGAAGCACCAGTTGGCGCACATCATTGCGGATACGCCGCAGCTAATGGCGGTGGAGGGGCTGCCCTTTCGTGAGCGCCTTCTCCAGACCCACTACCGTACCGAGCGCTATGGACACTCATTCGGAGAGCTGTGCCAGTGCTTCCAAAGTGAAAAAGTTCCGTTTATCCCCCTGAAGGGCATGGTTTTGCAGGATTTTTATCCTGAAAAATGGATGCGAATTAGTTCCGATATGGATATCGCCTTGCATCCGGAGGACATGGGGCGTGCCGGTGCGCTGCTGGAAAGCCGGCTGGGCTACCGGCCCAAGGCTATGTCCGACCACGACATTTCTTATATTTCTGCCGACGGCGTTCGGGTGGAGCTGCACCACACCCTCATCGAGGATGATCCGGTGCTGTCCGATTTCTGGAGCCACGCCGCGCCGGAGGATGGAAGCCGCTATCGGCTGGAAGAGCCTTACTTCTACCATTACCATATGGCCCATCTGGCCAAACACTTCCGCCACGGCGGCTGCGGCATTCGACCGCTGCTGGATCTGTGGCTCATGGAGCGTCACGGCATGACACCCCCATGGCCTGCACTGGAGCAGGCGGGACTGAACACCTTCACCAATGCCTGCCGCCGGCTTAGCCGATGCTGGTTCGACGGTCAGCCCATGGAGGATGACCTTCGGGAAATGGAGGCGTTCATCCTGCAAGGAGGCCTGTTCGGTAGCACGGTCAACCAGCAGCTTCTGAAAAAAACAACTGGGGGAAAGCCCCGAAGCTTATCGAGAATTTTCGTTCCCGTGAGGGAACTGGAATATACCTATCCCATTTTAAGACGGCACCGTTGGATGAATCCGGTATGCCAGCTTCGACGTTGGGGCAATTTGCTGCTTGGCGACAAGGCCCGCAGACGACGCACCGAACGGCAATGCCGGCGCAGCCTGACAGCCAGTCAGATCGATGCCACAGCGCAGCTACTTTCCCGCCTGGGACTACAAACACCGAAAGGTCGATGAAAGATGAGAGAAACCCTGAAAAGAACCGTTTTCCGCAGCAGTAAGCTGCTGCACTTTGCCATGACGATGCTGCTGTTTGCGGTGTACTATTATTTCTTTATCTACGGCGCCAAGGGGCTGACGGTCGATGTCATGCGCCACAGCACCATGGCCATCGTTTACGCAATCGTCGTGCTGTTCCTGTTCCGGTCCTACAATGCCTATAACGTGGGTTTGTCCCGCATCCGGATGCTGGTTTACTCCCAGTTCCTAGGTGACTTTGTGGCGGCGGGCATTATGTATGTGCTGCTGGTGATCAATCACCTGCGGCTGCTGAATCCGCTGCCTCTGCTGGTGCTGCTGGCAGCGCAGCTGGTGGTGAACGTGCTGTGGAGCTATCTGACCAATTTGCTGTACTTCGCCATGTTCAAGCCCCGCAAGACCGCCATCATTTACAGCGATGCTGACGCACTGAGCCGCATCAGCGAGGTGCATGATTTCGACCGGAAGTTCCGAGTGCGCTGGAGCATCCAGAGCGACGAGGAGGATGTTTTCACCCGTCTTTCCGAAATGGAAGGGGTGGAAGCGGTGTTTATCTCCGGTATTTCCGCCTCCGCCCGCAATGGCGTGCTGAAATACTGCGTGGAGAACAGCATCCGTTGCTATGTGTCCCCCCGTGTGGGCGATGTGCTGCTGGAGGGTGCGAACCATCTGGAGCTGTTTAGCGCACCGGTGTACCGTGTGATGCGTGCGGCGCCGAGCATTGAATATGTCATCATCAAGCGTTTAATCGACATCGTGGCGGCGGTGCTGGGCATCGTGCTGTGCAGCCCCTTCATGCTGATTACTGCCATCGCCATCAAGGTCTACGACCGAGGGCCGGTGCTGTATAAGCAGGTGCGGCTGACCAAGGACGGCAAGACCTTCAAGATTCTGAAATTCCGCAGTATGCGGGTGGATGCGGAGAAGGACGGCGTGGCCCGTCTTGCTTCCGAGAACGATGACCGGATTACCCCTGTGGGCAAGATCATCCGTGCCTGCCGGCTGGACGAGCTGCCCCAGCTGTTCAACATCCTTGTGGGCGATATGACCATCGTTGGCCCCCGTCCGGAGCGTCCGGAAATCGCAAGCCAGTATGAGCAGGATCTGCCCGCCTTCCGGCTGCGACTGCAGGCCAAGGCTGGCCTGACCGGTCTGGCGCAGGTCTATGGTAAATATAATTCCGACCCCTATGACAAGCTTCGCATGGATTTGATGTACATCAATAAAATGTCGCTGCTGGAGGATATCAAGCTGATGTTCGCCACGGTGAAGGTGCTGTTTATGAAGGAAAGCACCAGCGGTATCGCGGAGGGTCAGACCACCGCAGCCAAGACTGAAGAAAAAGAATTCGCAGTCAAGTAGGAGGTGTCGCTATGCGACAGGAACCCATTCGGGTGCTGCAAATTGTCGGCCGCATGGATCGGGGCGGCATCGAAACGATGATTATGAATCTGTACCGCAACGTGGATCGGGAAAAGGTGCAGTTCGATTTTCTGGCCCACTACGGCCGTGAGGCTGTGTATAACGATGAGATTCGTGCCATGGGTGGCCGCATTTACGAAATGCCTGCCCTGAAGGACGAAAATCATGTGTACTACTGGCGATATTTTACCTACCGACGGGCGCTAAAAAAGTTTTTCAAGGAGCATTCGGAGTACAAAGTGATCCACGGTCACATGACCAACACCGCCAGTCTTTACCTGCCCATCGCCAAAAAGAATGGTGTGACCTGCCGCATTGCCCACAGCCATAGCACCAAGGGTAAGGCGGGTCTGCTGGGTGTGGTGACGGATTTGCTCCAGAAGCCGGTGTATAAGTTTGCCACTGACTTTTTTGCCTGCTCCGAGGGGGCGAAGGGCTGGCTGTATCCCCAAAAGCTGATCGATGCGGGAAAGGTGCAGATCCTTGCCAATGCGGTGGATGGTCAGCGATTCCGTTTCAATCCGGATTTGCGACAGAAAATGCGGCAGGAGCTTGCGTTGGGTGATTGCTTTGCGGTGATGTCCGTGGCTCGGTTCCGTCCGGAGAAGAATCAGATCTTCCTGATCGAGGTACTGCGGGAAATGGTGACACAGGGGCAGGATGTGGTGTTTGTGTTCGCCGGTGACGGACCCAGCGAGGCGCGGGTAAAGGAAAAGGCAGCCGAGTATGGTCTGGAAAAGCACACCCGTTTCTTGGGTATGCGCACCGACGTGGCGGAGCTTTTGCAGGCAGCGGACGCGTTTGTGCTGCCGTCCCTGTTCGAGGGAATGCCCGTCACCGCCATCGAGGCACAGGCCGCCGGACTGCCCTGCGTGGTCAGCGAGGGTCTGACGCAGGAGATGAACGTGCTGGATGCGGTGCAGTATCTGCCGCTGGAGCCGAAGCTCTGGGCGCAGGCGCTGATCGGTCTGAATGGAAGATTCCGTGAAGATACATACGAAAGAATTGCTGCTGCCGGCTACGATATCCATACCACAGCGCCGTGGCTGCAGGAATTTTACATTAAAAAGCATCAAGAGGGATTCATGTGAAAAAGTTACTTTACATAGCCTTTAATGATATAGAAAACCAGCTTTTTGGCGTAAAAGCGAAGATTTTATCCCAGTGCCGTGTCTTTAAGGAGGCCGGCTTTCAGGTGGATCTGGTGCAGCGCCGAGGGGCGGAAACGGTAGTGCTGCGGCAGGGCGAGGTTCGCCGCGTCATCAAGAGCCGAGAGGCTCGTATCGATAACTACTATGTCCGCAGCGTGCTGGATAAGAGTCATCAGCTGGGGGATCTGAAGAAGTTTCTGAAAAACCGCCGCTATGACGGCTGCTATATTCGCTTTGATTTTACGGATCCGGGCTTTCTGTCGCTGCTGAAGCAGCTGCGGAAGGTCTGCCCGAAAATCCTGCTGGAGCTGCCCACCTACCCCTACGACGACGAGAACAAGGCCATGCTGCTGTCGCGCATGAAGCTGGCGGTGGATCAGATCTACCGGAAGCAGCTGCACAAATATGTGGACACCATTGTGACCTTCTACGGTGGACAGAAGAAGATTTTTGACATCCCCGTGCTGACCGTGCCCAATGGCTTTGACTTTTCCACCATGCCCATGGTCACCCAAGAGCTGTCCGGCGAGCCAATCCATATCATCGCCGTTTCCTCTATGCGGGAGTGGCACGGCTACGAGCGTTTTCTGGAGGGCATGGAACGGTACTATCAGGCCGGCGGCAGCCGGGAATTTGTGTTGCATCTGGTTGGTAACGGACGGGAGTTCGGCAAGTACCAGAGTCTTGCCCAGTCGCTGGGTCAGCGGGTGGTGATGGAGGGGGCCATGTCCGGAGCGCCACTGGATGCGCTGTATGAGCGCTGCGCCATGGGCATCGACTCACTGGCACGGCACCGCAGCGGCATCCATGTGCTCAGCTCCCTGAAGAGTCGGGAGTACGGTGCCAAGGGCATACCTATGATCAATTCCTGCAAAATCGACATCATCGGGGAGGATTTTCCCTATCTTTTGCAGGTTCCAGCGGACGAAAGTCCCATCGATATGGAAGCAGTGGCGGCCTTTTACGACCGGTGCTTTGCTGACAAGAGCCGCCTGACGGTAGCGGCGGAAATCCGCAGCTACATCGAGGGCAAAAGCGGCATGCGCCAAACCCTCGCCGCCGTGGTAAAGGAATTTGAGAAGTAGAGTGAGTCAGGGCGTGGTGCTACGCTAAACGATTATTTATCAACCCACATCAGGAGAAATGTATGACCTATTATGCGGTTGCGATGGCGGTGACCCTGCTGCTGTGCTATTCCATGACAACTGTATATTCTCTTCCCGGTCGGGCGGAGGCACGGTGCTTCCGCAACGCCAAAATCGCCTTTTTGGTGCTGTTGCCTCTGACGCTGGTGCAGGTGCTGCGGTGGGACGTGGGCGTGGACAGCCTCTATGAGGGCTCCTACTGGCAGGCGTATCACGCTTCCGTCAATGACAGCAACCCCAAGAATTTCGAGGTTGGCTTTTACCTGCTGATGAGCGTTTTTGCCAAGCTGGAGGTGCCTTATTACTGGTTCCTGTTTGCGCTGGGAGTGGCTTTCATGACCTTGACCGCCTACGCCATTTCCCGTGGCTCTGTGTGGACGCAGTGGAGCATTCTGGTGTTTTTCCTGCTGGCGGTGTATTTCGATAGCTTTTCCTCTCTGCGCCAGTCCTTGGCGGAGGCCATCAGCCTGATTGGCTGGGCCTATATGGGGTATGCACCTCCCTCTCGCAGGAAGCACTTCCGCATCATTGCAATGTTCCTATTTGCGGGTCTGTTTCACAGTATCTCGTGGATGAATATCCCAGTTTATCTGCTTTGCTGCGTCCGGTTCAACCGTGTTACGTTGCTGAGAATGATTATTGCGGCGGTACTGCTGTCGCCGGTGCTGTCGGCAGTGCTGCGTGTGGTGATGACGCTGGTGGCGGGCAACGAGTACAGCTATATGGGTGTGGCGTGGATCAACGCCATCATGAGCGGTGCCATGGCCATCGTCTGCTGGTATTTCTACGATGAGATCAGCTCGCTGGATGAGAACGCCTATATGTATGTGAATCAGTCGGTGGGCATCTTCATTCTGATTATGAATTCCGGTGCCATGTTCCTGCCCTTCCGAGTGTTTGATATGCTGAAAATCGGTTATGTGTTCATCACGCCCTATCTGCTGCGCGGCATCCGGGAAAAACGGCTGCGGCTGTCCGTGAGTTTAGGTGTGCTGGCGGTGTTCGGCGCGTGGTTCGTGAACTTCTTTTTCTTGCAAAAGTGCTTCGCCGCTGACTACCAGACTGCGTTGGACGATTGGAGCAACATCATCAAACTTCCCTAAGGAGATATCATGAAGAAGCTGCTAGTCCTCTTTACCAACGGCTATCCCTATGGGAGCAGCGAGCCGTTTTTGGAGAACGAGGTTCCACTATATAAAGAATATTTCGACAAAGTGCTGATCGTTACACCTTGCCGCAAGGGCGACCGGCCTACCCGTACCGTGGATGATTCCATCGAGGTACTGCCGGACTACACCCTTGCAAAGGATTTGCCCTCTATCCTGAGTGCCATTCCCGGTATGCTGAGGGACAAAATGTTCTATCGGGAGCTGAAGCTTCTGTTTGGGCGAGAGGGGTTTTCCTTCAAGAAGCTCTATGATTTGGTTGTGGCATCCCTGTGTGCCAATCATCGGGCCAAGCAGGCTCTTCGGTGGCTGAAAAAGCATCCGGAGCATACCCCGCAGGTGCTGTACAGCTACTGGATCAATATCCCTGCTTACAGTGCGCTGCGGCTGCGAAAGCGGCTGAAAAGGCCGACGCTGCCTTGCGTGACCCGCTGCCATGGCTTCGATGTCTACCATGAGCGCAGCAGCACCGGTTATCTGCCCTTCCAGCAGCAGCTGTTTGAGGGGATGAATCAGGTCGCGGTGATTTCCCAGCAGGCCAAGGGCTATTTTCAGCAGCGCTACGGCGCATCGGAAAAGATGAAGCTCCATCGTCTGGGCGCATGGGACTATGGCATTGAAAATCCGGTTACTGACCGAGCGCCACTGCGACTGGTGTCCTGCGCCAGAGTGGTGCCCTTGAAGCGGCTGAATCGAATTGTGGATGCCCTGTGCCTTATTAAAAACCGCCCCATCTACTGGACACACATCGGCGGCGGTGAGGGTCTGGCTGAGCTGGAGCGATATGCGGCTGAGCGGTTGGGCGAGAATGTGACCGTCCACTTTACCGGAGCGGTGACCAACGAGCAGGTCTACCGGATTTATATGGAGCAGAGCTTCCATGTGGCGCTGAACGTTAGCGAAACGGAGGGTGTGCCGGTGTCGGTGATGGAAACCATGAGCTTTCACATTCCGGCCATTGCTACGGCGGTGGGCGGTACGGCGGAGCTGGTGGATCATGGGAAGAACGGCTTTTTGCTGCCCAAGGACTTTGCTGATGAAACGCTGGTGGAGTACATTCGCCGGTTTGCGGATATGCCGGATGAGGAGTACCGTTCCTTCCGGCGCAGCGCCCGCCGGAAATTTGAAACGGACTACCATGCCCAGACCAATTATCGCAGATTTGTTTCCCGACTGGCTCAGATGTGTAATATTCCGTCGGATAGTTTATAATTTGTTTACAAACAGGCCATAAATTACTGGAAATAAATAACGTACAATAAAAGTATTGTAGGGGAGGGTCAAGCCTCCCCTACGAGATGTCTTACCGCGACCGTTTACGATAAAAGGGAGGTACATATGAAAAAACTGATTTGTTTATGTCTGCTGATGCTGGTCGTGACCGGACTGTGCATCAGCGTCGGTGCCACTACCGGTACTGAAAAGGCGGTGCTGGCTTGCAGCTCCGGTGTCCAGCCGGGAAAGACCATCGCCATTTCCGTCAACCTCAGCGGCTGCGGCGTGGCCAACGGCTATACCGTGGAGCTGATCTACGACCACAGCCTCTTTGAGCTGGTGGGCGGCACCTGGCAGCCTCAGGATACCCCCTTCGGCACCGAGGCAGATGTGGGCACCTTTACCATGGCGCAGCCTGCGGCACCCAATCACCAGATCCTCACCTTCACCCTTCGCGCGGCGGAGGATGCGAAGATCGGCCCCATGGTGGATATCACCTGTGCAGTTACCCTCCACACCGAGGAAGGGGATATCTCCGTTCCCGTTCAGGGGGTCACCATTCAGATCAGCTGCCCCCACAACTTCGTCAAGAACGAAACGGCGGAGTATCGAATCGAGCTGCCCACCTGCACTGAGCCTGCCAAGTATGTCAAGAGCTGCTCCCGTTGCGGTGCCAGGGACGATAATCAGGAGTTCACCTCCGGCAAGCCCTTGGGCCACAACTTCAAGGATCGGGAATTCACCGAATATCTGGCGGAGGCCGGTGACTGCCAAAACCGGAACATCTATTACGTCAGCTGCGCCGCCTGCGGCCTGAAGGGCGAGCAAGTCTTTGAGGGCCGGACGCTGGGCGAACACGTTTTTGACAATGATTGTGATGCCAAGTGCAACATCTGCTTTACCCAGAGGCCTGTGACCCACATCCCCGCCGAGGAGCTCAGCTCCAACGGCAAGGGCCACTGGCACGCCTGTACTCGCTGCGAGGGCAAGGTGGATATGACTCCCCACACCCCCGGCCCTGAGGCCACCCCTGAGGCACCGCAGGTGTGTACCGACTGCGGCTATGTGATTGCCGAGTATCAGGCACACGTCCATGAATTCGCCCCCGAGTGGGTCACCGACGAGGAGAACCACTGGGCGGAGTGCCCCTGCGGCGAGATCACGGCGCTGGAGCCCCATAGCTGGGACGTGATGAGCCCCACGCTCCACCGCTGCCCCATCTGCGGTGCGGAGAAGAAAGTGGATGCCCCCACGGAAAATCCCACCCAGCCCACCCAGCCTGCTCAGTCCCAGCCCGAAGAAAGCCCGTCCATCTGGCCGGTAGTCATTCTAGGCGGGGCGCTGTGCCTGTCCCTGATTGGCAATGTGGTGCTGATGGTTCTGCTCATTAAGAAAAAGAAACAGTAAAGGGAGGAATAAGAGATGTTTTGCCCGAATTGCGGAAAAAATGTGGAAGACGGCTCCCGTTTTTGCGGCGAGTGCGGCGCAGTGATGGAGCCTGCCCAACCGGAAGCACCGGTTGGACAGGAAACGCTGATTGTACCGGAGCTGCCGGTGACGGAGCTGCCCAATGATGCGGCAATGGATCAGGCCACCATTGTGGTGCCGGAGCTGACCGATGCAACGACCGTTGCCCCCGTTGGGGAGGAAAAGAAGAAAAACAAGACCAGTCTGTTGATTGGTCTGATTGCCGGCGGTGCGGTGTTGCTGATTGCCCTGACGGTACTAATTTGCTGGCTGGTTTTCGGCGGAAGCAATGATAGCAATTCTGACCATGCGGATACCACTACGACCACCACGACCACCGTGGAGCAGGCACCCATCCCCGACGATGCCCCTACGGCTGAGGAGCGACGCAGCCAGTTGAAGTCCTACACCCTCAGCGGTTTGACCTTCTACCTCAGCGAGGATTTTGAGGAAACGATGCGGGCGGAAGAGATTGTGACCTTTGACGCACCGGAGCTGTCCTCCGTCCTGACCGCATGGATCTATTGCGGCACCGTGGAGGAGTTTGAACAGGATGCCGGCGAATTGCCCACGGATTCTGCCTCTTTTGCCAAGTGGCTGAGCCAGCAGGAGCCGGACGGGGATTACGAAATCGCGTTGGGTGAGCGCTACGGTGTCCATTATGTCACCCAGACTGACGGCTCTAAGATGGTCGTCATCGGCTGCTACATGAAGGACGGCTACTACTGGGTCGTGGAAATCGAATCCCATCCGGCCATAGAGGCCACCATCGACTATGCCACGCTGGCCCAAATCGATCCCAGCTTCCAGCCCCCCAAGCAGGACGAGGTGACGGAGCAGGAAGTGAGCGTGAATGGTCTGCACCTGCGTCTGGACAGCAGCTTCACGGTGGGCGAGCTGGACGGTCAGTCTGCGTCCTATATCAATGATCATATGAGCCTGTATGTCCGCCAGTGCCTTATGTCCGAGCTGGGTGGTGTGACCACCTCTGAGGAGTTTGCCAAGGCCTATCTGGAGCAGCGCTCTCCTGAGGATTATGAGGCGCTGGATCTGGGCAACGTGGGCGATTTCTACTATGTGCTGATGACCGATTATGAAGGCTGGACCACCCTCACCGGCTTGTATGTCTACGAGGGCTGGGGCTGGCAGGTCATTGGTGATACCCGTGATTTTGAAAATCAGGGTCAGGCATTGATTGACTTTATGTCCAGCGGCTGGGTGGTCAAGGAAGAGCTGCCGGCGCTGGAGGTCAAGCCCCAGAATGTGGAATTCAATGGCCTGACGGCGGAGCTGCCCGGAAGCTACAAAGAAATCTATCGGGACGATGAGTATGTGTTCATGAGCGGTGAGATGGAGGTTTATATCTTCACCGGCAAAGTGTCCGCCTTGGATCGGGTCTACACCTCCGCCAAGGAAATGGCGCAGGATGAACAGGAAATGTACAAGGCTTATTGGGACAATGCGGATTATTATGAGCTGGGCGGCGTCAGCTGTCTGCTGCTGTGGGATTCCACCGAGGAAAATTCTACTAAGACCGCCTACGGCTACTATATGACCGGCAATGTTTGGTGGCTGATTGAGGTGAAGAATAATTCCAAGGTGGACAACAACGTGATGCTGAGCATTGCCAGCAGCGGTACCTATGAGGAAGAGGAGCCGCCCACCACGAACAAGGAGCTGGCGATTCGCCAGCGGCCGGATATGAGCTGTGACACCTTTGCGGATTATTACGGACTGAAGGTTTTCTATGATCCTTCTTGGACTGTGGATACCACTTGGGGCCCCACCGGTGACTATGAGGGCGACGGCATTGCCATGTATTCCTATGCCTTCACGCTGGCGGATAAGAACGTGGCCGATGCAGTGGAGTTTGCATGGCAACTGGCGGAGGAGTACAGCCCTCAGTGGCAGTATTGCGAGGTGGGTCTGGCTGACGGCGTGCCCTATGTGATTCTGGCCGACGATGAAGTGGAGTATGCCATGGTGATTGGCACCTATTCTGACGGTACGAATTGCTGGGAAATCGACATCCATTGCTATGATGGGGATAAGCTGGATCAGGCGATTTGGTTCGCTACGGCAGGCGTTGTAGAAGGCGGCGCCAACGAAACCTAATACCCCCAAGGCCGGTACGGATTCCCCCGTGCCGGCCTTTTGCGTAAATTATCGTTTAGCGTACTAAGCGCCGCAGGCGCTATACCTTCCCCCGAGGGTGGTGCTTCGCGCAGCGAATTAGAATTAAAATGATTGCCAGTGGCAATCAT
>SVME01000102.1 GCA_015067605.1 Oscillospiraceae bacterium
CATCGAAACCTACCGTGCCGAAACCGGTTGCATCGACCAGGATCTGCCGGCCTTCGTGATTGCCCGTGAGGGCAAGCCTGTCGCTACCATCAACAACGGCGACAGCGTTATCCTGTTCAACTTCCGTGGCGACCGGGCGCAGGAAATCTCCATCGCCTTCGATGCCAAGGATTTTGATAAGTTCGACCGTGGCGACTATACCGGCGTCAAGTTTGCCGGTATGCTCCAGTACGACGGCGACCTGAACATCCCCGAAAATTATCTGGTGAAGCCCCCGGTTATTAAGAACACTCTGACTGAGGTGCTGGTTGCTGCCGGCATCAACGAGTATGCCCTGTCCGAAACCCAGAAGTACGGCCATGTTACCTATTTCTGGAACGGTAACCGCTCCGGCAAGGTGGATGAGAATCTGGAAACCTATGAGGAGATTCCCTCTGACGTGATTCCCTTCGAGCAGGCACCTGCCATGAAGTCCAAGGAAATCACCGAGAAAATGGTGGAGAATATGGCCTCCGGCAAGTTCCAGTTCCTCCGCTGCAACTTCCCCAACGGCGACATGGTGGGGCACACCGGCGCAATGGACGCTGTGGTGTACGCCATGGAGTGCGTGGACAATGGCTTGAAAGCCATCATCGAGGCCGCTGACAAGTACGGCTACACCGTGCTGATCACCGCGGACCACGGCAACGCCGACCAGATGACCGAAACCAAGAAGGGTAAGACCGCTGTCCGGACTGCCCACTCCCTGAACCCCGTTCCCTTCATCATCTACGACAAGGACAACGATTGGAAGATCATCGATGGCGAGTACGGCCTTGCCAACGTAGCGCCCACTGTGGTCAAGATGATGGGTCTGACCGCTCCCTGCTGCTGGGAGAAGAGCATGGTGTGAGCGTCCGCTTTGCGGCCGCAATGCAAAATGCAGAATGTTGAATTTCAGGATTGGAGGATTTGATTTATGATTTGTCACAATAATGAGAACGGCTCCGTTTGCGTCAGCACCAATGTCTATACCGACATCGCCGGCACTGCCGCCAGCAACTGTTTTGGCGTCAAGGGCATGGCAGCCCGTTCCGTCAGCGATGGCCTGTACCACCTGCTGCGGAAGGAATCCATGGGCAAGGGTGTCCGGGTCCACTTCTACGAGGATAATACCATTTCCATTGACCTGCACATCATGGTGGACAACGGCGTGAACCTGAACGCTGTGGGTGCATCCATCATCTCCGAGGTTCGCTATGTGGTCACCAAGTGCACCGGCACCGAGGTTCGTGCTGTGAATGTTTTCATCGATTCCATGATGATCGGCTGATTTTTGGAGGTATTTTGATTTGAAACAAACGATTAACGGGTCTGATTTTCGCAGACTCATTATCAGTGCGGCCGCAAACATTGAAATCAATAAGCAGGCACTGAATGAGCTTAACGTTTTCCCGGTTCCCGATGGCGATACCGGCACCAATATGTCCATGACCATCAACGCCGCCGCTGCGGATTTGCGCAAGACTGAGGATCCTTCTCTGGAGAAGGCTGCCGCCACTGCCGCTTCCGCTATGCTGCGGGGCGCCCGTGGTAACTCCGGCGTTATTCTGTCCTTGCTGTTCCGCGGCATCTCCCGCCGGCTGAAGGGCGAAACCGTTTGCGACGGTGTGCTGTGGGCACAGGCGCTGCAGGAGGGTGTGGATGCCGCTTACAAGGCTGTTATGAAGCCCGCTGAGGGCACCATCCTGACCGTGGCTCGTCTGGCTGCCGCCAAGGCCCAGCGTGCTGCTGAGGAAAACAATTACTTTGAATATGTCCATGAGGCCGCTATTGAGGAGGCCAAGGTGGCTCTGGCGGATACCACGAACCAGAACCCCGTGCTGAAAAAGGCCGGCGTTGTGGATGCTGGTGGCAAGGGCTGGCTGGTGGCGCTGGAGGCGATGCTCTGCGCCGCCCGTGGCGAGGATATCGTTGCTCCCGAGGGGGGCGCTGCGGAGGTGAAGGCCGCTGCGGATTTCTCCGATTTCGACACTGAGGACATCACCTTTACCTACTGCACCGAGTTCATCATCTCCCGTGAGAATGATTTGGATCCGGAGAAGCTGCGGGAGTTCCTGTCCAGTCTGGGTGACAGTCTGGTGCTGGTGGACGATGAGGAGATCATCAAGGTCCACGTCCACACCAACGATCCCGGCAAGGCCCTCCACGAGGCCATGGACTACGGCTCCTTCGTTACCGTGAAGATCGAGAATATGCGCCTGCAGCACACCGAGAAGGTGATGAGCGAGAGCGAAAAGTCCCCCAAGATTGCCGAGCCGGAAAAGACCTTCGGCGTGGTGTCCGTCTGCGCCGGTAAGGGTCTGGCGGACGTGTTCACCAATCTGGGTGTGGATGGCATCATCTCCGGTGGCCAGACCATGAACCCCAGCACCCAGGACATTCTGGAGCAGGTGAACAAGGTTCCCGCTGAAATTGTCTATGTGCTGCCCAATAACAAGAACATCATCATGGCTGCCGAGCAGGTGGATGCGCTGACCCCCAAGAAGGTTATCGTGATTCCCAGCAAGACGGTTCCTCAGGGCGTGACCGCCATGCTCAGCTTCAACCCCGAGGGCACGGAGGAGGAGAACACCGCTGCCATGACCGAGGTACTGTCCACTGTGGACACCATGCAGATCACCTACGCTGCCAGAAATTCCGATTTCGACGGCTACGACATCCACGAGGGTGATTATCTGGCGCTGTACGGCTCTGCCCTGTTCGGCACCAGTCAGGATATCAAGGCACTGCTGAAGTCGTTGGCCAAAAAGGTGCGTGACGAGGGTAAGGAATACATCACCATCTACTACGGTGCGGATGTGAAGGAGAAGCACGCCCAGAAGGCGGCGGATATTTTCGCTGAGATTTGCCCCGACGCAGACGTGAATCTGCTCAACGGTGGCCAGCCGGTGTACTATTATCTGATTTCCGCAGAATAAAATAGCAATGCGGCAGACCCACTGCTTATGCAGTGGGTCTGTGTCCAATAGCGGGACAAATTAGCGTTTAGCGCACCAAATAACACGTCATTGCGAACCAGTCCGCAGACTGGTGCGGCAATCCCCAAAGATTTTCGGCACCTATCGTACAGCCATGTCATTGCGAGGGCCGCAGGCCCGTGGCAATCTCCTGCTGAAACCTTTGATAATATTGAGCGTTTAGGAATGAGGGCTACAATTGGGCGCTTATTTCTCTCCTAAACGTTGGCGAATATTCAGTGTTGTTATCAGGAGATTGCCTCGTCGCCCTTTCAGGGCTCCTCGCAATGACAGCGTGTCTAAATCTTTCGGGGATCGCCACGCCCCTGCGGGGCTCGCAATGACGTGGTAATCTTAGTTCGCTAAACGATTATAGTCCGTAGCAATTTCCCTGTGTGAAAGGAGTGGAAAGATTGCTGAAAAAGGTGATTCAGGGCTTCAATCAGATTGGGGATTATCTTCGCCCTATGCGAATTGCAGTCCATAGTGCCTACACCAGCTTCTTCCTGATACTGTCCCTGTTTCCGATGCTGGTTATCCTGTTCGGTGTGCTGGCGTATACATCCCTCGGTCTTGATGAAGTCGTAGAAATGCTGGATAAAATACTGCCTTCGGCGTTTATGCCCATGGCAGAACGACTCTTGGCCGGTGCCTATGAAAATACATCCGGTGCCATGGTGTCCTTGTCCGCAATCACGGCCTTGTGGTCGGCTGGGCGAGGTGTCCGTGGTCTGATTGGAGGCCTGAATGCGGTGCATGGGGTGCGGGAGAACCGTCACTATCTGGTTACTCGCAGCATCAGTATGTTTTACGCACTGCTGTTCGTGGTGGTGCTGGTGCTGTCGCTGGTGCTCCACGTTTTCGGTCGTTCCATTGCGGATTATCTCCGGATGACCACCAATCCCTTCCTGATTTTCCTGATGGATGTGATGGACTGGAGCTTTTTGCTGCTACTGGTGATTCAGACCGTTCTGTTCACCGCTATGTATGCCTTCCTACCCAACCGGCATCAAAGATTGATTGACAGTCTGCCCGGTGCGGTGGTGGCATCGTTGGGCTGGATTCTTTGCTCTAACTTGTTTTCGCTGTACGTGGAGTACTACCCCAACTACGCCAATATCTACGGCTCCTTCTACGCCGTCGCGCTGGCGATGCTGTGGCTTTATTTCTGTATCAGTATCATCTTCTACGGTGCGGCGCTGAATCGAGTGCTGCTGGAGTGGAAAAAACGCTAAATTATCGTTTAGCTTACTAAGCGCCGCAGGCGCTATACCTTCCCCCGGGGGGAAGGTGGTTCGGGCTTTGCCCGAACCGGAAGGGGAATGGCGATACCTGAAATGCAGTAGAAAGTCTAAAAAGACGCAAAAACCAACAACTTTCTGCCCGTATTCCCCTTCAGACACCGCCTTCGGCGGTGCCAGCTTCCCCCGAGGGGAAGCAATGTGGCTGCGCCGCTGGGGCGCTAAACGATAATTATGGTTATCCCTTTAAGTAAGCACAATCACAAATCAACAAAAACGTAGCGAAAAAGCTGTCATTGCGAGGAGCCCTGAAAGGGCGACGTGGCAATCTCCCGGCACAGCGTTT
>SVME01000103.1 GCA_015067605.1 Oscillospiraceae bacterium
AGCGGGGAAGGGCCCGGCGCCAGCCCCAGCAGGGAGCGCAGCTGCACCACTTCCATATACCAGCCGATCCAGCGGCCCAGCCAGATCAGCACATACAGCACCGACAACACAGCGGCCCACAGCAGAAGGAAGCGAACTTGCGTCACCCACCGGCATACCCACAGCAGAGCAGAGAAAGAGGCCACCGTCATGGCGAAGTGCCCCAGGGAGCGCAGGACCAGTTTCTGTCCGTCATCGGCGAAAGGGAGGGTCGCCACAGCGACCACCGCACCGAACACGCCGCCCAGAAGGGCCTGGATCAGAGCGGCCAGGAGGACCGAGCCGAAGGCCTCTGCCATGGCGGGCGTTACAAGATTCACGCCGGCGGCAGGGGTGGAGCCGATGGCATGGAGTTCGGAAGGGAGAAGCAGCGTGCTGAGCAGAGCGAAAACCAGACAGGTCAATCCTGCTCCGGCCGCAAACCCGACCAGCAGCCGACGAGGCGGCCGGGGATTATTTCGTTCCATTTCCACGCCCCCTTCCCAATTCCAGGATTTCCTTGATCTTTTTCACATATCGGCGGGACACATAGGTGTGGACGGTCCCGTCCAGGGTCATGCGGATGGTGCCCGCCAGGGAGAGATCCAGGGCAGTGACCCGCTTGAGGTTTACGATCTCCGAGTTGGAGATGCGTACAAATTGACGGGGATCCAACCGCTCCTCCAGCTCGTAGAGCCGCAGCCGGACGGCCCAGGTCTCACCGGCGGTCTGGGCGGAGACCCCTTTGCCGTCGGCGTAAAAACGGAGAAACTCCGCTTGAGGCAGCAGCTGGGTGCGATCCCCCTGCCACACGGGGATGGGACCCAGGGAGAGGGCAGACAGCTCTTCCGCCAGCCGGCGCAGGGTGTCGTTGTCTTCGCCGGCCAGAATGATGATTTTCGGCTCCTGCCGACCTGGATCGATTTTCAGTTCCACATCCAAAGGCAGCCCCTCCTCTCCGGATTTTTCAAACTCAGTATAGCTTTTTTTGGCCTCTTCGTCCAGCCTTTTGGGATAGACGGTCGGTTTGACGGGATAAGTGGTCGGCGGTTGTTTCGCCTTTTTCTATGGACATCAGTGGGTTTTTGTTGTACAATCATCAGAAGTGAATACCTGCCCCAATAGCTCAGCAGGATAGAGCGTCCGCCTCCTAAGTAGTTGAACATCACTGCCCGGTGGCACCAAATTTAATAGTTTTCGCCCAACGCGTCCGTAGCTCAGCAGGATAGAGCGTCCGCCTCCTAATAATAAGTAGTTCGTTTGCGGATGGCACCGGAGCCGGGGGAAACCCAATCAAATAGTTAGAAGCGCCAGTAGCTCAGCTGGATAGAGCACCGCCCTCCTAAGGCGGGTGTCGGGGGTTCAAATCCCTTCTGGCGTGCCATAAATGCCGTGAAACCATAGGTTTTGCGGCATTTTTTAACTATTTTAAGGAAAAACCATGAAAAACGACTATCTCATTTACTGTACGCTGATTCCGTTGCTTTTTGCTGTTGGCACACTCAAATTAAAACGAAGTGTTTTCGGTGGTTGCCCATAAATAGCGTGATTTTGGCACCACCCGATTAAGCCTTTTGAACAGCCAAAAGTGCGGAGAGTGTTTGCAACAATTCAGGCGATTGCTGAAGCTGAATAATAAGTGATTGAATATCCATTGCGGGTTGCTGCGTTTCGACCGGAGCTTTAACTTCACGCAGATCTGGGTTTGAATAGAAAGCGGCTTCAAACTTTTGTGCGTTTACTTTTCGATCCTCATCCAAAATGTGCGCGTAAATATCTGTTATCATTTCAATCCGAGCATGACCAGTGTCACCCTGTGTTGCTTTCAAATCACCATGATTCAATTTAAGCTTATAGGTGGTGCTCGAATGCCGTAGCGAGTGGAATACAACATTGGGCAAGTTTGCAGTATTCTTCAAGCGGTTAAATGCGTTCTCAATCACTTTGGTTTCACAGGGACGCCCGTTTTCAAGCGCTATCACTAAATTATGATCCTGGTATTCATCACCTAAAAACTCTTTTTGCAGGATTTGATTTCGTTGCCATTCGCGCAGAATATACGCAACAGTTTTAGGCATCCACACTTTTCTGATACTGGTTTCTGTTTTGGGAAGCATAAGAACAACCCTTGTTGAAAGCGTATACCTGCGCAGTAGTGCAATGGCATGGGACGCGACCATATCCGGCGACTCTGAAACCGAAAAACTCATATCAGCGCCAGCATCAAGAATCAGCTTTGTGACTTCGGCTTCGTTTACGGAAACAATGGGAGCATAGGTGTCCAAGCGAAAGTCCGTAATGCTTTCTATCGCCCGTTCTGTCGCCATCGCCGAGGTGTCTATGACAGCAAGGCAATAGTTATCTTTCAACATAGCGCGCCGAGCTTCGTTCTGAGACGCGCATATGTTCAGCTCTATTTGATATTTGTCCAGTGTAGATTGCAGCATTTCATTAAAATCCGGCCGCAGTTGAATAGAAATAGCCCGCTTCGTCATATTTACCTCCTTTTCTGTTTCGCAGAAATCTAACATTTTTCGGCAAATAGAGTTAAAAAGTGGCGATGGCTTTTCACCATCGCCACTTGGCATAACAAGGCATTATTTTTGTGTTAGTCTTTGGGACAAAGAAATAATCTCCTACCGCGGAAGATCATCTGATGCAATGACTGCAGTATCAACAAGAGGTTGGCTTACTGCTTCATCAAAAGAAATAATGTATCCCTATTTTACTAATTCCATTATGTCATCATAACGACTGATAATATAATCATAATTTGTTGGTTCATGCGGAAGTAAACAACTGCTACAGTCCTTTTTTCCATTTTCGGTATAAGTAAATGCCCCTCCACAACGGGGTCCTAGAACGTAAAGGGGACAATAACAAAACAGACAATTGAATTGTTCTGGATCTACATCTTTATGACAAGGGAAATATTCGCATTGGAAATTTGACATAAACTTATAGTGTTCCACTAACAGCACAACCTTTCACATGAATCCGGTTGATTGTAAACGCGCCCGCACAAAGTTGTACGGGCGCGTTGTATGCAAAGAAAACATCTATCTTTACTTTTTGATATGGTATCGAACCCTTGGTCCAGAAAAACCAAATCAACCGTAAAGCAGGTTAGGAAGGAATGTAATGATGCCTGGCACGAAGGTGAACAGCAAAATCAGAACCATCAGCAGTGCGATGAAGGGTAGACAGGCCTTGAACACGTCAGCAGCCCGGATGTTCAGCAACGGAGACACCAGGTAGACGATGACACCGAAGGGGGGAGTCAGAGCACCCACAGCGCTCATCAGGCACATGATGATACCGAAGTGGACCAAGTCGATCTGGAATGCGTTGACCATGGGGAGCATCAGGGGCACAATCATGATCATGATGGCGCCACCGTCGATGAACATACCCAGGATCAGGTATAGGACGATGCACATCAGCAGGAAGGTAACGCGGGTGAAGTTTCCGTCCATCAGCTTCTGGGTGATGGCAACGGTGATGCCCTCATAGCTCATGTACCAGCTGAAGGCGTTGGCTGCGCAAATCATAATGACCACGGTGGCGCAGCTGCGGACAAAGTCCTGGATAATGGGCCAGATATGTTCCAGCTTAATCTCTTTGTAGACGAACACACCGATAATGAAGGAGTAGACGGACAGGATGGCGCCGCCCTCGGTAGCGGTACACACGCCCAAGCGGAGCATCATAATCAAGCCGAAGGGGATAACCAGTGCCCAGCTGGCGTGCTTGATCAGCTTCCAGATTTCGCCCTTGGAGGCCATCTTCTCACGGGAAGGCTTATAGCCGCGCTTCTTGGAGATGTAGTTGACCAGGATCATCTCGCCGATGCACATGATGACGCCGGGCACATAGCCGGCCATGAACATCTTACCAACGGAGACGTTGGTGATAGTGGCGTACATGATCAGGGTGATTCCGGGGGGAATGATGGGGGTAATGATGGAGGATGCAGCGGTAACGGCGGCACTGAAGTCAGCGTCATATCCGTGGCGCAGCATCTCAGGGACCAGGATCTTACACTCGGAGGCAGCGTCGCCGGCAGCGGAGCCGGACAGACCGCCCATCATGGTGGACAGCAGGACGTTGACCTGTGCCAGACCGCCGCGCATCTGTCCGACCAGAGCCTCGGCCAGATTCATCAGACGCTGGCTGATGCCAGCGTAACTCATGATGGATCCGGCCATGATAAACAGAGGAATGGCCCAGGTAGAGCTGGACTCCAGCTGGGCAACCACGCGCTGCAAAATCAGGTGGGCAGGCATAGAGGTGTTGATGAATGCCAGATAGGGAACCACCGCGCAGAACATACTGAACACGATGGGGATGCCCAGCACAAAGCACACCAGAAGAATCATAATGGGGACATAACTCAGCATTTGGGCACCTCCTTAACTGATGGTGGTAATCTGCTTTTCTTCCCGTTCCTTCTGTGCGATTTCGGGATGGAAAATCAGCTTATACAAATCCATCAGGGCATAAATGAGGATGAAAAAGAAACCGATTGCAATCGGAATATCGACAAAGAAATAG
>SVME01000012.1 GCA_015067605.1 Oscillospiraceae bacterium
AGTCTGAAAAGGCGTAAAATGGTTTAAGCATTCTCCCGTATTCCCCTTCCGGCGCTGCGCGCCACCTTCCCCTCGGGGGAAGGCATGGCACCTGCGTTTCTTGCTGCGCTAAACGATAATTTATTTTTCTCACACAAATCGCCCGGAGCAAATGCTCCGGGCGATCGATGTATTACAGTGCGTCACGGATGGCACCGATGGAGTACAGGGAGCCGAAGCTCAGCACCACGCCGTCCTTACCAGCCTTTTCAATGGCGGTGCGGACGCCCTCCTCGATGGAATCGCAAGCCGTTGCCACTGCGCCAGCCTGCCGCAGATGCTCCGCCAGCTCCATCGCCTCCAACTTTCTGGGGCTGGGGGGCGTGATACAGACGAACTCCGCCGCATAGGCAATCACCGGCTTGTACATATCCGCATAGTCCTTGTCAGCTAGCACGCCTGTCAGGACAATCAGCCGTTGGCCGGCCAGATAATCCTGAATGTTTTTCACCAGCGCCTCGATGCACTGGGGGTTGTGACCACCGTCGATGATGAACAGAGGGTCACGCTGCATGATATCAAACCGACCGGGCCAACGGGTATCCCGCAGGCCGTCACGAATGTTTTCCTCGGAGATGCTCCAGCCGCCCTCAACCAGAGAATCGGCGATGGACAGCACCACGGCGGCGTTGTGCAGCTGATGGTCGCCCAGCAGGGGCAGGAACAGATTCTCACGGCTGCCACAGTCGAAAACCTGTCCTTCAAGGCTGTGGGAGCGCAGGTGCAGCCCCTCAAAATCCGCCTTTTTCAGGCTGACATTCCGCTGAGCGCAGACATTTTCAAACACTTCCTCCACGGAGGGGGTACTGCGGTAGACCACCGCACGACCACCATCCTTGAAGATGCCGGACTTGGTTTCGGCGATTTTCTCCAGCGTGTCGCCCAGCACTTCCGTGTGATCCAGACCGATGTTGGTGATGACTGCCACTTCCGGCGCTTCGATGACGTTGGTAGCATCGAAGGCACCGCCCATGCCCACCTCCAACACCACGATGTCGCAGTTTTGCCGGAGGAAATACTCAAAAGCGATGCAGCACACCAGCTCAAATTCCGTAGGAGATTCGACCATGGACTGAGCCAGGGGCTTAACGTATTCGGTGATGGCCGCCAGATCCTCGTCGGAGATCTCCACCCCGTCCACCTGCATCCGCTCGTGGAACCGGTAGATAAAGGGGGAGGTGTACAGGCCCGTCCGATAGCCAGCCTTGCGGAGAATCGAGGCGGTCATGGCGGCGGTGGATCCTTTGCCGTTAGTGCCAGCGATGTGGACAAATTTCAGCTTCTTCTCCGGATTGCCCATCTTGGCCAGCAGCTCCTGCGTCCGACCCAAGCCGGGGATGCTGCCCTTCCAGCAAACGGAGTGGATATATTCGATGGCTTCAGTAGCGTTCATGAAGACTTTCCTTTCTGGGGCCATACCCCTAAACGTTGGAAGATATTTGCCTTGCACAGCAGATAAATAATCATCACATCCAGCACGAAGGTGATGCCGAACTGGATGGAGCGGGTGGTCAGATAAAAGAGAAATCCTGCCCAAAGACCGCCATCGAAGTACATATAGGACAGGGTCAGGCTCTGATACAGGATGGAACCCAGCACCACGGGAAACAGCAGGGCAACGGACAGTCGGGGGAGGGTAAGCTGCCCTTGGTTTGCCAGCAGAAAGCTTCTGAACAGGCCGGCAAACAGGCCGTAGAGGATGGGGGGTACGGAGAAAATGGGATTGTAGCCGAAGGGGGAGAACAGGCACCCCACAAAATCGGCGGCGAAGCCCACCAACGCCCCTGGGATGGGGCCAAAGAGTATTCCAGCGAGGAAAATCGGAACCGCTTCGATAGAGAAGCGGGTATCGGCGGCGGGCATTGGGATGACCAGCCGTGCCAGCACGACGCTCAGTGCCGCCAACAAGGCGCAGTAGGTCAGGGTTTTGGTGGTCATGGAACGCTTGGATTGCATAATGAAACCTCCTTCAATTGAGGGCGACGGCCTACGGATACAAAAACCCCCTGCGGCAAGCCGCAAGGGGAGCGTAAACATAGTCCCAATCGGTCAATGGCAGCAAAAATACAGCCGACCCTTCGCCCGACCGAGTATCGTTGCTTCATAAAGGAGGCAAGTCCATTATGGCGCAGCGGGTGCGGTGATTCCATCGCGGGCATAAGCCCTTCGTCTGCCACACAACTCCCCATTTTGACAGCACTTCACGCAGAATCTCCTACTCTGTTCGCAGCTATCATACACGAAATTATTGAAAAAGTAAATAGTTATTTTGTTTTTATCCCTATTAATAGACAAGAAAGCACATCCTTGGCGTCAAGAAAACATAAATTATCGTTTAGCAGCGTATCGAACAACGCACGTCATTGCGAGGGCCGTAGGCCCGTGGCAATGACAGCTTTATTGTAACGTAAACGGTAACTTACAGTAATACAGCACTCTTTCGACACACGCAGAGAAAAAAATGAAAATAATCTTGATTTGTGCAACCTCCCTCAAAGAGGGAGGCCAACGGCTGGAAGTTTATTCACAAAAAGTTAAAAATTAAGCTTGACAAAATTTGTCGGTCTATGTATAATCATTCCATAATATCGCTGCTCCCTGCGCGGTGGGCAGGATAAATACTTATTATGGAGGATAAGCTTATGTTCTGTCCCAACTGTGGCGCTCAGAATGCGGATAACGCTCCCTTCTGCGCTAACTGCGGTTCCCGCTTTGAGCAGCAGGCTCCTGCCGCTCCTACCTATGCACCCCCTGTAGCTCCGGCTTACGCTCCCACTACTGGCTACGTTCCCGCTGCCGTTTCCAACCCCGGTAAGGGTGTGGGCATCGCTGCCATGATTCTGGGTATCCTTTCTCTGGTCCTGTGGTGCTATATCTGGGTTTCTATCCCTGCTGGTCTGGTCGGCCTGATTCTGGGTGCTATCGGCATCAAGAAGTCCAAGGACGCTGGCATGGGCAACGGTATGGCTGTCGCCGGTCTGGTTACTTCTATCGTTGGCATTGCTCTGTGGGTGCTGATGTTCGCTATCTATGGCGAAGAAATCATGTTCGCTATGGAATTCATGGAGTTCCTGATGTAATCAATGCATAAAAAAGCAATTGCTTCGGCAATTGCTTTTTTTACGAGGTTCTGCTATGAAAAAGAAAATTATGGTGCTGGGGCTGGATGCGGGACTGCTGTTGCTGTATTTCGTCATTGGATTCATTACGGATTCCATGCTGACGCTGCCTACCGGCTGCGTGCTGGCGACGCTGGGGATGGAGTGTCCCTCCTGCGGCGGCACCCGATGCGTCCGGTATCTGGCCTCCGGACAATTTTTGAAGGCCTTTCAGATTAATCCCTATTTCTTTGTGTCCATTTTTTATCTGGGATTTTTGCTGGTGCTGCTGAACAGCGCAGTGCTGTTTGGCAAGGGGGAAAAGCTGCTGAAAAAGGTGGCCACCCCCACCGCCGCCATCATCTGGGCGGTGGGACTGATTCCCTTCACCATCCTGCGTAATATCTTTTGAACCATGCCCCTGCCCCTTAGCAGGGGCATAAACTATCGTTGTGGTTATCCCTTTTAGTAAGCAAGCCAACTACAAGCAACCTATGTCATTGCGAGGGCCGTAGGCCCGTGGCAATCTCCTGCTGAAATGCTGCATCAATAATGAGCGTTGAGGAATGCAAATGACGTTTTGACGTTGTTTTCATTTCTGTGGAGCTGATATAGTACAAACGCTGTACCGGGAGATTGCCACGTCGCCCCTTCAGGGCTCCTCGCAATGACAGCTTCTTCGCTACGTTTTTGTTGATTTGTGATTGTGCTTACTTAATATCGTTTAGCGGTGCAGCCACCAAAGCCTCCCTCTGCGGCTCTTGGCGAGTCGCAGAGGAGGCCTTGGCGTATATAAACCTACTGCGCTAAACGATAAGTTATACGTTCATATTGTGGAGGAGATTCCCATGGGTTTACGCGAAACAATGGTTGAGAACGGTGGAAAGCTGTGATATAATGGTGTCCAATGAACAAGGAGCGTAACGATATGACCATTTCCGACCTGCATATTCCGGAGGCAGATGCCCGCCGGCTGCTGGGCGCCGCCAACGGCGATGCGCTGCTGCTGTACATATATATCCGCTGCGGCAACGACCCTGCCACAGCGGCTTCAGCGCTGCGCCTTACGGAGCAGCGCTGCTCCTGCGCGGCGGCCACTTTGCGTCAGCTGGGGATGTGGCCGGAGGAAAAGCGGCTGACCATCGCCGCCGGGGAACGTCCCAACTACACAGAGCGGGACGTGCTGGATACGCTGGATCGGGAGCCGTCCTTCCGCAGTCTGTACGGTGAGATCCAGCGGCGGCTGGGCAAGCCCCTGAACACCGAGGAACTGAAAATTCTGCTGTCCTTCGTTCGATATCTGGGACTGCCGGAGGAAGTGATTTGCGTGCTGGTCAGCTACTGTCAGGAGCGGGCACGGCGCAAGGGTAGCCTGCGTAATCCCAGCCTGCGCACCATCGAGAAGGAAGCCTACGCATGGGCGGAGCGGGGCATCGATACCATGGAGGAGGCGGCGGCCTTCATTCAGGCACAAAATGTCTACCACAGTCGCCTGTCCGGCCTGATGCGGATTTTGCAGATTCGTGGCCGGAGCCTTACCGCCGCCGAGGAAAAATACGCCCGGGCGTGGCTGGATATGGATCTGGAGGATGAGCTGATCGCCATGGCCTACGAGCGCACCTGCCTGAATACCGGCGGGCTCAGCTGGGCGTACATGAATAAAATTTTGCTGCGCTGGAAGCAGTCCGGCTTCCGCACTGCCGAGGACGTGCGCCGTGGGGACCGGAAAAATGCCCCCGCCGAACGCAGACCGGATGCGGACGAGCAGGCGGCCATTCGGCGGATGCTGCAGGAGGGATAAGCATGGCATATGATAGCGAAGTGGTCCGTCGGGCCAGAGAGCGTCTGGCGCAAGCCAGAGCGGAGCGGGAATCTGAAAATCTGCGGCATCTGATGGATGCCTATGGTCGGGTGCCTCGCCTTCGGGAAATCGATTTGGAGCTGCGCCGTTCCATGACGGCGGCGGCCCGTGCGGTGTTCACCGCCGGCGGCGACGGCAAGGGCGCCATGGAATCGGTGAAGCAGGCCAATCTGGCGCTGCAGCAGGAGCGTCAGGCGCTGATTGAGGAATATTTTGAGGAGGGCTATCTGGACGACAGCCCCATTTGCGACCACTGCGGCGGCACCGGCTATGTGGGCTCTGCCATGTGCGAGTGCCTGCGGGAGCTGTGCCGGCAGGAGCAGAAGCGGGAGCTGACCTTCCTGAACGTGGGCAAGGAAACCTTCGACCAGTTCCGGCTGGACTATTACCCTGATAGAATCGACCCCAATCTGGGGGTGAATGTCCGTGCGGTGATGGAGAAAACCTTCCAGATTTGCCGCCGGTACGGAGCGGAATTTACGGAGCGTGCGGGGAATCTGCTGTTCTCCGGCGGCACGGGACTGGGCAAAACCTTCCTGTCCGCCTGCATCGCCCGTGCGGTGGCGGATCGGGGCTACTCGGTGATGTACGAAAGCGCCGGCCACCTGTTTGCCAAGCTGGAGCGTGCCAAGTTCGGCGGCGACGAGGAGGCTCGTCGGGATGCGGAGAAGTACAGCCTTTGCGATTTGCTGATCATCGACGATTTGGGCACCGAAATGGGCGGCCAGTTCACCACGGCGGCGCTGTATACGCTGGTCAATGACCGGATTCTCAGCGGCAAGGCCACCATCGTGTCCACCAACCTGACCACCGAGGAGCTGGAGAAGCGGTATTCTCCCGCCATCGCCTCCCGCCTGCGGGGCAACTACCGGCGGATCCCCTTTATTGGCGAGGATATCCGGCTGAAAAAGGATCGGATGCTGTGAAAATAGGCGTATTGTTCGATTTGGACGGCACTCTGCTGGATACGCTGGAGGACTTGATGGATGCTACCAATGCGGCGCTGGCCCAGTTCAGTTACCCGCCACGGACGCTGGAGGAAATTCGGCGGTTCGTGGGGAACGGTGCCGCACGGCTGATTCAGCTGGCGGTGCCGGAGGGGGCGGCAACGGAGCCGGTACTGGCGGCGTTCCAGCAGTATTACCGCACCCATTGTCAGGGCAGAACCGCTCCCTATGCGGGTGTGGTGGAGGCCATACAGAGGCTGGATATGCCTATGGCGATTGTGTCCAATAAGCCGGACGTGGCGGTGAAAGCCCTGTGCGAGAAGTATTTTTCAGGGGTCTATGCCCTCGGGGAGAGTGCCGACTGCCCCCGGAAACCTGCGCCGGATATGGTGCGTAAGGCTATGGCGGTCATCGGCGTGGAGCGGTGCGTGTACGTGGGCGATAGCGAGGTGGACGTGGCCACGGCTCGGAATGCCGGCGTACCCTGTCTGAGCGTCCTCTGGGGCTTTCGAGATGAGGCTCAGCTGCGTGCTGCCGGTGCGACTCATTTTTGCCGCCGACCGGAGGATTTGCCAACACTAATCCGTGACTTGACGGCGCAGTAAAAATATGTTATGATGCTACCTAGCCGCCGTTGTGGTGGAATCGGTAGACACAGGGGACTTAAAATCCCCCGGTAGTGATACTGTACGGGTTCGAGTCCCGTCAACGGCACCAATAAATCCCATAGTGAATGATACATTCACTATGGGATTTCAGTCTGTCGAAAAAGCTCAGTGAAAGCTGGGCTTTTTCGTTTTTTTATGGTATAATGATTTCGGGTGATGAAAGATGCTGGAACGCGGAAAAATGGAACGGGGAATCTTTGAAATTGTGGACACCGAAAGTTTGGTGCCCAAAGAACATTTGCTGCGGAAAATTGACGCAGCAGTAGATTTTAGCAAAATCTACGATATGGTAGAACCTTTATACTGTGCAGACAATGGCCGCCCCAGTGTGGATCCGGTTGTCTTGTTTAAGATGGTTCTCATTCAGCATCTGTATGGTCTGGGTTCCTTGCGCCGGGCAGCACAGGAAGTGTCCCTGAATATTGCATACCGCTGGTTTCTGGGTTACCGTCTGCAGGAGGAAACACCCCATTTCTCCACCATCAGCTATAACTTCCGTCACCGCTTCACTTCCGAAACTGTCGATCAGATCTTCAACTGGATCCTCATGGAGATGGTGGAAGCCGGTTATGTGGCACCCGGCGTGGTATTTGTGGATGGTACTCATATCAAGGCAAATGCCAATACCAAAAAGGTCGTAAAGAAGGAAGTGCCTGTCGCGGCCAAACGGTATGCGGAAGAACTTATGGAAGAAGTAAACGCAGACCGGGAAGCTCACGGTAAGAAACCCTTTGAGGACGATTCTGAGGATGATAACAGCAACGAACCGCCTATCCCTCCAAAGAAGAAGCGGGATAATACCTCCAAGAAGAAACTGAAAAAGCGCAAGAAGGAAGGCAAGAAGAAAACCATTACTGTCAGTACTACCGACCCCGAATGCGGTCTGTTCGTAAAGGGTGACCACAAGAAGCAGCTGGCCTACGAAGCCCATACTGCTTGCGATGTCCACGGTGTTGTTTTGGCAGTGGAAGTCACCCCTGGCAATGTCCATGACAGTGTTCCCTTTGACGATGTTTACGATAAAGTAGTAGAAAAGTTCCCTAATGTAAACGCTTTTGTGGCAGACAGTGCCTATAAGACCCCTCATATTTGCAAGAAAGTATTTTCTGACGGCAGAGTTTTATCCACCGCTTATAAGCGTCCCCAAACCATGAAGGGTGGGCATGAATGGTGGAAGTACGTATACGATGAACATTTCGACTGCATCATCTGTCCAGAGTACCAAGTACTGAACTACAGCACTACAAACCGGGATGGATACCGGGAATACAAAAGCGATCCGAAGGTATGCGCCAATTGTCCAACTAGGCACCTTTGCACAAGGAGTAAGGACTGTGTGAAGACAGTCACCCGGCACATCTGGAAGAATTATGAGGAACTGGCAGACGATGCCCGGTACACACCGATTTACCAGCGGATGTACAAGGCGAGAAAAGAAACCATAGAGCGTGTCTTTGCGGATGCGAAGGAGCAGCATGGGATGCGCTATACCCGATATACAGGCTTGGCTCAGGTCACGAATTGGGTCAAGCTCAAATTTGCTGCCATGAATTTGAAAAAATTCGCAAAGTGGAGTTGGAGGGATACTCACTCCAACCTTGTTTTCAGCATAATTTCCTTCCTTTTCCCGAAATATGCAGTGAACCCCTGTCTTGCTTGATGCAAAACAGGGGTTTTTCTACGGTCTGAAACTGCCCCACTCCGGTGGGGCAGTTTTCTATATCCGCCTCCTCGTAGTAGGGGCGAGCATTGCTCGTCCGCTGCTATGATATCGTTTAGCGTGTCAACATATCAAACAACCATGTCATTGCGAGGAGCGAAGCGACGTGGCAATCTCCTAGTACAATTATCCGTGATAGATTCTTCGGATGTATCGCTGATTGATAACTCAGACACCCCCAAATCCTCCGGTGCATAGAATAGCCGGAGGTGATTTTTTGTCTATCGTGAAAACCGATGTACCTATCAGCTCCGAGAGCTGTCGGCAAATGATTCAAATGCTTACAGAAGCGTATCCCTTTTGCCGCTCCGAAACATTGACCCAAACGGCCTTTGGCCGTCCTGTTCAAACGCTTGTTATCGGCAACGGCCCCCGAAAGGTGCTGTATACCGCCGCGCACCATGCCAATGAGTGGATTACCGCTTTGGTGCTGTTGAAATTTGCCGAGGACTTAGCGCAGGCCATTGTGGATGGTACCACCGTTGGCGGCGTAGATGCCCGTGCCATCAGTGAGGGAACGACCATATATATGGTACCGTTGGTGAATCCGGACGGTGTGGATTTGGTGACCGGTGCCATTGCGGCGGGATCTTTTCAGTATGAAACAGCCCGTGCGTTGTCGGAATTTTATCCTCAAATTCCGTTTCCCGATGGCTGGAAAGCGAATCTGATGGGGGTGGACTTGAATCTGCAGTACCCAGCCGGCTGGCTGCAGGCTCGTGAGATAAAATTTTCTCAGGGCTACACCCGCCCCGGCCCACGGGATTATGTGGGTCGTGCGCCTTTGAGTCAGCTGGAGAGCCGTGCGCTGGCGGGATATACAGAGGTGATTGATCCAGCGCTGGTGCTGGCCTATCATACGCAGGGGGAGGTCATTTATTGGCAGTTTGGGCCAGAGGTGCCCGGTGCCCGGGAGTTGGGGGAGCGATTTGCGGCGGTCAGTGGTTACGAGCTGTCGGATACCCCCTATGAATCCGGCTTTGCCGGCTATAAGGACTGGTTCATCCAAAATTTCCGTCGCCCCGGCTATACCATCGAGGTGGGGAGAGGGGAGAACCCGCTGCCAATCAGCCAATTTGACGAAATTTATAAAGATAATTTAGGCATTCTGACAATCGCTGCCCTACCGGATGCATAATCTGAAAAGGCTTCGTCCATCCTATCATGGGAGGGATGGAAATGACCGAAAAGGAATATGACCACTTAATAAAAAAATTATCGCCCCCGTCGCCTATCTGGAAGGACTGTCTGGGAGCGTTTGTGATTGGCGGCCTGATTTGTACGTTAGGACAGTGGCTGCTAAACCGGTACAGTGGATGGGGACTGGAGGAAACTGCCGCGGGAACGGCCACCTCCATGACTCTTGTGGCGCTATCGGCGCTGTTGACGGGCTTGAGCCTGTATGATAACATTGCAAAATACGCCGGCGCCGGTACGCTGGTGCCTATCACCGGCTTCGCCAATGCCATCGCCGCCCCAGCGGTGGAGTTCAAAACAGAGGGTTTCATCCTCGGTGTCGGCGCAAAAATTTTCACCATCGCCGGCCCTGTTATCCTATACGGCGTGACTGCCAGCGTGGTCTACGGCCTGATTTATTGGATAACCACGTTATTTTAAATGTAGGGGCGGTTTTTCCGTCCCTACTTGTCCAATTCGGTTAGCTAAATATTGTGCGGGCGATGTGCCTGGGGATTGCTATTTTGGAGCATCCATAATATAATCAATGCATTAGGAGGGGGATTGGGTGTATCGAACTGCGAATGAATACTATCAGGCGAAATATGGTTGCAAGGTGTACAAGCTTTCGCTCGACGGCGGCTTCACCTGTCCCAATCGGGATGGCACCATATCCACTGGCGGCTGTATTTTCTGCTCCGCCCTTGGCGGGGGAGAGTTTGCCGAACGGGGCACGGATATCCGGCAGCAATTAGAGCTGGCGAAAAAACGGGTTGCCTCCAAAAACAAAAGCGGCAGGTATATTGCCTTTTTTCAGTCCTTCACCAACACTTACGCCCCGAATGATAGACTGCGTACCCTGTTTTATGAAGCGATAGCACCTGAGGAAATCGTGGGGCTGAATATTGCCACTCGACCGGACTGTCTACCCGACAGTACCATAGAATTGCTCAAAGAATTGAATGGCATCAAGCCGGTAACGGTGGAACTGGGACTCCAGACATCGGACGATGCCGTGGCAGTCTACATAAACCGTGGATATAAAACCGAGGTCTATAAAGATGCCGTTTTACGCTTGAAGCGTGCGGGGCTGGAGGTGATTACCCATATAATAATAGGGCTTCCCTCTGATGATGCTGTAATGACTACAAAATATGCGGTGGACAGTGGCACAGATGGTGTAAAATTTCACCTGTTGCATATACTCAAAAACACCCGTCTGGCAAAGGAATATGAAAATGGCAAGGTAAAACCGCTGACATTGGAAGAATACGCCGCAAAACTCAAGGCGTGTATTTCTGTCTTGCCGCAGGATATCGTGGTGCACAGAATAACGGGTGACGGCGCCAAAAAAGACCTGATTGCCCCTTTGTGGTCGGCAGACAAGAAGCGGACACTAAACTTTCTGAACCTTTATCTAAAATGTGCGACAGATTAATATTTTTTTGTTGTAAACTCTTTTCAATCGATGATAATTGTGGTATACTCTAACCATCAACAAATTAATGGAGGGATATCCTATGGCTAACAAATACGCTGGTACACAAACCGAGAAGAACCTGATGGCCGCCTTTTCCGGTGAGTCCGAGGCTCGCAACAAGTATACCTACTTTGCATCCAAGGCTAAGAAGGAGGGCTTCGAGCAGATTGCGGCCCTGTTCCTGAAGACTGCGGATAACGAGAAGGAGCACGCTAAGCTGTGGTTCAAGGAGCTGAACGGCATTGGTGACACGGCAGAGAATCTGGCGGCAGCCGCTGCAGGCGAGAACTACGAGTGGACGGATATGTATGACGGCTTTGCCAAGACTGCTGAGGAGGAGGGCTTCCCCGAGCTGGCAGCCAAGTTCCGTCTGGTTGCGGAAGTTGAGCGTCATCATGAGGAGCGCTACCGCGCTTTGCTAAAGAATGTGGAAACCGCTCAGGTCTTTGCTAAGAGTGAAGTGAAGGTTTGGGAGTGCCGCAACTGTGGCCACATCGTTGTGGGCACCGCAGCCCCCGACCTGTGCCCCACCTGCGCCCATCCCCAGAGCTATTTCGAGATCCACGCAGAAAATTATTGAGAAAAAAGCCGCCGTGAGGCGGCTTTTTTCTGCCTGAAATTGAATGTGATAAATAAAAGGAGGGATGTGCAAAATAGAATGGGAGGTGGAGCATGAAAAAACGTGTGATTTTTATCGTGCTGGCGGTGTTGCTGCTCAGCGGCTTCTTCCGCCCCAAGACCGCCCATCAGCAGCGGGTGCTGTCCCGCATTGTTGTCATCCGGCAGGAGCATCAAACAATCTACACCGACCCAAGCAAAATGTCCCAAATCATGAATGCACTGCGCCAGCCTATGCAGCTTACGCTGGCGGAGATGGATCCGGATACATTATCTGCGTCTACCTGCCAGATTATTCTGGAGCGAACCGATGGTAGCCGGCGGGTCTACCATATCCGTGGGGAGCGCTATATTCGGCGGGATGAGGGGGCGTGGAAACAGGCGCCCCCTCAGGCGCTGGAGCCGCTTATCAGTCTGCTGTCCCAGCTACCGCCGGATGGATGATTAAAATGCCGATGCATTTCCTCTTGTGTCGAATGTGATTTCATGGTATAATATATGGAACGAAATTTACGAGGTGAGTGTATGCACGATACCATCCGCATCAAGGGTGCCCGAGAGAATAACCTGAAAAATATCGATTTGGAGATTCCACGGGATAAGCTGGTGGTTTTTACGGGCCTATCCGGTTCGGGAAAATCCAGTCTGGCATTTGATACGATATACGCTGAGGGCCAGCGGCGGTATGTGGAGAGCCTCAGCTCTTACGCCCGTCAGTTCTTGGGTCAGATGGACAAGCCAGACGTGGACTCCATCGATGGTCTGTCGCCAGCCATCTCCATCGACCAGAAGACCACCTCTAAGAACCCCCGTTCCACCGTGGGCACGGTGACGGAGATATATGATTACCTGCGTCTGCTGTGGGCACGTGTGGGTATTCCCCATTGCCCCAAATGCGGCCGTGAGATTGCCCGCCAGACCATCGACCAAATCGTGGATCGGGTGGAGGCACTGGGGGAGGGGACGAAATTTATCGTGCTTTCGCCGGTGATTCGTGGCAAAAAAGGCGAACACCAGAAGGTGTTCGAGGATGCCCGCAAGGGTGGTTTTGCCCGTGTCCGTGTGGACGGCATCCTGTACGACCTGAACGAAGAAATCAAGTGCGAGAAAAACAAGAAGCACACCATTGAGCTAGTGGTAGACCGGCTGATTATTAAGGAGGGCCAGCGCCGCCGCTTGACGGACTCCATCGAAACCGCCTGTTCCCACTCCGGCGGGCTGGTGACGATCCAACTGCCAGCCACCGATGAGGAGCTGAGCTTTTCTCAGAACTACGCTTGTGAGGATTGCGGCATTAGCCTGACGGAGCTGGAGCCCAGAATGTTTTCTTTTAACAATCCGGCAGGCGCCTGTCCGGACTGTACAGGACTGGGCTTTCAGCTGATTGCCGATGCGGATTTGGTGATTCCGGATAAGGAAAAGTCCATATTCGACGGTGCTATTCAGGTTTCCGGCTGGAACAGCGCCCGCACGGATTCCATATTCCGGATGTATTTTGAGGCGCTGGCACAGAAATACCATTTTTCTTTGACGGTACCTGTGAAGGAGCTTTCCGAAGAAGCCATGAATGTGATTCTCTACGGCACAAGGGGAGAGAAACTTCGCATGAGCTATAATCGGGGCAACGGCATGGGCGTGCTGGAGCAGCCCTTCGAGGGTATATTGAATAATATCAGCCGCCGCTTCAAGGAAACACAGTCCGACGCAGCCCGCAAGGAGCTGGAGGAGTGTATGTCCACGGCACCCTGTCCCCGTTGCCATGGGGACCGACTGTCGGAAATCGCCCGTGCGGTGACGGTTGGGGGCATCGGCATCATGGATTTCTGCCGGATGAGCATCCGTCAGGCGCTGGAGTTTATCAATACCCTTCATTTGGAAGGCAGCATGGCGCTGGTGGCAGAGCAAATTCTGCGGGAAATTCGTTCCCGCCTGCAATTTTTGACGGACGTTGGTCTGGAGTATTTGACGCTGTCCAGAGCCTCCGGCACTCTGTCCGGCGGCGAGAGCCAGCGGATTCGGCTGGCCACCCAGATTGGCTCGTCCCTGATGGGCGTGCTGTACATTCTGGACGAGCCCTCCATCGGCCTGCACCAGCGGGATAACGATAAACTGCTGGGCACCTTGCGGAGCCTGCGGGATTTGGGTAACACCCTGATTGTGGTGGAGCACGACGAGGATACCATGCGAGCGGCGGATTTTATTGTGGATGTGGGTCCCGGAGCTGGCAGCCGTGGCGGTGAAATCGTGGCGGCGGGCTCTCTGGAGGAAATCATCGCCCAGCCCCGCTCCGTCACCGGCCAGTACCTGTCCGGCGTGAAGAAGATTCCCGTTCCCTCTGCCAGACGTTTCGGTAATGGAAAGTGCTTGATGATTCGGGGTGCTGCTGAAAATAACTTGAAAGAAATTGACGTATCCATCCCTCTGGGGACGCTGACCTGCGTCACCGGCGTGTCTGGCTCCGGCAAGTCCAGCCTTGTGGGGGAGGTGCTGAATAAAACCCTGCTGGGTAGGCTAAATCATGCGAGAACCCGCCCCGGAAAATGCCGTTGTGTAGATGGAATCGAGCATCTGGATAAGGTGATTGATATTGACCAAAGCCCCATCGGCCGTACCCCTCGCTCCAATCCGGCCACCTATACGGGACTGTTCAATGATATTCGGGATTTGTTTGCCTCCACCAACGATGCCAAAATCCGTGGCTACGGCCCCGGCCGATTCAGCTTCAATGTGAAGGGCGGCCGGTGCGAGGCCTGCTCCGGCGACGGACTGGTAAAAATCGAGATGCATTTTCTGGCGGACGTGTATGTGCCCTGCGAGGTCTGCCGTGGCGCCCGCTATAATCGGGAAACGCTTGAGGTTCAGTACAAGGGTAAGAATATCTCTCAGGTTCTGGACATGACGGCTGAGGAGGCGCTGGAGTTTTTTGAGAACCTGCCGAAGATACGCCGCAAGGTGCAAACGCTGGTAGAGGTTGGCCTTGGCTACGTGAAGCTAGGGCAGTCCAGCACTACTCTGTCCGGCGGCGAGGCACAGCGTGTGAAGCTGGCCACGGAGCTGGCCCGCACCTCCACCGGTCGTACCATCTACGTTTTGGATGAGCCCACCACCGGTCTTCATGCGGCGGATGTGCATAAGCTGATTGAAGTGCTACAGCAGCTGGTGGATGGCGGCAATACGGTGCTGGTCATCGAGCATAATCTGGATGTAATCAAGACGGCGGATTATATCATCGATCTTGGCCCTGAAGGCGGCAATGCAGGCGGCCATGTGGTTGCCTGCGGCACACCGGAGCAGGTGGCTGCCACGGAAGGCAGCTACACCGGCGCATACCTCAAGCGCTACGTGTAAGGCGAAAAATTATCGTTTAGCGCACTAGCGGCGAAGCCGCAATCCCTTCTCCCGGGGAGAAGGTGCCCCCGAAGGGGGTGGTGCTCCGCGCAGCGGATTTAAATTGTGTATAATCTCCGGTGGAGATTATACCATAACTAATCGGAAGTGGAAAGCGGGCGGAAACGTTATGGTTTCCTCTCTATATCAGGCTTATTACCAGCTTTCAGATTTCGCCATTCCCCTTCCGAGCCGCCTAAAGGCGGCCCACCTTCCCCTCGGGGGAAGGTATAGCGCCTGCGGCGCTTAATTCGCCAAACGATAATTTATGGTACGTTTTTTAGCAAAAAAACGTGCCGCCGAGGCAGCACGTTGATTTAGAAATACAGCTCCGGCGGCAGCAGATCTGCCAGCTCCAGCAGTCCGTGATCCTGCTCTCCCGCATAGTCGAAAGGGAGGGTGGTGGAGCGCAAGAGGTTTTCCGAATTTTTCTGGATGGAGAGGCTCATGGTTACCCGGGTGCCCACCTCATCGGGATGATCAACCAGCAGAGTGCCCCCGTGGGCTGTGGCGGCGGAGCGAATCAGGGTCATGCCCAACCCCAGCCCCTCCTGTCTGCTGTCCAGACCGGGCTGACGAAGATACCGGTTGTAGAGGGTTCCCTGGATACTTTCAGGGATACCACTGCCAAAATCCCGAACGCACAGATAAAGCCGGTTTTTCGCCCATGTGAGCTTGGCTTCGATGGTGCCCCCCTTTTCGGTCGCCTTCATGGCGTTGGACACCATGTTGTACAGTGCCCGCTCCAGCATTTCTGTGTTCAGCATGGTTAGAATCTGCTCTCTGGGGCAGATGTAAACCAGTTTGATGTCATTTTTGGCGGCCAGAAGCTCGATGTGCTGGAACAGCTCCTCCACCACAGCGCAAATGTCCATATACACCATTCTGCCGGGGTAGTTGCTGGTGTAGCGGGCGGCGTCTGCCATATTAAATACCAGCCGCTGTATCTGAAACAGCCGCCGATTTAAATGGCCAAGGTAAGGGAACTCCTTTTGGGAAGGCAGCCTTTGTAAGATGGACAGCACATCGGACAGGGGATCCCGAAGCTGAATGGCGGCCAGGGACATGACCTGCAGCTCCGTTTGCTGCTCCACCACGAATATATCCATATCCCCCAAACGACTAACGCAGGCTCCCAGAGCCTGCCCTGGGAGCATCAGGGTCAGATACAGGGAGCCACTCTGAAAACGGGCGTAGTCTTCGGCGGCCTCGCCCAGAAGCTCAGCGACAGGGAGCTGCGGCTCTAAAAACAGCTGAGCAGCCGGCTGATTCCGGCAGACAATCAGCCCATTTCGGGCGCAGAAGATTGGCTGCGGCAGTAGATTCAGGATATTGGCAATATCTTTATTATCTTCCATGACAAACCTCCTTGCGGTATATCATGCGCAAAAACCTGCGAATTATTTTCGAATTGATTCGACAGGATTATTCTAACTGCAAAAGCGAAAAATAGCAAGGGAATCCTTATCGGAGGAGAAAAATATGTCGAAAACACCCATACACGACGGCCATCGGGAACGGCTTCGAGCTCGTTTTCAGGCAGAGGGACTGGATAACTTTACGGAATTTCAGGTTCTGGAGCTACTGCTCTTTTACTGCATCCCCCGTCAGGACACCAACGAGCTGGCCCATGCGCTGATTGACCAGTTCGGAAGTCTGCCGCAGGTGCTGGAAACCGGCACGAAGGAATTGATGACCGTGAAGGGCATCGGGCAAAATACCGCTACGTTTTTGAATCTGATTCCGGCGGTGGCTCGCTACTACGGTGTGGAACGGAGTAAGCGGGAAGAGAAGCCACTGCTGACCATCAACGACTGTGGCGAATACCTGCGCCAGCGCTTCAAGGGACAGAGCAATGAAACGGTTTATCTGCTGTGCCTGGATGCCAAATGTAAGCCTCTGTGTTGTCCGAAGATAGGGGAGGGCAGCGTTAATTCGGCCGGCGTGCCCATACGGCGTGTGGTGGAGGCGGCGCTGGGAGCCAATGCCACCAGCGCCATATTGGCCCATAACCACCCCAGCGGTCTTGCGTTGCCATCTCACGAGGACGTGGTTACCACCCGACGTGTGGCGGCGGCGCTGGACGCGGTGGAGGTGCGTCTGGCAGATCATATCGTTATGGCGGATAATGATTTTACATCCATGCTTCAGTCAGGCTATTACCGCCCTGACGAATGCGTGTTGCGTTATTAAGGAGGCGGCACCATGGATTTTAAGCTGGTATCATCCTATAAGCCCTCCGGCGACCAGCCGGCTGCTATTGAGGGGCTGGTCAACGGCGTAAACTGGGGCTTGCGGGAGCAGACGCTGCTGGGCGTCACCGGCTCCGGCAAGACCTTTACCATGGCGTCGGTGATTGAAAAGCTGAACCGCCCTACGCTGGTGCTGGCCCATAATAAAACTCTCGCCGCCCAGCTTTGCAGCGAATTTCGGGAGTTTTTCCCGGAAAATGCGGTGGAATATTTTATTTCCTATTACGATTATTACCAGCCAGAGGCCTACATCGCCCACACGGATACCTATATCGAGAAGGACGCATCGGTGAACGAGGAAATCGACCGGCTCCGCCATAGCGCCACCTCGGCACTGTTTGAGCGGCGGGATGTGATTGTGGTGTCCTCGGTGAGCTGTCTGTACGGTCTGGGCGACCCCATCGACTATAAGAGCATGGTGATTTCTTTGCGAGTGGGGCAGGAGCGACCCTTGGATGACATCCTACGCAAGCTCACCGAAATTCGTTACGAGCGCAACGACTTGGACTTCTCCCGTAATAAGTTCCGCCTTCGTGGGGATACGCTGGAAATCTACCCGGCCTACTGGTCGGGACGTGCCATACGGGTGGAGTTTTTCGGAGATGAGATCGACCGAATTTCTGAGATTAATGCGGTGTCCGGCATGGCGGAGCGGTATATCGACCATGTGGCCATCTATCCGGCCAGCCACTATGTAGCTTCACGGGAAAAGCTTCAGCGGGCCATGCTGGAGATTCAGCGGGAGTGCGACGAGCAGGTGGCGTGGTTCCGTGCCCGAGATAAGCTGCTGGAAGCTCAGCGCATTGCCCAACGCACTGCATACGATTTGGAGATGTTGACGGAAATCGGCTTCTGTAACGGCATTGAAAACTATTCCAGAGTGATTCAGGGAAGAGCCCCCGGCACGCCCCCCACCACACTGCTGGATTATTTTCCGGAGGATTTTCTGCTGTTTGTGGACGAGAGCCATGTGACGCTGCCTCAGTGCCGTGCCATGTACGCCGGTGACCGGAGCCGGAAGGATGCGCTGGTGAACTATGGTTTCCGGCTGCCCTCGGCTTACGATAACCGTCCCCTGAACTTTACGGAATTTGACAGCAAGCTCAATCAGGTGATTTACGTTTCCGCTACCCCTGCTGAGTATGAGCGTACCCGTTCCGGCCAGACAGTAGAGCAGGTGATTCGCCCCACCGGCTTGCTGGATCCCATTGTGGAAGTACGTCCTATCGATGGCCAGATTGATGACCTGATAGGAGAAATCAACACCCGTTCGGTGAAAAATGAACGGACGCTGGTGACTACCCTGACCAAGAAAATGGCGGAGGATTTGACAGTGTACCTGCAAAAGGCGGGCATCAAGGTGCGGTATATGCACTCTGACATTGGCGCTATGGAGCGAATGGAGATTATTCGGGATTTGCGTCTAGCAAAGTTTGATGTACTGGTGGGAATCAACCTGCTTCGAGAGGGACTGGATTTGCCGGAGGTAAGTCTGGTGGCCATTCTGGATGCGGACAAGGAGGGCTTCCTGCGCAGTGAAACCAGTCTGATTCAGACCATCGGCCGTGCGGCGAGAAACGCCGAGGGGCGGGTCATTATGTATGCTGACGGCATTACCCCCTCCATGCGTGCCGCTATAGATGAAACGGAGCGCCGCCGCTCCATTCAGGATGCCTATAATCAGGCCAACGGCATCGTGCCAAAAACGGTCATCAAATCCGTTCGTGATTTGATTGAGATATCCTCGCCCAACGCAGAGCGGAAGGGACGTACCGGTGTGAAGATGACCAAGGCAGAGAAGGAAAAGGAAATCGCCCGCTTGGAGAAGCAGATGAAGGAAGCCGCACGGATGATGGAGTACGAATACGCCGCTATCTTGCGCGATCAAATCATCGAACTCCGTGGCAACGGGTTAAAGTGAATTATTGTTTACGTTACAATAAAGCTGTCATTGCGAGGGCCGCAGGCCCGTGGCAATCTCCTGCTGTATGGTTTCGTCAATTAATAAACGTTGAGGGATGAGAACGACGTTTTTGCGGTGTTTTCATTCCTTATAGGCCGGTAGACAACAAACGCTGTACCAGGAGATTGCCACGTCGGCCTATTCGGCCTCCTCGCAATGACATGGTTGTTCGGTACGTTGATGCAGTAAACGATAGCCGATGATATATTTGACAGCAAAAAGGACGTGCGTGAAGCACGTCCTTTTCGTCAATTCAGGGTCTTTTCTGCTTCTGATAGCGCGCAGATGCCGTTGCTGTCTACCGCAATGGTTCCGGTGGATTGGGCGTAGGCCAGTGCGTTTTCCAGCGCAACGGTCACGTTTCCACCCAGACGGGCGTAGCCCAGTAGCTTCACCGTCTGCCGCAGCAGATCTTCACGGGACATACTGAGCTGCTCGCTGAGTACATGCCGCAGACCATTGGCCAGCTCCTGCACAGCTACCTCACGAATATCCCGTTTCACATCGCCGTTGCAACGGAATCCGTCATATACCTCCGGTCCTTGGTCGGGCAGCCAGTAGAAGATGTGTTCTTCCTGCGTGGTTGTGGGTAACGCCATGGCGGATAGAATCGTTTCCATGTGGGTTTGGATTTTGCCTGTGGCACGGGAAATGCCAAAGCTCTGCACTACTGTTTTGATGAGTCGATCTTGGCGTACCGGTGCTTCTTGGAGCAGCACCTGATGGATGCGCCCACGAATCTGCAGACGGAAGGCACCGGACAAAAACTCTTCCGGTTCCAGTGCTACGGTCGCAAAGGATGTAGCAGTGTAGACCTCCGGCTCCTCCGGTTCCTCTGGCACTATTGTGGGCGTTGGTTCCGGAGTGGATGCTTCCGGCTCGGGGGAGGGGACATCAGGGCCTTCTGCGCGCAGTCGCTCCAGCTCACGCAGAATGCGTCCCAACTCTTTTTCGGTGTTGTCCCACCAATCCATAGACCAAACCCGTATCAGGTTCCATCCCAGTCCGGTCAGAACACTCATCTGGGCAATCTCACGGTCACGGGTGGTTTTGGCGGTGCCGTAGCTGTCGCCATCCAGAAGAATGCCCAGTAGATAACGCTCCGGATCCTCCGGATCCACCACGCCGATATCGATGCGGTATTCCGAGCGTCCTACCCGTAAATCTGTTTGATAGCCCTCAGCTTGCAGTGCCCTGCAAATTCGCTGGGCAATACCGCTGGGCTGGAAGCTTCGACGGACAGTGCGCTCCGGTTCCGGCAACGGCTTGCCGCCGGCGTATTCTAGAAATCCCTTCAAAGCCGCCACGCCCTCCGCAGAGGTCTTGGACAAATTGATTTGATCCGGCTTCAGGGTGGCGTAAACCACCATTTCCTGCCTTGCACGGGAGATGGCAACGTTCAGTCGCCGCCAGCCGCCGTCACGGTTCAGGGGCCCAAAATTCATGTACACCTTACCACTCTCATCCGGACCGTAGCCGATGGAGAATAGGATCACATCCCGTTCATCACCCTGAACGTTTTCCAGATTCTTGATGAATACCGGTTCTGCGGATTCGTAAACCCATTTTTCCAGTGTTGGATCTGTGGCGCAGGCGGCGGTCAGCAGATCGTCGATAAGATGCTGCTGATTGACGTTGAAGGTCACCACACCCACACTCTGACCGGATAGCTCCGAATCATAACAACGACGCTTCAATTCTTCTACCACAGCCTCCGCTTCTGCCCGATTCTGGCGGCTCTTACCCCGGTCGAATACGCCATCTACGTTGACCAGCCGCACCTTGGATGCACGGTCGTTGACGGAGGGGAAGGTGAATAGCTTGCTGTCGTAGAAACGGTTGTTGCTGTAAGCAATCAGACTTTCATGACGGCTGCGGTAGTGCCATAGCAGATGGGTCTGGGGCATATTCATAGCCAAACAATCATCCAGAATGCTCTCCAAATCCTCTGTATCCAGCGCCTCCTCGTCGGTGGAGTTGGTAGCGAAGAAGGCGGTGGGGGGCATCTGCTTGGGATCGCCTACAATTACGGCTTCCTGTCCCCGAGCCAGCGCACCCACTGCCTTGCAGGTAGGCATCTGGGAAGCCTCGTCGAATACCACCAGATGAAACGGTTCTCGCTTGGGATCCAGATATTGAGCAGCGGAAATGGGGCTCATCAGCATACAGGGGCACAAACGAGGCAGCAGCTCCGGTATCTGCTCGAAGAGCTTGCGAATGCTCTGTCCACGACCGCCGCTGCGAATGGCACGTTGAAGAATGCCCACCTCCGAGCTGTGAGCTGCTTCCTTGGTAAAGTTTGGAATCCGGCTGGCCAGCCGGCAGTAGATTTCCTGACGGGTCAGTGCTGTCAGTTCTTTGTCCAGACGCTTAAATTGTTCTATTTTTTCGTTAAACTGAGCGCCGGAGAAGGTGTTCAGCACCGGTGCGGCCTCAATTGCCAGCATGGCCAGCGACTGATAGCAGGCCTTCTCGTAGGCGGGCAGAATCTGTTCATGACCCATGCCGTTCATATAGGCATCTACAATCGAACCCAAATCCAGCGCCCGTGCTTCGTCAGCCAATGCGCTCCAGAGAATCCATTCTTTCAGTTGGTCAGCGTGGGCTGTAATCTCATCCAGCAACGCCAACTGGTCGTCCAGTCGCTCTGGATTTGCTGCCGACGGGGAGATTTGCAAAGCCGTCAGGAAGGCGGCTCTGGCTTGCTCCGCCCCTGCCCATGCCTGATTCATGGCCTGGATCTGAGGTTGGAGGGACTGCACACCGGCGCAGCGTAGACGAATGCTGTCTGCCCGATATTCTTCGATTAGCCGCTTGGCGCTCTTGATGGCTCGCTGTACCCATTCTACGATGGCCTGCCAGTCAATCTGGCCATTCTGCGCCAAAATCTCCAGCCCCACGCCGTATTGCGCCAACAGGCTTTGGGCAGCGGCACTCTCACGCTGATACAAAGACAGTCTGTCCAGATGCCGGAACAAATCCTCCTTGGGCACAGATTCCTTTGCCCATGCCTGAAGCCGTTTGGAGAAGCTGTTCTTGCCCAGTGCCTTGGGAAGGAACCATTTTTCAGAGATGTTCTTGTATTCCTCCGCCAGTGCGGCACCGTTTTGGGAAAGGAAATCTTCCTTCCAGCATTGTGTCAGCCAATCCCGATGGGCTTGCGCCATAAGATGATGCTGCGCCAGCTCCAGTACACCTTTGAGGTGCTTGCCAAGTTCCGCACATTCAGCCCATTCTCTGGGCAGCTTTAGCCACAGCTCCAGCTCCTGCCCGATGGCACTGAGTCGTTCAATGCCGGTTTTTGTGGATGATGATTCTTCGCCGATGGCGGCAGCGAATTCCTCCACCACAGTACCAAGCCGCTCCAGCGACTGCCGGTACGCCGCTACGGATTCTCGTAGGGCATTGCGCAGAGTCTGAGAGTATTGCTTGCAGCCAATCACCGCAAGGGGATGGTGCGCGGGATGCCCCACAGCCTTAGCCGCCCCAATCAGCCGTTCTACCATGGTGTGCTGTTTTTCCAGACGATTTTTGTCGATGGCTTGGGCTTGTTGACGGGTAAATAGCCGGATATCATCGGCGGAGCGTACCAGCTCATAGCTGTCGATTAGTTGAAAAAGGCTTTTTCCACAGGGCTGCGCCTGATGCAGCGCCTGGGCATAGCCATCCAGATCCTTGCGGTTGACGCTGATTTGCTCCGCCTTGGCGGCGAAGGCTTCGGGGGACATTTGCTTTGTGACCTCGGTGGCGCGGCGAAGCTGCTCCAGAACGTTCTTTTTCTTGGATTTGTTGGAGTGAAGCTCCAGACAGAAGGAGCCCAACCCCATATTTTCCAGACGCTTTTGCACAACCTCCAGCGCGGCCATCTTTTCGGCCACAAACAGCACGGTTTTCTCCTGTGCCAGCGCATTTGCAATCAGACCGGTGATGGTCTGGGACTTGCCGGTGCCAGGAGGGCCGTGGAGTACAAAGCTTTCTCCGTTGCAGGCAGCCTGAATGGCAAAAAGCTGTGAAGCATCTGCCGCCATGGGTAGCAACACATCACTCTCAGGGACAGTGGAGCCGATTTTCATATCCGTAGCGTCCCACGCCAGTTTACCATCAATGAGGCTCCGGACAATTTTGCTGCGCTGCAGATCCTCACACCGGTTACGGATATCATTCCACATTACGAATTGTGAGAAGGAGAATATACCAAGGTAGGCTGATTCCAGTGTGTCCCAACGCTTCTGAGACATCACCGCTTTGCGTAGAATGGTCAGCACACGGCGCACATCGATGCCGTGTTCGTCCTGAGGCAGAGGGTCCAGCCCTTCCACAGTGATGCCGGAGTCCTGCTTCAGCTTTTCCAGCATGGTGATGTTCATCTGGGGTTCTTCGTCACGAAGACGAATCACATACCCCTGTGCGGCAGATTTGCGAAGAATATCCACCGGTACCAGCATAATAGGTGCGTAGCGAGCCTTGGTGGAGCGGTCAGTTTCGTACCACCGAAGCAAGCCCAGTGCTAGATATAGTGTGTTGGCACCGTTTTCCTCCAGAGCTGTCCGAGCATTGCGGTATAGATCTTTGATGGTTTTGCCCAGCTCTGCGTCGGTGTAAATGGTGCGTAGACGACGGTTTCCAAATTCCGACTGGATTACCGATGCGGCTGTGCCCAAATCGTGCATGGTGTCGAAGCAGGTTTCCTTCACCGGCCAGTCGCTGGGACGGGAGAGAATGGAAAAATCCTTTCCATCCGAAAGGGCATTCTCCAAATCATCCAGAGAGGTGGTCATGATGGGGAGGATGGTTTTGGTCAATCGCATGTTAATTAGTTGATTGCGAAGCCCCAAATCCAGTAGTTTCCGCTCCCATTGGGTCTGCCGAGTGGCAGGTGATGCGTTTGCGATGCAGTCGATGTGAACCTTCTCTTCCAGTGGAGCAGGTGCATCGGAAATTTGCCTACGGGGCAGGGGAACGTTTTCAATACGCCAGCCGCTGTCTGTGGGGATTCGCAGAGGCAGCGGTGTAATACCACTGAGCCGAGAACGCCGCACATCTATGAAATACTCGATATCCGATAGCTCCTTTGCGGCACACTGCATAGCGCTATCGAAGTCAGCATCCTTTCCGTCGGTAAATAGGGTGCATTCTACCACGGCGATTTCGTTGACACCCTTGGCCAGCCGCTTGGTCAGCAAGGAGCTATCGTCCTGAACCGCCTCGGGGAAGGTTTGATCTTCCAGCCACACACCGGCGAAGATGTGCCCCTCTTTCAGAATCAGCAACGGATGCAAGCCGGCAGCCTCAAGGCATCCGGCGTATAGCAGCGTCAAGTCCAAACAGGTGCCCAGCTTTTGCTGCATCACGCCGTCGCATAGCCGCACCCGCTGTCCCACAGCCTCAAAGCTGGCAGGCGGCATGGCGTAGCGAATCCGTTGCTCCTGCAAGGCGGCGTAAATAGCACCGGCCTGTGCCAGAGCCCGATTGCTGTCGCCGGTCTGATACCCGTCTATGGACGGGTCGGCGGTCCATTGTCCCAGATAGTCAGCGCTGCGGGCGATGATATTGATGATTTCCGGATGGTTGGGGGTGACGAATGCAGTGAGCAACTCTGGATAGTAGCCGCAGCCCTGCCACTCGTCAAAGGCCAGCGCCGTAACAGGGTAATCCTGTGCGTAAAGAATCTGCCCATCCCGTTCGATGGAGAAATGCAAATTTGCCTGAATCTTTTCGGTTAACTCCCCCAGAAAAGCTACATCCAGAACAGGATTGATATCGTCAAGCCTGCAAGCGGTGGCAGCGGGCAGAAGATCGATGTGCCGTTGATAGGGCAGACAGATAGCGGGACTGGCGGTGATTCTCAGTTCCAAGTCCTCCAGCACATCGCCGTCGTTGATCAGCGTGATTTCCTGAATCATCTTCACACGGTTCTGCTGGAGCGCATAGTTCACCACCGGAGTCAAAGTGATATCAAAACGCAGTGTTCTCTCCATGGGGAAAGCACCTCACTTTACGAATCATATGGATATATTTTACGATTAAACGGCTCAAAAGTCAAACAATTTGGATAAGAAAAAACGTGCGCCTGAGCGCACGCTTGAAAATCACAGAAGCCGTTCCCATTCTGCCTCCTTGAAGCCGGTGGTGATACCCTTGTCGGTGATGAGGATAGGCCGCTTCACCAGCATCCCGTCGGTGGCCAGCAGACGAAGCTGTTCTTCTTCGGACAGATCGGGAAGCCGCTCCTTGAGATTCATGGACTTGTAAACTAGACCGCTGGTGTTGAAGAAACGTTTCAGAGGCAGACCGCTTTGCTGATGCCAGAGCTTCAGCTCTTCATAGGTAGGCGGATTCTCCTTGATGTGTCTGCTGACGTAAGAAACACCTTTGTCATCCAGCCACGCTTTTGCCTTCTTGCAGGTAGAGCAGGGGGGATATTCGATGAATAACATACACATTCACTCGCTTTCGTTTTTGTTTATCATAGCATAGTATAAACTGTTTTTCAACAAAAAAGCCCTGCTTGGTGCAGATTACCGTAGCGAAAAATCATATAATTACGAGAATACCATTGTCCCGTTCAAAGAATAGTGGTATAATATTAGGGGTGATTAAAATGAAAATAAGGAAAACGGTCTGTTTAGCATACTTGATGATCATCTGTTGCTTGCTGTGCGCCTGCGATCCTGGATCTTACTCGATTGACCGAGCGGCGTTGGATAACGTCGTTAGCGTTGAACTGATTGAATATAAAAACCCAGACCAAAAACATTTTGCCACTTGGGTATCGAATCAGTTTGATAAGCTAGCCCCGTTTGATTCGGCCAATGCTACGGTTCTTGAAACATTGCCTGCGGAAAAAATGGATGACTTTTTGGATGCATTTTCAAAAACAGACATACTTGCGTCCTACTATGCGTACGACTCCCCAAAGGGCATTTGCCTGCGACTCAATTATGCAAACGATAATTTCCTGATTATTTGGGCGAACTACGCAGAGGATAAGCATTCCGGCTACATCGGGGAATATTCATCAGACGGAACCGTTTTGTCTTTCTGGGGTTCTTTCAGTGCTTTGAGAGATTATGAGGATTTGGTGAATCAATATTTTTCACATAGCTTGCCGTAAGAATAAGTACGCCCCTTCCAGCCTTCCTGCATGAGAGGAAGGCTGGAAGGGGCGTGCTTGCTTCAAGGGATACATTTTCCATAAAAAATTCTGTCCCCAAATAAATTAATGAGAAGTATCGGCTATCGACGATGTGAAGTTATGCCAATGGCATAGCGAAGTAGGGGTGGTTGAACCTTGCCGGACTTGTTTTGGGGATGTCAGCAAAGTATTCCAGAATCTCAATCTTCAGTACATCCACATCCAAAGTATTCTGCGATTGTGCAAGAAACTTGTCGATGTACTTTTTGTAGTCGCTCAGCGTTCTCTCACGGACTTTCTGAGCCTTTTTCAGGGCGAGAAATTCATTAGCAACCTCTCGCAGCGTGCGGTCATCGCAGACCATTTTCATTCGCATAATCTACACCTCACAATTTGTCAAAACCGTAGGCCTAGAAGATGTTTTTGGCTCTTCCGAAATCCGTATTTCTAACTTTTTGACAAACAAAAAAGGGAATTTACAAGTAAAACTTGTAAATTCCCAATCTTGGCAGGGGCACTAGGACTTGAATTCTCGGTTGTTCAGCATTTAACTATCATTTGTTGCTATCATTAACCAAAACTCGGCAATCTCGGAACATTTAGTTGCCATTACTAATCTCCCTTAACCCCCGTTTACCTTCCCCGCAAGGGAGAAAATAAGGGAGAAAACCACCGCATCGTCGCATAGCAGGTATGCATTTACCCTTAGGCACAAACTTCCGTTTGTAGAAACAGCACCATTCTATTAAAAAAGCAATTATTGTTTCTACTTCTCTTTAGCTAGGCAACATGCAGTACTCCAAATTTGAACCGATTCATTTACCAGTAATTATGAAGATGACCCAAACATTTCAAGATTCTAGCTCAAGGTATCCAGCATTGAGTGAATGATCCAAGCAAGACGAAATACCATTCATATTTGAGCCCATAATGGTCACCATAAATCTGGCCCTTGATATTGCTAAATAAAGCATATTATATGCTGAGTACATAATAAAATGCTTCGAAATGTCGCTCGTTCCAGATGTTTGAGGCACTCGTCCCTCATCTACGCCAATCAGGATTACCCCTTGAAACTCAAGACCGTTAATCGAAAAAGGAGATGCAAGCGTCAATTTTGTACAATCGCGTTCGTCACCTTGATCCAATACATTAAATTGTCTTCCGGTTTGCTTTTCAAGCATTGCTACCCCTTCTTGGGAAAGCCACTTTTCATCAAAGGAAATTATCGCAATATCGCTCAGGCGACACTGCAAGGTTTTTACAAACTTACCTACTACTTGGCCTAGGTTGCCTATCAATCTGTCATCATTATCGTACATGTGCAGCTTTGGACGCTCAGCTTTCTCTTCATCGCTGCTTGTAAAGCAATACTGGGGATTATTATAAGGATTAGAAAACGTAGTTCCAAACATTAGCGTTCCTGAAGCAGCTATGGATGCACACAGTTCAGCAATTTGCGGACTGCTTCTGAATACAGTTTGGAGGTTCTTAGATTCTGGTGTTCCAAATGCTTTTTCGGAGATATAGTCTGCACTTACATCTCCCTGATCTCCGATAGCCTGTGCATAGTCCAACGCAAAGCAAATCGGAATCTCTTTTACAGTAGGATTCTTCGTCAGAAAGTGAAACACACTTTGTTCATTGATGTTAAACAAATGCACTTCATCTGCGAAAATATAATCAAACCCTTCATTTACACGCTCTCTACGCCAAATGGGGGCATTTAATCTCGAAAGTGCTTCCATTGTAACATCATCAACATCAAACGTACCATAATCTTGCAAGCCTTTTTGATAATCCAAGAAAATCGAGAATACGAATTCCTTGTCTGCTTTTGTTACACAAGGAATACCATTCTCAATAGATTTAATGTCATAATAGCTTTCTATAGTACAATCTGTCCGCCCTTTAATTTGAACGCTAAACTCATGCTGAAGCATATTATACAAAACTTGTTTATGCGTTTTTTCCTCACAAAACAAATCCTGCACCCCTTGGCTAATAATCGGGAAGTATGTTTTCAGTCTCTTGCTAGAAATCGCTTTCTGAACCGACTCGTGAATCAACATCAGCTGATAATTCTTTGATTCAAGTGCATCCGCTTCCAGGAGCATACTATCTGCAATCCTTGCAAAACGACTACAAAAAGACATTAGTGTTTCGAAGCGAATTGACTGTGCAGAATTAGGATCCAAGAAACGTGCATAATCATCATAATAAGAGAACAGTTCCTTGTTACGGACCGATGTTGATTCACTATGAGCAAAAAAGGCTATTTTAAATGGCTTCCCTTCGCACTCTTTTTGTTTCAACAGTTTGTATGCACGCATTATCATCGAAATAGTTTTGCCGGTACCCGCAGCCCCTTCAATGCGAAGTGGCGTATCGAGCGAAGCATAGTCAACAATAGCACGTTGCGAATCTGTCAGCATCTGGTACTGCCTGTCAATCCCCCAATAAATAAAATCACTTCTTTCCTCGAGAGATGTTGATTCTACCAGTTCAAGAGCCTGCGTGCGTGCTGTATTATCTTGTGTCTGAATGCCTATATGTTTACTAATCAGCAGACGATACGTAGATGCATACACTTCCCCAGCTTCTCTCAAAATAGAAGTATCAACGACATCTTTCACTTGAGAGGGTTCCTCTGCATTATATTTATATGCTAATAAGGGGTGATCTATTCCTCTGTTTGTTAATCTAAGGACTGTATTTGATCTTTCAATGACAATCCGAGAGTGATCCGGTTGGGGGAATGGGAACAAAATGGATTTTGTCTCATAGTATCTCTCCGACAGCGAAAACGGGTGTCGATCCCATATTTTCAATGCCAAACGTAAGGTTTTTTGAATCAGGGTTAATAGTCTGGCAGGATTCTCTCTTTCAATCATTATGTTGCATTGCTCTAGATCAATGCAAAAAATGCGGGCACCCTTTTGTGAGTTATCTTGTTCTTTTTTTAGTCCAACAAACTGTATGCCACTAGAACAATAATCCACTACTGTATTATGGAATTGCTCACTCTGGAGTTCGCCGCATATATGTTGAACAAACCTTCTACCTTCACCATATTCCACACTTTGCAATTGTGTATCTGCTATATATGTAGAAATAGCACTTTGATCAAAAAGCAAATACTTAATCATTTTGTCACCTCCGTATAACATCTTGTAATAACATCTGAATAATCCTTTTGAGTTGGATTGTCGATCCCAATGCGAATAAACGCATTAGAGAACCTTTGCATCAGATGCTCACACCAGGGCGACTGAATCACGCCCTCAATTGCTACATAATCAGAATCATCGTTAAGCCAATAATTTGTCGATAACCGTCTATTCTCATGAATACCACTTAGCATCCGATCTATTTCTTGTTGGATACCTGTATTTACCACATCAATCATATCTTCGGGAGATGGAAGTTTGGGGAGAACCTGATAGTCAATACCAGGAGACTTGATCATTTCTGCATCTTTTATAGACAATTTCCCGATTTCAAGCAAATCAACGATAAGGCCTTTATTGTATACCGAATTCTGTAAATATGCGTGTTGGGGTAAATAATAGTAATGATTTCTGTCCCCTTTGTCTATTCTCGTGAGTTCTTCTATTGAAGGTCTAGGTTTTCTCTTTATAGCCTCACTCCTATGCATATCAGTCATATCTTTTCTAATAAAAATGTAGTATTCCTTTATTCTGCTTAACAAACTATCGACTTTTCCAGTTTGTTTTTTATTCCCAGAATACTCGATCCGTTTTTGGGAAATAACTGTTTCCAAATCACTTCTGCTTAATGAGATTAGGACATCACCATTTAAGTCAATTTCACTTGCCATAGAAGAAATGCCGTTTCTTAGATTCTGAATTATTTCCCGATAAACAATATTATATCCGTGTTCCGTACAAAACCAATCTGAAGCGTCCACCGCAACCAAGAAATAGTACTTAGGTACTTTCTTCTGTGCAATATCGCACCTAGCAGTAATAATTACAGCATAACACGGGATGGTTGGGTATTTTGAGGAACGAACTCCATAAATAACTGTACCTTGGTCAATTGAGAAACTATTCATTCTATCTATACTCCTCGACTGAACTGATATTTACAAGTAACTACAAGGAACTATAACATATTTTTGACATTATTCTACCCCAAAAATTCTAAAATGTAAATACAATCCATTTCAAATATCAACCTTAAGTTTAATAATAACGATATTTTACTTATAATAAGAGTTCACCTTTCAATAACAATCTACAACAACACATTGGTTGCATCATTCCCTGCAACCGTTTTATGCATCCTCTATAATTCATCCCGAATTATTTATCCTATAACTCTATTGTTTCTGAATGGATGCAAATCTAATGTCATATGGTTTTCGTGCAAAAGCGGTGCCCGAAACCGAGCACCGCTTTTGCCTATGGACTAGATGATCGCATTCTTCATTCGACGTTCAATCCACCGGTCGAGGTCTCCGGGCCGCACATAGCGCCGTCCGTTCGCTTTGAAGGACGGAAAACCCGGAGATTTAATCAGCTTGTACACGCTCGATCTGCTACATGAAAAAATCCGCTGCAAATCATCAGTCGTGTAAAGCTCAGCACAAATCTTACACATTGATATTACCTCCTTGAATTATTCTCTTTTATTACGGGTCAATATTATTATGATTTTTGAACATGACTCACAACAAAAAACGCCGATGCATCGTGCATCGGCGGCTTGTTGTATAAAGAAAACCACCGGCAGTGCCGGTGGTTCTAAAAAGCTTTAGCTATGCATAGAAAAAATATCCTCCTTAAGTTATAGTGATGGTGGTCTGCCAACCGCCATCACAGAACTTAAGGAGGAATCAAGTCCAGATGAAACTTGACACTAATAGTTTAGCACACACGAAGTGGGAATGCAAATATTATATCGTATTCGCTCCAAAATATCGTCGTCAGATTATCTACGGCAAAATTAAAGCGGATATAGGTCAAATGCTTAGAAAGCTATGCGAGTATAAGGGAATCGAGATAATAGAAGCGGAAGCGTGCAAGTATCACATCCATATGCTCGTATCAATCCCACCCAAGTATAGTGTAGCACAGATTATGGGCTATCTCAAAGGAAAGAGCAGCCTAATGATCTTCGAGAAGTACGCCAATCTCAAGTACAAGTATGGTAACCGGCATTTCTGGTGCCGGGGATATTATGTGAGTACAGTAGGCGCTAATAAGAAGGCCATACAGGAGTACATCCGAAATCAGCTACAGGAAGATTATTCCGACGACCAAATGAGTATAAAAGAGTATGTCGACCCGTTCACGGGTCAGCCGGTAAAAGAGGGCAAATAAACAAAAGCCCCTTTAGGGGCAGCCCGTGAAATCTGCGCGGTTGGCAGACTTTTCGGCGAGCCTATAGGCTCAGCCCAGGGCATGCCCCAAGGGGGCTAGTGCATACCACCGGCACGGCCGGTGGTTATGATTCCATCATTTTATATACCCCATCTTCTTCAGGTACGACAGATAGCGTTGGAGCTGAACATCAATCATGTCATCGGAGTTTACGAAGTCAATAAATTCTGCTTCGCTGATCCATTTGTAGGATACGGTTTCGCCTTCCTGGAGTGTGATTGAATTCTTGTCACAGTCGGTGACGCAGAGGAAGGTTTCATAAATCGTATTGTGAGATACGAAGCGTCCAATGCTTGTGAGATTGCCAGACCGGATGCCAGTTTCTTCCCACAGTTCTCGCTTGGCGCAGAAATATGCATCCTCGCCTTTCAGGGCAGATCCGCCAGCGGTGGCTTCAAAGAAACCGCCGTAGTTGGGTTTCCGGTGATCCCGCTGCATCAGCAGATAGTCGCCATCGATATGCCGAACAAGAACCTCGCTGACTAGATGATACAGTCCATCAGGAATCGGTTCACCCCGAACCAAATTACAACCAGCGAGGGTGCCATCAGTATGATAGGCATCCCAGATTTCCTTAGAGTGCCAATAATCCACCCATGCCATAACCTTTTGTCCCAATTTCTCCGGGGTCAGGTCATCCACATCCAGCACATCCACATCCGAGCGGCCAAGGAACCACGCCTTTTTCAGCGGCAGGAAGTGCTGCAAGTAATGGTCAAAGAAATTCCGGGAACGGGTGGAATCGTTTTGTTTGTTCCTGCGCAGGGTTTCTAATGACGCATTTAGAAATAGAATCCGGTCGGGCATACACGCTTTCACAGCATCCAGCTCCGGTTTCAGCGCATCGGCTACGTCCCAGTCCATACCGATGGTTTTGGGATAATTCAGAGTATAAAACTCAATCTCCTCTGCACCGAAGTCCATGACTGTGCAGGGATATTGCCGTGCCTTCTCCCAACGCTGAACTTCTTTGCCAAGCCACAGCCGCTGAATTTCCAGATAGTCCTCATATTTGTTCTTGTCCAGATTTCTCGCTTTGATTTGGGCAATCACATCAGAATTATCCTCATAGCTAATGTGGATCTCCGGGGCGTGTTCCTGTAAGTAACGGACTGCAGTGGTCTTTCCAACAGCCATGCAGCCTTGAAGTGAGAGTATCATAAAGTTCTCCCTCCCAGTACGCTGTTATATGATTGCTTCCAATTCCAAGCACTTCACATCTTCACCCATCAGGTGATAATACTCCGGCTCGTCCATGGGAGCATCCTTAAATCCGGCTGCTTTATAGCAGTGGTAGGCGCCGGGATTGTTTTCCAG
>SVME01000013.1 GCA_015067605.1 Oscillospiraceae bacterium
ACAATGCTGGAAGCGTCGCTGACGGTGAAGTAGGCGTTGTACAGGATCTCAGCCTCGAAGGCCAGAGTGGGATAGCTCAGCGTCAGGGTGGGAACCACCACGGGAGCGGAGGAATCCACATAGCTCACAGTCAGGGAGCCGTCAGCGTTCTCAACCAGAGTGAAGGTCAGCTCAACGCCGCCGGGAACCAACAGCTTCTCGGTGCCACCGATAACGAAGTTGCAGGTGGTGTCGGTGCAGTAAGCGCTGGCCAGATACCAGTTGGCATTGTCGGAGGTCTTCACAAAGACATAGGAATCAACATCGAAGGTAACCTTCAGGGTGCCGTTGACGAACTTGTAAGCGCCGGGGTTGGCGTAGTCATCCTCGCAGCCGTAGTTGGCGCCGTTGATGTAGCCAACCAGGGAGTAGTAGACGCCGTCAGCGTTGGGATCGGCAGCGCCGCAAACAGAGCAGGTGCCGTCCACATAGTTGTGGCCCAGAGCGGGAATGGTCTCGCTGTAGCTGTGGCCACAGCTGGAGCAGGTGAAGGTCTTGGAGCCAGCCTCGGTGCAGGTTGCATCGACGACGGACTCGGTGTAGGAGTGAGCGCAATTGGTGGTGTAGCTCAGCAGAATGGTGTTGCCTTCCTTGCTGATGGTGATGGTCAGCTCAACGCCGCCGGGAACGAACAGCTTGTCAGCAGAAGCCACGTCGCCGGAGCGATACAGGGTGACGGAAGTAACCTCGCCCTGCCAGCCATCGGTCATGTACCAGCCAATGACCTCAGGGCCGTACTTGCCGTAGGGGTAGACCTCCTTCACGCCGATGTAGGAGTCAGCGGTGAAGGTGACGGTCAGCTTGCCATCAACGAACTCGTACTCGCCCAGGTTGGCGGAGTCTTCCTCACAGCCGTAGTTGGCGCCGTTGATGTAGCCGAACAGGTAGTAGTCGTAGGGGTTGTAGCCTTCCTCGGCAACACCGCAGATGGAGCAGATGCCGGAAGAGTAGGTATGCTCAACAGAGGCACCGCAGGTGGTGCAGACACCGTCGGTGTTGTGGCTGACGTGGACGCAGTCGGAAGCATCAACAGTGTAGCTGATAATCAGATTGCCGTCCCAGTTCTCGGTCAGGGTGAAGTTCACAGTCTGGCCGCCGGGAACCATCAGCTTGTTGGCACTGGGAGAGTAGGGATCAGTGAACAGGTACAGGGTTGCGGAGGTAGCAGAACCAACATAGCCGTTGGTCATGTAGAAGGAAACATTGTCGCTGGCCTTGACGGCGACGTAGCTCTCCTGGTCGAACTTGACAGTCAACTTGCCGTCAACGAACTTGTACTCGCCCAGGTTGGCCTGATCATCACCGATGCCGTAGTCAGCGCCGTTGATGTAGCCGAACAGGTAGTAGTCCAAATCTGCGGGAGTGTAGTCGGGGTCAGCCTCACCACAGGTGGAGCAAACGCCGTTCACATAGCTGTGGCCCAGAGCAGCGGTGCTGTTCCACTCGTAGGAGTTGCCGCAGTTGACGCAGGTGTAGAGGGTGTAGCCGGACTGGGTGCAGGTGGGAGCAATCACATTGGTGGTGTAGTCGTGGCCGATGGGATTGACCGCGTCGGTGGAGTGGAAGTAGCCACAACGGACGCAGGTGTGCTTGGTGTAGCCATTGTTCTCGCAGGTGGGAGCAATGACTTCATCCTTATAGTCGTGACCCAGAGCAGCGATTTCCTCAGTATAGACGTTGCCGCACTTGGAGCAGGTGTAGGTGGTGGTGCCGGCGATGAGGCACTCGGGCTCCTTGGTGACCTCAGAGGTATAGCTATGGTCGCAGTCGCTGTCAGCGGCCTCATAGCTCAAGGTCAGAGAGCCGTCGGCGTTCTCAACCAGGGTGAACACCAGCTCGGTGTTGCCGGGAACGAACATCTTCTCGGAGCCGCCGATGACGAAGTTGCAGGTGGTGTCCTGGCAGTAGGCGGGAGCCATGTACCAGTTGGCGTTGCCGGTGGTCTTGATGAACACATAGCTGTCGGAAGCGAAGGTAGCGGTCAGCTTGCCATCGAAGCTGAACTTGTACTGACCCATGTTCTCGTAGTCTTCCTCACAGCCGTAGTTGGCACCGTTGATGTAGCCAATCAGGTAGTATTCCACGACACTGGGCTCGGGATCGGGAGTCACGGGCTTGTTGCTGGAGGTAGTGGGATCCTCGGGCTCGACGGTGGAGGGAGCGTAGGTGCTCCAGGCGCCGTTGCCGTAGTCCCAGCTGCCAGCCTCAACAGTGTAGCAGTTGGTGCCGTCGGTGGGGATGGCCAGATCGGCAGTCTGGTTCCACTTGTTGTCCCAGCTGTTGGTGGCGTTACCGGGGTTCATTCTGCAGAAGATGACGCTGGTGTAGCCAGCGGGGACAACGACTTCGTAAACGCCGTCGCCATCGGAGTCAGTGCAGTCCACCCAAGTGTCACCGTTACCGTAGAAGTAAGCGGCGAAGCGAGCACCGGCTTGCTGCCAGTTGCTGTTGGGCTTCAGATACAGCACATCGGGAGTGGCAGCCAGTGCCACTGCGGGAATCATGCTGATGACCATGCAGATCACCAGCACGGCACTAAGGAATTTGCTGAGTTTTCTTGCCATGATTTTTTCCTCCTAAAAAAATTTCCGTTTTCGTCGAATCCAACCAGAAATAGGCAGGTTCTCCGTAACAATTATATACTATCATAGGAAAACGCAAAAGTCTACCATCCATGGCAAAGTATTCCTGAATACATTTTGGATAAATCCAAGAAACAATTATTTTGAGGACATTTAGCGGGAAAAAAAGATAACCCAACACAGCAAAATCCTCGAAATATTCCAAACTCCCCCTTGCGTTGATGGGCACATTCCATTATAATAGTATGGTTAAAAATAATTTGTGAGGTCTTTACCATGAAGAACAAGCTTTTTGGCCTGCTTCGACGCAAGGCTTCCACCGCCCCCACGGAACCGGTCAAGCACGATGTTACCATCAAGCTCCACTACCAGCGTCCCGACGACGACTATACAGACTGGAACGCTTGGATGTGGACCCTCGCCATCGGCGGCAAGGGCTACGAGCTGAAGGATGAGGAAGGCTCCATGACCGCTACCCTCACCGTGGATGCCCGCTATACTACCTCTGTCAGCTTCATTCTCCGGAAGGGTCAGTGGCAGGAGCAGGAGTTTGGTGAGCGGAAAATCGACATCTCCACCATCACTGCCGGCACCGTCCACTACTACGCCACCGCCGACAAGGAGGATGGTCGGGTGGAGCTGGGCACCGACGTGGTGCGGGGCAACAAGCTCACCTCTGCTGAGCTGGACTACGACACCGGCTTTATCCATATCCACACCGCCGCCCCCATCACCGGCGATTTGAAGAAGGCAATCCGTCTGCTGGACGGCACCGGCCGTGACGGTGCTATTTCCGCTGCCTCCATCACCGCCGGCGGCGACGGCTACGCCATCCGGCCCAACAAGCCCCTGAATTTGACCACCCTCTACCGCTACAAGGTGCGTTTTGCCGGCGTGGATCATCCCATCAAGACCACCACCGTCTACGCCTCCAAGCGGTTCAATCAGGAATTCACCTACGAGGGCAAGGATCTGGGCGCTGTGTGGAGCGCTAAGAGCACCACCTTCAAGGTCTGGGCACCCACCGCTGAGGATGTGAAGGTGGCCCTGTACCGCACCGGCGATGCCAGCAAGCTGGACCGCAGCGCCACTGTGGAGATGACGCTGGGCACCAAGGGCGTGTGGACGGTGAACGTCCCCGGTAATCTGAATGGCACCTACTACACCTATCTGGTGAAGGTGGACGGCCACGAGAACGAGGCCGTGGATCCCTACGCCCGCACCGCCGGTGTCAACGGCCAGCGGGGCATGGTCATCGACCTGTCGGCCACCAACCCCGCCGGCTGGGATGCGGATAAGAACCCCAACCCCATCAAGAACTACACCGATGCGGTGCTGTATGAGCTGCACGTGCGGGACGCATCCATCGATCCGGATTCCGGCGTGGAGCCTGCTTACCGGGGCAAGTTTCTGGGCCTTGCCCAGACCGGCACCCGCTCCCCCTCCGGAAAGCCCACCGGCCTGGACTACATCAAAAGTCTGGGCATCACCCACCTGCACCTGCTGCCGGTGTACGACTACGGCTCTGTGGACGAGGCACATCCGGAGATCCCCCAGTTCAACTGGGGCTATGACCCGGTGAACTACAATATGCCCGAGGGCTCTTACTCCACCAATGCCGCCAACGGTGCGGTGCGTGTGCAGGAGTTCAAGCAGATGGTAAAGGCTCTCCATGATAATGGCATCAGCGTGGTCATGGACGTGGTGTACAACCATGTTTTCGAGGCGGGCACCTTCTGCATGAACAAGATCGTTCCCGGCTATTTCTCCCGCTCCAACCCCGACGGCAGCTGGTCCAACGGCTCCGGCTGCGGCAACGACACCGCCTCCGAGCGGCCCATGGTGCGCAAGTTTATCGTGGATTCGTTGGTCTACTGGAACAAGGAGTACCACATCGACGGCTTCCGGTTTGACCTTGTGGGTCTGCTGGACACCACCACCATCAATGCGCTGGTGGATGCGGTTCACGCCAATCAGCCCGATGCGATCTTCTACGGCGAGGGCTGGTCCCTGAACACCGCCGTGGAGCCGGGCAATTATATGGCCACCCAGCCCAACGCCCACCGCACCCCTGAGTTCGCCTACTTTAGCGACGATATCCGGAACCTCTTGGCTGGCGAGAACGGCCGCACCAAGGGCTTCGTGTCCGGCCTGACCGGCAAGGAGGACCCCCTGTTCCATTGCTTCACCGCCGATGTCTGGTGGGTACCCAACCCCACTCAGACCGTCAACTATGTGTCCTGCCACGACAACTACACCCTCATGGATAAGCTGGCGCTGAGCCGCAAGGATGCCACCCGTCCGGAGCGGATTGCCATGAATAAGCTGGCGGCGGCTATCTATATGACCGCACAGGGCATCCCCTTCATCCACGCCGGTGAGGAGTACCTGCGGGAGAAGCTGACGGAGGACGGTCGACGTGTGGAGAATAGCTACAACTCTCCAGATTATGTAAACCAAATCCGCTGGAGCTGGCTGGACGAAACAGATCGGGCGGATACCGTGGAATATTACAAGGGTCTGATTGCCATTCGCAAGCAGTTCGACTGCCTGCGGCTGGCCACCAAGGCGGAGGTCGCCGAGAAGGTTTGCTACCGCTGGATCACCAACGAGCTGGTGGTATTCGATATCAAGGACGAGAAGGATAATCTGGTGGTGGTGTTCAACGCCTCTACCAAGACACTGCCTCTGGATCTTTACGACCACGATGTGGTGAAGGGCGATTGGAAGGTGCTGGTCAATGCCGACAAGGCGGGCCTGACACCCATCGAAACCGTCACCGACGGTAAGGTGGAGCTGCCCCCCATCAGCGCCATGGTTTTGTCCAAATAAATACCAACGAGCGTGCCGAAAAACCGGCACGCTCGTTTCAGCGTGTCAAAATAGTGATGATTGTAGTAAGTTATCGTTTAGCCACTAGCGACGAAGCCGCATTGCTTCCCCCGAGGGGAAGGTATGGCGCCTGCGGCGCTTAGTAGGCTAAACGATAATTTACTATCCTTGCTTTCTTCCCCATGAATATTAGGCAAAAAACATATTTTCCTTGATTTTCCCACCGTTTTACTGTATACTTTCTATATAATATAAGCTGTATACCAAACCGTTTTACAGCATTTTATCCATAGGAGGTATCTTCATGACAAAAAGGATCTGTTCCGTACTGTTGGTCTGCGCACTGGCGCTGACCTGCATTGCCGGTCTGAGCTTCCAGACCGAAGCCGCCACCGGCACCTACGCCCCCTACGCTAACATCAATTACAACTACTCATCCACCGTCACCTGCGGTACCATCCGCTACATCTCTCAGGTCAGTAGCGATAGCTACTTCTACTCCAGCTACTGGCCCAGCAGCACCTTCGGCTACTACACCGGCCCCAGCGTTGAGTGCGGCACTGCCAGTATCTCCATGTCCCTGTCTTACATCGGCATCAATAAGACCCCCGACGACATTCTGTCTGCCAACAACGGTGCCACCGTCTTTGGCACCGGTTGGGGCGGCAGTACCTACAAGTCCTACTCCGCTTCCGCACTGGCCACCGCCACCGACAACTACATCAACGGCGCCGGTAAGTACAGCCCTCCCGTTATCCACATCCCCGGCTACTCCTCCGCCGGTCACTATGTGGTGGTCATCGGCCGCTCCGGCACCACCTATCAGATTCTGGACCCCTGGCAGCGTGCCGTCACCTCCATGACCGTCAGCGGTGCCTCCGCTACATACAGCAAGTACGGCTACACCACCTACGACACCATCGACCAGATCCATCAGTGGTACAATTCCAGCGCCACTATTGATTCTACCACCACCACGGATTACACCTCCTCGCTGGAGTTCCTGCCCTCCCATTGCAAGGTTAAGTGCAACATCTCCATGACGGTGAACACCCTGCCCTGCTCCATTGGCAGCAACGGCTCCACGTCCATCGAAACTTACGCCATCGGCGACATCTACACTACCACCGGCATCTACAAGAACACCTTCGGAAACTATTGGTATCAGGTCATCTCCAAGTCCGGTAAGGTGGGCTATATGTACGGCGACAATGCCGATTTGGTGGAGGTGTTGGATTCCGATATCACCCTCACCGGTGCAAGCTACCCTAACGGTCATGTTGTGGGCAGCGGCTTCAACCTTTCCGGCACCGTCAGCGCCAGCTACAACCAGTTGACCAACGTGACGCTGAAGGTTCACAGCGGCTTCGGCACCTCCGGCGCACAGGTCGTTGGTTACAGCGATGCCACCACCGGCAAGTCTTACCCCTTGGCTTACAGTAACATCGATGCCTACACCAAGTTTGGAACCCTCACAACCGGCAACTATACCTATGCCATTTACGCATCCTATCAGAACTACTACACCACCGGTGCCACTACGCTGGGCTCTAGCACCGGCACGGTGGTTCTGGCGGACGAATACTTCGTGGTCATTCCTTCCGCCGCCAATCAGTCCAGCTGTTCCCACAGCTACACCACCACCGAGATTCCCGGCGAAAGCTGTTTCGCTCCCGGCACCCAGATCAAGGCCTGCTCCAAGTGCGGTCTAATCAGCGAGTCCGCCACCTCCGGTAGCCATAGCTACGGCAGCTGGGTCACTACCCCCGCCACCTGCACCGCTTCCGGCAGCCGCACCCGCACCTGCACCCTCTGCGGTGACATCCAGACCGAAGCCATCGCCGCCACCGGCCACAGCTACACCTCCAAAACCACCTCTGGCACCTGCACCACGCCCGGCACCACGGTATACACCTGCACCAGCTGCGGCGATAGCTACACAGAAACCACTGCCACCGCCGGCCACAGCTACGATGAGGGCAAAGTAATTACTCCCGCTACCTGCGGCACCACCGGCGTCATGCGCTACACCTGCACCGTCTGCGGCCACAGCTACGACAAGAGCATCTACGCTGGCGAGCACACCTACGACAACGGCGTGGTAGTCACTCCCGCCGGCTGCAACTCCACTGGCGTCATGCGCTATACCTGTACCACCTGCGGCCATAGCTACCAGAAGTCCATCTACGCCACCGGTCATACCTACACCACCCGAGTGGTTGCCCCCACCTGCACCAAGACCGGCTACACCGTTTACACCTGCACCGGCTGCGGCTCCACCTACAACGCTGACAGCGTTCCCGCTACTGGCCACACCTACGGCACCGGCGTGGTAACGCCCCCCACCTGCACCACCGGCGGCAAGACCACCTTCACCTGTATGGACTGCGGCTCCAGCTACACCGACCAGATTACCAATTCTCTGGGCCATAACTACAAATCCGTCGTGACTCAGCCCACCTGCTCTTCTCAGGGCTACACTACCTATACCTGTACCGTTTGCGGCCACAGCTACACCGGCAACACGGTCCCCGCCACTGCTCACACCTATAGCTCCAAGGTCACCGCCCCCACCTGCACCGCCATGGGCTATACCACCTACTCCTGCATCAATTGCGGTTACAGCTACACCGGTAATAATGTGTCCGCCACCGGCCATAGCTACAAATCTGTGGTGACCAAACCCACCTGCACCACCGGCGGCAAGACCACCTACACCTGCACAGCCTGCGGCACCAGCTACACTGACCAGATCACCAACGCCACCGGCCACAACTATGTAAACGGAAAGTGCAGCGTCTGCGGCGTGGCAGATCCGAATCATAATGTGATTACCAAGCCCACCATCACCCTGAGCTATCCCACCTTGAGCTTTGAGGATCAGATTCAGTATAACGTCTACTTCACCCTGTCCGACAAGACCAACGTGGCGGAGATGGGTCTAATCACCTTCAGCTCCAAGCTGACAAGCGGCACTATCAACGATGCGATGGACGTGATTTCCGGCTACACCACCTCCGGCTCCAGCTACATCGCCCATACCAACGGCATCCCCGCCAAAAATCTTGGTGATGCCCTGTACTTCAAGGTTTACGCTAAGCTGACGGACGGCTCCTACATTTACACCGACATTGCCGGTTATAACGCCGTGGCCTATGCCAAAACCATTCTGGGCAGCTCCACCACCTCCATGGATGCCAAGCGGCTGATGGTGGCCATGCTGAACTACGGTGCTGCGGCGCAGGTGGCATTCAACTACAATACCGATAACCTGATGAACGGCTTCCTGAAAGAAGCAGCCCAGAATCTGATTCAGCCCTACAATGAGTCCATGGTGGACGACGTGGTGGCCGCTGACAGCGCCAAGGCCGGTCACTTCGTGATGCAGTCCGGCTCCTTCACCGGCATCTTCCCCACGGTTTCCTTCGAGGGTGCTTTCTCCGTCAACTACTACTTCACCCCCGGCAAGACCGTGGACAGCAGCCTGACCTTCGTGTACTGGGATGCGGACACCTACAATAGTGTGGATAAGCTGACCACCGCCAACGCCACCGGTATGCTGCCCATGACCAAGGAGGGTGACCAGTGGACCGCCGCCGTGGAGGGAATCGCTGCCAAAGACATGGACAAGACCATTTATGTGGTTGCCATCTATAAGTCCGGCGGCACCGCCTACACCTCCAAGGTGATTCCGTATAGCATCGGTAAGTACTGCGAGGGCATCGCCGCCAATGGCAATTCCTTCGGCGCGGCCACCGCCGTCTATGGCTACTACGCCAAGACCTATTTTGCAAACCTGTAATTTCGTAAACCTTTATTTCACAAAAACCACCACAGGTTGATATAGTCCCCTTAGAGTAGACACTCGAAATAACAAAAATTTCGAGACTACTCTAAGGGGGCTTTTTCATGCCAAGATAATCACATAAAAACAAGGTTTACAGCGCAGAGTTAAAGCTGCAAGCAGTACATATTTTGTTTTTTCTACTGTCTACTTGAAAGGGGGCACTTCAAGACGCACTGCGGCGGTGTTTTCTCGAAAAATATAGTAAAAAGGAAGCACATTCCGTACGGAACGTGCTTCTTTTTTACCGTTATAGGCAAGGCAAATTTCTGTCCTTTTCGCTGAGGTTCAGGGGCGTACCGTCAATTAGGCGGCAGCCATCCACCACCTCAGGCCACTGGATGCCAATGGTTGGGTCGTTCCATGCAAGACCGCCTTCGTCGTTGGGGTGGTAGAAATCCGTCACCTTGTAGCAGAACTCGGCAGTGTCACTGAGCACCAGATAGCCGTGGGCGAAGCCCTCGGAAACGTAAAACTGCTTCTTGTTCTCCTCGGACAGCTCCACACCATACCACTTGCCATAGGTCTGCGAGCCGGGGCGCAAATCCACCGCCACGTCGAACACCCGACCCCTGATGACACGTACCAGCTTTCCCTGAGGGTAGTTGATTTGGTAGTGCAGACCACGCAGCACGCCCTTGACGGACATACTCTGGTTGTCCTGAACGAATACCATATCCAGCCCCGCCTCACGCATATCGTTTTGGTTATAGGTTTCCATGAAATAGCCACGGCTGTCACCGTGAACCATCGGTTCGATGATGTAAAGGCCCTCAATGGGGCACTTTGTTACTTGAATCTGTCCCATAATCATAGCTCCTTCAGATAGCGGCTCAGGGCATCCTGCCAAGTGGGCAAGGGCACGAAGCCGTTTTCTATCAATTTCGACTTATCCAGACGGCTGTTGAAGGGACGGGCCGCCTTGCTCAGACCGTACTCCGCCGTGGTGACAGGCACCACCTGCGTATCATAGCCCGCCTGCCTGAAAATTTCGCAGGCAAATTCGTACCAGCTGATGTAGCCTCCCTCGTTGGTGGCATGGTAGTAGCCGTAGCGCTCCGTTTCCACCATATCCACCAGCAGCCGTGCCAAATCCAAGGTGTAGGTGGGAGTGCCGATTTGGTCGTTGACCACCCGCAGGGTGTCGTATTTCTTGCCGATGTTCAGCATGGTCTTAATAAAATTATTGCCATTCTTTCCAAATACCCACGCAATTCGGACAATAAAGAACTTTTCCAAGCCGTTTGCCACGGCCAGCTCGCCTTCCAGCTTGGTCTGGCCGTAGACGTTCAGAGGGGCGTAGTCCTTGCAGTCCGGCTGCCAAGGCTCGCTGCCCTGACCGTCGAACACATAGTCCGTAGAAATATACATCATTTTGCAGTCCAGCATTTTGCAGACCGCTGCAATATTGGCGGTGCCGCCGCCGTTGATGGCACGCACCTTTTCAACCTTATCCGCATCCTCCGCCAGATCCACCGCCGTCCATGCGGCACAGTGAATCACCGCGTCAGGCTTGACCCGCTCCAGCGTTTCCCTCACCCCAGTGGCATCGGTGATGTCCAGCGGGTAATAGGGCATTCCGTTGTCGAAATCAGGCAAGACGTCCGAGCCAATCATTTCATGGCCCCGTTCGGCCAGCTCATGCATCACATCGTGACCCAGCTGGCCGCCAACGCCGGTTACAAATACTTTCATAGCCGATCTCCGTACATTTTATCGTAGTAATTCTGGTATTCGCCGGAAATAATGGTCTGCCACCAGTCCTTGTTGTCCAGATACCACTGGATAGTCAGCTTGATGCCGTCAGCGAATTTGGTTTCCGGCAGCCAGCCCAGCTCATTGTGGATTTTGGTGGGATCGATGGCGTAGCGCATATCGTGACCCTTCCGGTCGGTGACGTAGGTGATCAGGCTCTCGGGCTTGCCCAGCTCCTTGCAAATCAGCTTCACGATATCGATGTTGCGCATCTCGTTGTGACCGCCGATGTTGTAGACCTCGCCCACCTTGCCCTTGTGCAAAATCAGGTCGATGGCCTTGCAGTGATCCGCCACATACAGCCAGTCCCGCACGTTGATGCCCTCGCCGTACACCGGCAGAGGCTTGTCCGCCAGAGCATTGGCGATCATCAGGGGAATCAGCTTCTCGGGGAAATGATAGGGGCCGTAGTTGTTGGAACAGCGGGAGATGGTCACCGGCAGGCCGTAAGTCCGATGGTAGGCCAGCACCAGCAAATCCGCTCCAGCCTTGGAGGAGGAATAGGGGGAGCTGGTGTGGATGGGGGTCTCCTCGGTAAAGAACAGGTCAGGGCGATCCAGCGGCAGGTCGCCGTAGACCTCATCGGTGGACACCTGATGGTAACGGGTGATGCCGTACTTCCGGCAGGCATCCATCAGCACCTGTGTGCCCAGAATGTTGGTCCGCAGGAAGATTTCCGGATCCTCGATGGAACGGTCCACATGGGATTCGGCGGCAAAATTCACCACGATGTCGGGCTTTTCCTCCTCAAAAAGGCCGTACACCGCCTGACGGTCGCAGATGTCTGCCTTGACGAACCGGAAATTGGGGTTCTCCATCACCGGCGCGAGGGTGGACAGGTTACCGGCGTAGGTCAGCTTGTCCAGACATATGATCCGGTAGTCCGGATACTTTCCCAGCATATGAAACACAAAATTGCTTCCGATAAATCCGGCACCGCCGGTCACAATAATCGTCATGATTTCTACCTCTCTTCGTGGAGCTTGTCGATGTATTTTCCTTCCAACACGGCCTTCAGGTACTGACCGTACTGATTTTTCTTCATGATTTCATAGACCGCCAGCACGTCCTCCCGACCAATCCAGCCGTTGAGGTAGGCGATTTCCTCCAGACAGGCGATTTTCCGGTGCTGGTGATTTTCCACGGTCTTAACAAAGTTGGTGGCCTCCACCAGACTTTCATGGGTACCGGTGTCCAGCCATGTGAAGCCCTGACCCAGCAGTTCTACGTTCAGCGCACCCTGCTCCAGATAAATCCGGTTCAAGTCGGTGATTTCCAGCTCTCCACGCTTGGAGGGCTTCAAATTTTTGGCGTACTCCACCACCCGATTGTCGTAGAAGTACAGGCCGGTGACGCAGTAGTTGCTCTTGGGCTGCACCGGCTTTTCCTCGATGGAAACTGCCCGACCGTTTTCATCAAACTCCACGATGCCGAACCGCTCCGGATCGTCCACATAATAGCCGAAAATCGTTGCGCCAGCGCCGGATTCGGCGTTACGTACCGCATCCCTCAGCCGAGTGTTCAGACCATGGCCGGCGAAGATATTGTCGCCCAGCACCATTGCCACGGTGTCGCTGCCGATAAATTCCGCACCGATAATGAACGCCTGCGCCAGTCCATCGGGGCTGGGCTGGACAGCGTAAGAAAGCTGGATACCGAACCGGCTGCCGTCCCCCAGCAGCTCCTCAAACCGAGGCAGATCCTGCGGGGTGGAGATGATCAATATCTCCCGAATACCTGCGTTCATCAGCACCGACAGGGGATAGTAGATCATAGGCTTGTCATAAATGGGCAACAACTGCTTGGACGTGACCATGGTCAGTGGATACAGCCGCGTGCCGGAGCCTCCGGCCAAAATAATGCCTTTCATATCGTTACACTCCAATTCTTAGAGAAAATAGTCGTCCCGCTCCAGCTCCAAAGGGTTGCCTTCACCGCAGAATCGGGGCTTACTGAGATAGAAATTGATAAACACCGCCACCCTTTGCTTGAGGGGCAGCTTACGAATCCGACCTCTGTGGGCCTTGACCCAGCGGCGGATTTCCTTCTGGGCATTCGGCATGTCCTTGCTGTGGTTCCAATAGCGATTCAAATTGTCCAGCGCATCCCGGAAGAAGGCTTCCTCCAACTCCGGTACTACTTTGGCAATATGGGCATAGCGCTGAATCATATACCCAATCCGATCCAGCATAATCGGCTCGTTGGTCTTTGCCACATCCTGCATCACGCTGGATTTGCGCAGTCGGTATCGGTACAGATGGGGCGATGTCACCACCACCTTGCGGCTGTTCATTACGACTTGATAGGTAAAATACTCATCGTCCACCCGATGGCCGGTGGCCATGCGGATATCCCCCACCACCTCTCGGCGGTAGATTTTATTCCAGAGTAAACTGCAACTCCAGTCCTTGAGGAATCGGGCAAGATATTCCCGCCCTTCATAAATTCCATCCGGCGTTTCTCCGTTGCAGAGCTTGTTTGCGTTCTGGCTCCAGTAGGAAAAACCGCAGACAGCAATATCGGCCTGCTCCTTTTCAGCGGACTCCACCAGATGGGAAATGTAATTAAGCTCCACAGCGTCATCGCTGTCCACAAAGCAGATAAATTCACCGGTAGCAGCATCGATGCCCGCATTTCGTGCGCTGGCAGCGCCGCCGTTCTCTTTGTGGATGGGCTTGACACGGGCATCCTCCGCCGCCAGAGCATCTAGAATTTGCCCGGAAGCATCCTTGGAGCCGTCGTTGACGGGGATGATTTCTATATTTTGATAATCCTGCTCCATCAAGGAGCGGATACATTCTTCTAAGTAAGCGGATACATTGTATACCGGCAGAACGACACTGACTTTTTTACTCATTTGCATCCTCCCAGTAGCTTGCGCTTGACCTTGGAGCCGAAAATGCGAATTCGACCCTTGATATTCCAGATACACAGCACCAGCTTGCACCAGTTTTTAATCTTGGCACAGTGAAGTCGCAGGACGGAAAATGGCATTTTCCATCCCATTTTGGAAGAATAATCCTGCAAATCAGCAGTAATGTGAAACAAAAACGGGCCTGCGCCAATATTCTTGGGATACTTCTTGAAAGGTTCCCAGTAGGCATCCAGAAACACCGCCTGACACTGACGCATCAGCAGATACAGCTCCACATTCAGATGCTCCAGATGGGTCTTGTGTAAAATCGTCAGCTTCAGGGCGGGATTATTAGAGAAGGCCACACTGATGGGAATGGATCCGTCCAGACAGACGATATGGCCGGCATGGTTCCATACATATATCTGATCTCGAATGCTGAGCTTTTCCGGCGCAATCAGGGAAAAACCGTTGCATTCCAGCCATTTTGCAATATTATTTTCACCAATTTCGGTGGATTTTGCTTTTCCGAAGGCCAATCGGGTGAAGTACACCTTCTCCAGCGAAGGCAAATCAGCAGGCACATAGCCCTCCTGATTGACGGTATCAATCATGGAATCGAAAATGGTGCGGTACTCGTCGGAATACCAAACACAGCTCTTGCAGGAGAACTCCGGCACAATCACGTTGCGGAATCGGGTGGGCTCCGTGATGTGTAGCAGATTTTCCTTCTGGATGCCCAGCAGGGAGAAAAATTCAAGGAAATTCCCACGAGGCGCCTCTGTGCCAAGGTAGGCCAGTTTCAGGCCGTCCCCCTTGTTTTGGGCGAAATACCACAGTCTACCCAGAAGATCCACCAGAAAGTGTCCCCAGTGGTTGAAGAACATTCCGAAGTAGACCACGTCGCAGTCTATGTAGGCTTCGTTTTCCCATTGGTAACCGCCGCCGTGGGTGGCCCAGCCGCCATCGTAGTAGGACAGGGGGACAAATTCTCCCTTGCTGTCGCAGACACCGCCCAGTCCCCACATAGGCCCATCCGGCACCTCTTTCTGGGGCAGAATGATTCCCTGCGGCACCGTCACAACTTCCATGGGTCGCTCCATTCGATACATATTGTGATTGTTCTCGAATTCGTGAGCCATAGAAGTCGCCTCCTTTTTTATCTTTTAAGCACTTTTGCTAACTTTTCTTTGTAATAAAATTTCCGAATGCTTCGGTATATTTCTTTTCCTCGATTTGCGTCCAGTGCAACAATCAAACGTTTCCGCTCTCGTCTGGACATGCCCATATTGTGCATAATCAGGTAAGCGTAGCTTGCGATTTGGCGTCTACGCTGGGTATCAATGTGAGAACGGATTTCATCTTCGGCCATCCCCATCAGTCGGTATAGTGCCGCCATATTTTTCAGCGGCTCTTCAATGCTCTCGTAGCCCACCCGATACATCAGCGAACCAGCCTGATCGCGCATATAGTGGTAAAGGGGCTGATCGATCAGCGTTACGGACTGCACATCGCCCAGACGAATGTAATCCAGAATGAATCGTAAATCCTCGCCGATGCTGATGCTCTCGTCGAAGCGAACGCCTTTCTCTCGAACAATATCCGCTCGGAACAGCTTGTTCCAAAGCTGTTGGAGCAGCGTTTTGTCCTGAATGCTTTTCAGGTTGGAACGCAGAGAGATGGTTTCAGCCTTTTCAAAGCCGATAACATCGGTTCTCCCGCTGGCCACCTCGTCGTGGTTTACATAACCACAAATCGCAAAATCATGTCCTGCCTTTACCACAGCACGGAAGGTGTCCACATAACGCTCCTCCCAGTAGTCGTCACTGTCGCAAAACAGCAGATACTCACCAGTAGCAGTCTCCAAACCACGGTTGCGGGTGTAGGATACGCCCCGGTTGCACTCGTTATGGAGGGCGATAACGGTAGGATATTTCTCCGCAAGGCGCTGGCAAACCTCCCAGCTATTGTCCTTGGAGCAGTCCTCAATCAGAACGACCTGCAAATCCGCTCCGCCGCTCCTAACCAGACTGTCCACGCACCGTTCCACCGTCTTTGCCGCATTGTACACAGGGACGATAACACTGAAGGTTGCATTATGCGTTAATTGGTTAGACAAAACCGATGCCATCCTCTAATTCCTTCTTCATCCGTTCTTTTTCTTCAACAGGTGCTTCTCTCCATTGGGTCCAATCATATTTATCGTCAAAACGCGGACGAGAGTTCAACAATGCTTCACTTTTAATCCGGTATTCTTCGATAGAACAAATCCGCACGGCAGGAACGCCGGCATAAACGCCATTGGAGGGAAGATTCTTGGTTACAAGGCTACCTGCTCCCACTACAACATTATCTCCGATACGCGTATTACATAAAATAATGCTATGGGTACCAATAAAAACATTGTTACCGATATCCACGCGCCCCAGCTTAGTGCAGCACTTCACCACATTGGTGCTGGCGTCGTGGGCGAGAATGGTGACGCTGGGAGCAATCGTCACATTATCGCCAATGGAAATTAGCCAGGGCCATCCACTGTCAATCTGGAAACCTGCATGAATTGTGCTATTTTGGCCCAATTTCATGCCGTGACTGAGTAAATACTCCAGTTCCGATTGGTAGCTGGAACCCTTTCGTAAGAGTTTGCGAATTTTTGACACAATTTTTCCCATAGGTACACCTCACACAAATTGGTAAACTTTATCGAAGAGATAACCATAGAGGGTTGTTCTCCCATCGGGCGTCACTTGGGCCAAATCCATTTTGTATGTCAGCTTGTGAAGGGTGTTGTTTTTTGTCACCCGTGCGAACAGCTCTGGAGTGTATGGCTCATTCAGCACCTGATACATCTCAAAAATATCCGGATTGTTGTCCGGCACTGCGTCGATCACATCATGAATGGCAGGGATATGCCGGAAGCCGGTCCAGAGTATATAGTCAATCAGCACATAGTCGATGATGGTATCGTAATGTTCCCACCAGTAGGAGAAGGCATCATTCATGTAGCGGAAAACGATGCTGTTTTTGGGGCCGGCCATGGAAAAGCCGCACCAGTTGCCCCGGCAGGCTTCTCGGGCAGTGTATGCGGTGTTAGAGACCATCCGCTGGCAGTGGAATTTACCCGCAAAAAATTCATCGGGGATACCGTGAGAGAAAAACACCGTTGCATCCAACCAGTATCCGCCGTAGCGGGCCAGTAGTTGGAACCGCAGCACGTCGGACATGGTGGTCATGGTGATGATCTTCCGGTCAAACTTGTCCAGAATGTGGGCAGGGATATCCACATATTCCTTGTAATTGTCGAGGGTGATGATGTGCAGCTCCGCCTTATCCGGCGGCAGCACCTGCTTCAACCGCTCATGGCACATTTTCACCAGCTCCGGCATCTGCTCCACTCCCTGCCACCAGCAGCACCACACAGGAATCTTCCCCTCCACAGGCGTAGCATCTTCGGGGAGATTTTTATATTTTTCCACCACAGGGGCGAGAATCTGGTCTACCTTGCTTTCGATAGTGGCGATATAGTGTGGGGACTTACCCGGAGGAATCAACCCATCCCGAAAAGTCGCAAGGGCCACCTTTCGACCAAAGACCCGCCACCGCTTCGGCATCGCCTTCGTTCCACGGACAAACCGCTGACCTAGATGATATGCTCTTTGAAACAGTCGCATAGTATCCCTACTTTATCAGTTGCTCCAGAACGGCAAAATGCTTCTGGGCCTGTTCTTTGATGGTATCCAGCTGGGAAGTTACCTTCCGATTTTCCTCGGATTCAAGATAACTAACCCAGTTTTCCTTGCGCAAATCGACTGATCTGCCGGCATAGCCCAAGTCCTCAAGTACATGGGCGGTTTTGTCGCTGTAAATAATCGGCAGTACCGGCCGACCGGCGGCCAGCGCCAGAATGGTAGCGTGGAATCGGGTGGCGATGACGAAGCTAGCGGAGGAAATGGCAGCAAGCATTTGATTGGCGTTGGTGCCATCATAACAAAGGTTTGTCACACGGTCATCATCAGGGGCAATGCCCATAGCCTGACGAATCTTGGCGATGGCTTTTTCGTCACCCTCGTGACGGCAGAAGGATGCCAGTGCCAGCGTGTGCCCCTTGTCTAAGTATTCGCCCAGTAGCTTGGCCATGCCGGAAATGTAGCTTTCATCCAATGCACTCAGACCAAGGCTATCATCTCGACTGGCGCAGTCGATAAGGGAAACGAATACATTTTTCTCATCCACAGCACATTGGGGCATGGGGTAGTTAAAGAGGATATCCGGCGCTTGCCGTACTGTCGGAACATCATTAAAAAGCTCGGCAGAATACTTATCTCGGAAGCAAACATCCTTCATTTTGGCGTAAATTCTTGCCATTTTTGCCCGATATGCCTCCGTACGCCAAGGGCCAAAATTGCAGCCAATGGCATACATTGGTCGGTTTTCTGCCATATATAGCCACCAATTGCTTACGATATCCCATGTCTCGTACTCATAGAAAATAGAGCCACCAATGTAAACGACGGCATGGCACTTATCCTCCAGCGCATAGCGATAGCGGTAGACCAGCGAGGGACGCAGTTTTTGCAGAAAACGCACCCACTTGGAGTCCTTGTCAATGACCTTTAGATTGGGCAAACACTTGAAAACTGCCTTGTTCTCTACGCCGGTCCAGATATAAAATTGCACATCGGGATAACGCTTCGTAATCGTATGTACGAACAAATCGTCCCCTAAATTCTGCCTGTCATAGGCGTAAAGATAAACTTTTTTCATTATTAATTCCTTGCTCAGGTGTACTCTGTACCGGTAATAAGGATATCATCTAAGGATGTACGTCCCCATCTGGGATGATTCCATGCCATGCCATTTACCACTCTTGTATCAGTAATGGTAAAGTGCGCCGCATGTTCGATTACGTCAAAGAGTTGCTCTCCACCATATTCATTCGTGCAGTACAGTGCTAACTTAACGTGGTAGGCACCCGGTGCCAAATTCGACACATTTATTTCCCCGCTAAACATATTGCTACCGGGCACAATATTCATATCCCCGAGCTTCGTTGTGGCCATTGCTACGGGAGTATCATCTGCAAAGAAAATCATGCCACGCATTCTCATATCATTCATGCAACATTTACTGCGTATACGTATTTGGAAAGAGAAACGCTCCCTCTGTTGAAGCATTGGACCCGAGGGGTTTGTAAATGTGAATCTTTCCATACAAACATCAGGTGATTTAAGGACGTGCTTTAAAGATGTTAAGTCGATATCTTTTGACAAATCCCGTATCTCATTTTGCATATATATACCGATGGCTTCCTCAACATCGCCGTCGTAAATAATCTTGCCCTGATTCAGAACCACACAGCGTGTACAAAGCTGACGGATGGTATTCATATTATGAGAAACATAAAGAACCGTGCGTCCCTCAGTACCGGCGGCATCACCCATACGTCCCAGACATTTCCTCTGGAACTTCATATCGCCAACGGCCAGAACCTCGTCCATAATCATGATTTCGCTATCCAAATGTGCCGCTACAGAGAAGGCCAGCTTAACATACATACCGGAGGAATACCGCTTTACAGGCGTATCGATAAAGTCACCAACCTCGGAGAATTCGATGATTTGATCCATCTTTGCATCGATTTCCGCCTTGGTCATGCCAAGAATGGCGCCGTTCAGGTATACATTTTCCCGACCGGTCATTTCGCCATTAAAGCCAGTACCCACCTCCAGCATGGAGGTAATACGGCCGTTGATATCAATTTCGCCCTCAGTAGGGGCCGTAACACGACTCAGAAGCTTCAGTAGGGTACTTTTGCCAGCACCATTGGTGCCAATGATGCCCAGCGCCTCTCCCTTATAGATTGTTAAATCGATACCATTGAGCGCCATAAAGGTCTTGCCGATAAGCCGCTGATCCGTGCCGATTTTTGTATTAGGATCCTCTCTACCACGAACTCTGGCCCACCAGCTCTGCAGATCCGCTGTCAGGGTACCGCCACCAATCTGGCCTAGCTTGTACATTTTCTTAACGCCGGAGAGCTGAATCGCTATCGGACGATTTTTGGTTTTATTTTCCATATTCCGCTCTCCTTACACTGTATCCATAAAGGTTTTTTCCACACGGTTGAAAATCATAACGCCAAACAAGAAAAGCACCGCAGTCAATCCACAGGACAATCCATAGAAGCCCCAATGGACGCTGCCCTGTCCCAGAACTGCATAGCGCAGCAGCTCCACCGCAGGGGTAACGGGATTAATCATAAAAATTGTCTTCATCAGGCCATCGCCCACAGAGGACATGGGATAGACGATGGGAGTAATGTACATCCACAACGAAACACCAAAAGTAACTAAAATGGAAAGGTCACGATACTTGGTAGTCATGCTGGAAATGATGATACCAAAGCTCAGACCCATCATACCCAAATGCAGCAGCACCAGTGGAATCAGCGCCCACGCACCCCAGTTCGGGTGTACTTGTCCCTTCACCAGATAGTAAATCATGAACATCAGTACCAACACCATCTGGATGCCAAACTGGATGATGGAAGACAGTACGTTAGAAATCGGCGTTGCCAGCCGTGGGAAGTAAACCTTTCCATATACCGCCGCATTAGCAGTAAAGGTCGTAGCATTCTGAGTAACACAAGTAGAGAAGAAAATCCACACCGCATTGCTGCACAAATAGAACAATATCGAAGGAATTCCATCTGTTCCAATACCTGCAATGCCGCCAAATACGAATGCATAAATTAGAGAGCTAATCAGTGGATTCAGGAAAATCCACGCCGGACCAAGAATCGTCTGCTTGTATGTAACGGCGAAGGTTCGTTTGGTGAATAGTACGATGAGATCCCGATACCTCCACACTTCCTTCAAATTCAGTTCGAACCATTTTCGTTTTGCACTGATGTGGGTGTGGAAATTGTTAGTGTCGACAGGTTGATTATGCATCATTTTCCACCTTTTACTTTCTTAATTATTTTTCTGATATACCCTTTAACTGAGATATTAGCCTTACGACGATGCTTCTTATGTTGCTTTATATAACAGTTTAGTGCCTCTTCATTTTCGCCGTTGATAATGAGCAGTTTAATTTTCTTCTGCCACGGATAGATGCATTCTCGCTTAGAGAACCAGTTCATTACAAGGTCGTTGGTTAGGGTGTGGAGAATGTTCTGTCGAATCTGATTTTGATTCTCTACCTGATCCAAGGAACGAAAAATCATGTTTTCTATCGCTCTTGACCAATAGTTACTAACGTATTGGGTATCAAAATCAAAGCGATCCTCATATAATTCCCGATAATGGGCAAAATTAGCTAAAATGATTCTAAAATACTCCGGTGTATACCGTTGACTCAAGGAGTTTGGAGTGAAGATATAGTTATAAAAGCTCTGCTTCATGCTGTAATAGTTTTTGCAATGTTTTAGGTGTCGCAGAAGAAAGGTACGATCCTCCCATGTGCGCTTATCTTCGTCAAAATGTACATTTTGATTGTGAATAATCTCTGCCTTAAAAATTTTATTACAAGCAAAGTCAAAGATAAAATTATCCTCGTCTTTCCGAAGATTCAGCAATGGTGGCAGAATAACCTGTTCCATAAATTCAACGGACAGAAGGGTGTTTTTTGGTATTTTATTACACTGCGGTGTGGATTCACCCTGATTATTGACGTAGTTTAATCCGAAATCCAAGCAATCCGGGGAATCCTCTAAGAGAATAGGGATGATTGCGGCATAGGTATCAGGCTCCAGTGTATCGTCGCAGTCAATGAAAGACAGATATCGACCCTTGGCAGCGGCGATCCCTCGGTTCTTGGCAGAGGATGTACCACCGTTTTCTTTGTGGATGACGTGGATATGAGGATTCTTTGCAGCATATTCATCGCAGATAGCGCCGCTTTTGTCCATAGATCCATCATTGACTACAATCAACTCAATCCGACCATCCATTTGGCACAAAACGCTTTCGATAGCTCGAGCAACAGTTTTTTCACCATTATACACCGGCATAATAACAGAAATAAGCGGTTTTCTATCCATGACCTTACTCCTTTTTTACAGTCCAATTTTTAGGAAATTTCTCACCTGGGCAGTGCGTATAGGCATAGTGCAAAACATGGCATACCAAAATTTGTATTTAGCTTTGAGGGTCAGTTGGGAATTGGATACCTTCGGGGTAGTGTGAAAGATATCCAATACAACCTTGCAGGCATCCTTTTGTTCTTGTCCCTTCAAGTGGCGTAGGATACTTTGTAAGTGCCAAAGACACTCTAGTGCCAAATTCTGTCGAGTCAGAGCTGCCAGCTCCGGATATTTCTGCAGATATTCCATCCGAAGTCGCCGTGCTTCCATGCCATCCAGCCGGCGGGGGTTATAGCCCACCCCCATGATACTGCCCCCTCGCTGGCGATAGTTGTACATGGGGCGGCTAACCACGGCCACCTTTTCTGCCCGGTCGAAAATCTGATACGTCCAGAAATCATCCTCGTTGTACCTGCCCTTCTCAAACAGGATGCCTTCAATCACATCCCGATGGTAGAGCTTATTCCACACAGTCTGGTACACCCGATCCTCCCGCACCAATCGGGAAAGGGCGGGGATGGTAGTCAGCACCTCGTCCTCAGCGACACCACGGACGGACAGTTCGTTCCCCTCTTCGTCCACCAGACGGGTAGCGCAGTCGGCAATCTGAGCGCTGTTTTGTTTCATAGCATCCAAAAGAACCTGCAAAAAATCCGGCTCAATCCAGTCATCGCTGTCGATAAAGCTGATATATTCGCCGGTGGCTACTGCCAGACCTGCATTTCGGGCATCGGACAGGCCGCCGTTCTCCTTGTGGACGACCTTTATCCGGCCATCCTTTTCCGCCCATGCGTCGCACATGGCCGGACAACCATCCGGCGAGCCGTCGTCCACCAGAATGATTTCCAAATTAGAATATGTCTGCTCTGCAATGGATTGGACACACTTGTCCAGGTAGACCTCTACTTTATATATAGGTACAATGACGCTAATCATCGAATCGCTCATCCTTTATCCCTTCCTTACAGGTCGATATTCGGCTTGCGAATTTTGTCGAAGACCCGATAGACTAGCACATAGAGCCACGGAAGATACCGCATAAACCGGTAGTTCCAGCGGCTTCGCCGGTCGCCTCCATGGATGATTTTGGCGACCGCCTTCACCTGTGGACGCAGCGCTTTGCGCTCCGCCCTTGTGCCAGAAGCGTCCCGAAGGAGCCCCTCTCGATACAAATCCAGCAGTGAATAGTGAAGCCTTCCGGCGCAGGCCTGCTCCAGAGGTGTGCCTTGGTACAAATCCAGCATCCGCTGGGAGGCGGCAACGCAATCTCGCTTAATTTTTAGTCGGTTCGTAACACGGGTGGCAGACTGCTCCCGTTCGTAATAACAGTATTTCGGCACATCCAAAAACACCAGTTTTTGTGCTTTTTGAAATACCTCCACGTTCATTAGAACGTCCTCGTTGATTTTCAATTCCGTATCGAATCGGATATCGGAGAACAAATCTTTCCGATATAGCTTGGTACAAGGGCTACCGGTGAAATGCTTGCCGGTCAGCAGGCACTCGCTGGCTTCCCAAGGATCTTGCACCAGCAGAATGCCCGTACCCAGCACATCCTTGGTGCTACCGTCAAAATGTACCTTTCGATACCCGCAGTGGGCGATATCTGCCTGATGCTCCTGCGCCAGCTTTGCCAGAACCTCATACATATCCGGCTCAATGGTATCGTCGGAATCCACGAAGGTGATCATCTCTCCCGTAGACGCTTCGATACCGGCATTTCTCGCGGCGGACACTCCCTGATTCGCCTGATGAATCACACGAATTCGGCTGTCCGCAGCGGCGTATGTATCGCAGATTGCACCGGAGCCGTCCTTTCCGCCATCATCCACCAAAATAATCTCCAGATTCTTGTAGGTTTGCCTCAAAATGCTGTCGATGCAGGCGGGCAGAAATTCCTCGCAATGATACACTGGTACAATGACAGAAATTTTCATGATTTACTCCTTGCAAACAGGGGGCAGATTTCGGTACGCCTGAGATTTGACATAGCTCCAGGCATCCTTGTGAGCCTTTTTGATTAGCGCCATATCCTCTTTACTGTACCGATGGCGCAGCAAATCCGCATAATTCCACGCTTTCAGCCAACACATCCGATAGCACAGCGCCAGACGTACCCACAGCTTGGCCAAGGGATTCTTTCTGGTGCTGTACAGAAACCGGTGCCAAAAGATAATCCGATTCATATGCAGGGAGTACAGCATAGCGGGCTTATTGTTCTGGGTAGAGGTTTTGGCGTCGTTATGTACATATGTTGCATCTGCCACCACGATGGTCTTGATATTCCGCAGCCAAGCCTTGTAGAACATGGTCTGGTCATCATAGGCGGAATAGCCGTGGGCATCCAGCCACACCTCGTCCTCCAGTTCGATGGCTCGAAGAGCCTGTATATCCGCGAAGAAGCAGGTCCACGCCAAGGATTGGGCACCGTAGTATTTTTTCTTTTCCGGTTTCAGATGCCGGTTGTAGGAATAGCCTGTGGTATTGAGTACCGAGCAGTACCGATTCCGATGAAACAAGGTGGGAACGCCGCCACCGCACAGGGCGGCAATCAATGCCTTTCCGCCTTTTTCGGGCAGGAAGGAGTACAGCGGACCGGCAGAAAGACCGCATAGCCCTTCGGCGATTGGCTGATAAAGCTTTTGGACAAAATCCGGACCAAAGCTCACATCATCGTCGCAAATCAGTCCATAGGGCGTTTTGCATTTGGCGATGCCAGTCATCCGCTGGATGACCATGCCCTTGGGGCAGAAATAGAAGGTTTCCCAGCCAAGCTGCTCCTGTGGCAGGGCATATCCCTCCGGCAGAACCACAATGACTTCCTTGGGTTGCGGCTCCAGTCCGGCGATAGAATCCAGCAGAGCCTGATATTTTGCACCGGCCTTGCCGGTTGTGCGGATAATCACCGAGTAATCGATGTGTTCCACCGTTATCCCTCCAATGCCAGCAGCATTTCTTCCGCTGCTTTGACGGTTTGGTTTTTCTCAAAGGCCTTTCCCCGCAGAGCGGCCTGTTTTTTGTAGTGAGCCATCAGCGCCGGATCATCCAGCAGGCGTTTGATACCCTCATAGAGCGCCTGCTCGTCGTTTTCCGTAACGATGCCGTATTCGTTGTTTTCGCCCAGCAGCTCCTTCATGCCGGAAACCTCCACGGTACAAACCGGTGTCCCCACGATCAGCGCCTCTGTGGCGGCGGTAGAGAACCCCTCCGACAGGCTGGAGCATACAAACAAATCGCACTTCGCCACATATTTATAGGGATTGGTCTGATAACCCAGAAAGCTGACACTGTTCGACACATTCAACGTCCGGCTCAGCTCTATCAGCTCGGACTCCAGTGCGCCGGCACCCAAAATACAGGTGGTAAGCGGATACCCCTCCGAACGAAGTTTGGCATGAATTCGAATCAGTCGATCCATGGCCTTTACCGGAATCAGTCGTCCTACCGTTACCAGACGCAGGCCATCGGTTGCAGGCAAATCCACCGGTTCTTGTGCCAGATTGTGGATGTGGTCGCTGTCGTTTACGTTGTACAAAACCGTCGGCGCAGGCAGTTTGGGAAATACCTGCTGAAAGCCTGCCACCGCAGTGTCGGACACGCAAACCACCTGATGAAAACGACCGTAAGCCTGCTCTGCTTCCTGATAGCTTCGGAAACCGAGTGTCACATTGTCCGTCCGGTTGGGATAGCAGTGAATCCAGCTAACCAGCTTTGTGTCCAAATGGGGGCAGCCGCTTATGATACGGGAGGAGGGACCCTCCAGAAAGGCTACCTCTATATCGTATTTCTCCTTGATGTACCACCGGTGCAGCATCCGAGGGGACAGCAGCTTCACCACATGGGAATTCCCCCGGAACATCTTCTTAAAGCAATACTGATAGCGGATATGTGAGGCCAGAAATTGGCGGTTCACGCCTTCGTCGAACAACGACAGCACTGTGACCTCAAATTTATCAGGATCCAAAGCATTGGCCAGGTTCACCAATACCTTTTCTGCCCCGCCAGGGCCCAGGTTGTGAATGAAAAATAGGATTTTCTTCATATCTTCACCAAATCTTAAAGTAGAATCTAAAATCGTTGAAATATCCGTAGGACTGGAATGTAATAATTTGATATGCAAAATAAAGAGTATACAGACCGATGGAAGCCACTTTGACAAATCTCGCTGACGGGGTATTGAATGAACCCTTAATAGCGCGGGGCAGTAACAGGAATAACGCACCTTCAAAGTACATGGCCAGCCGGGCAAAGTACACCATTCTCAGGCCTAAGGTAGTAAAGCCAAAGCTGAGCAGCTGCATATTGATGAGAACATCTGTTAAACGGTCAGATTCACTTAATTCTCCGTCTGCGCCTCTGGTTCGATATTCCACCACCGCATACACAATAGAAAGCGCCACCGGTACCGCCGCCACAAGGAGCCGCATGATACCCATTTGGGCCTCAGTTGTCAGATAATCCTTGTAGGTGGAATCCTCCAGCAAAGTACCCAGCAGGGAGTTTGCCAGACCGGGTGCCACAAAAAACACTACCACTACACCAAAAAAAACCCAGACAAGCCAGTTGATTCGCTTTCCGGAGATAACAAAATAAAGAGGAAGCATGATAATAGCCGACGCGTGGATGGTGCTGGCTAACAGGACCAACAACGCATAGGGCATAAACTTCTTGTCCCGTAGAAATGGCAAGCCAAGAAAAATCACCGCACCTGCCAGAACCTGCCGAATGCCGTTTATCATACCGCAGTAGGACAGCATCAGGAATAGGAGCAAAGAATAGGGGATATCCTGGGAGTACTTCTGAATCGCCCGAGCGTAAATGGTAAAAATGATGACGGATGTTACGACAATTATCATCTGAGGATGAAATCCACACCGGTTCAGAAAAATCATCAGATAGTTGAAGCCTATATCGTTAATAGCAAAGGTTTCATCCGATGCTCTGGCGTAATCAGTGCCGATTGCTTTGCACAAATCTCGATACAAACCGGTATCACAGAAGCCATAACGAAAAGCGGACACATAAATAACCGTCACCCAAAAAATGAAGATTGGTGCTTTGGGATAACGCACTTTCCTTCCAGACAATCTGTCGGGCTTTTCTATGGGGCGGCTGTAATACTGCATAAACAGCAAACAAGCTCCGCAGATTAGCAATAAGGTAATAAAAAGTTCCATAAAACGCCCACTCCTGAGCTAAATCTTGTTAACCATTAAATTTTCTGCGATGCAGCTGGTTATAAATCGGCTTGGGCAGAAGCCCCACCAGAATCGGCCGAAGGGCAAAAATACGCTTCCAGAAAGGAAGGTGGAAGGTTTTCACTGCCAGCAGAATTACCCGCGACTCATTCAAGCGAAAACGGAATTTTCTTCGACCTGCGGCAGCTCGGTCATCACGCATTTTGTATAATGGCTCCGACAGGTTGTGTCCCCGATAACCGGCGGCGTAAATCTTCAGCCACAGGTGCCAATCCTCCACCCGCAGCAGCTTTTTGCTGACGGAGTAGCCCCCCACCGCCCGCATAACCTCCGCGCGAACCATGCAGGGAGCGTGGCAGTGGATAGTGCCATGCACAAGCATGGCAGGCGTTGGCTCCTCGGTGATGTAGCCGCCTGTACGGAAATCTCCATCCTCATCAAAATAAATCATAGGACAACTGACCACCGCGTAGTCCGGATGGGCTTCCAAAAAGGCCAGCTCCGTTTCAAAACGGTTGGGCAGTGAGATATCATCTCCATCCATCCGAGCGATATATTCGCCTGTGGCCACCGCCAGACAGTTATTCAGCGTTACATTCAGCCCCATATTTTGTTCATTTTTAATCAGAACAATTTTGTCCGGATACTGCTGGCGATAGGCATCCGCCACCGCATAAGTATCGTCCGAGGATCCATCGTTGCAGAGAATCAGCTCCCAGTGGGGATAGGTCTGGGCGAGGATGGAATCGATGGCCTCCGGTAATGTGGACGCACAATTATATATGCCCATGAGAATAGAGATTTTTGGATTCATAGCGCTTCCCTTTCACCAAGCAATCTCTGACGATCTGCCAGAATATGCGCAAACAACTGGGTTTCTTCAAAGTTTTCGGAAACAAATTTGTTTCCCGCCTGACCCATGGTTCGGCACATGTCAGGATCAGCCAGCATCCTTTCCATAGCCTTTTGAAGGGCCACGGCATCGGCCATTGGCACAACCAGTCCGGTCTTATCCCGCAGCATGGCGTTGGTAGGACCGGGGATGTCAGTCACGATTACCGGAACACCCATGGCTTCCGCATCGATGATCACGCTGCCAAAGCCCTCCCGATAGCTGGGAAGGACATGGCAATCCATAGCTGCTAAATACTGCTCTGGCACATTGGTGAAACCGTGGAATATCACACGGGGATGATTTTTTGCCCATGAGAGGAGTTCCTGATTCAATAAATGGACGTTTTCCTCATCGCCTACTAACAGAAGATACACATTGGGTGCATTCTCCATAATCTGACGGGTGGCTGCGAGCAGCTCGTTGATTCCCTTGACCCATGTAATCCGGCAGAGTGCACCAAACACGAATGCATCTGATGGAATATTGTATTGCTGCCAGATTATCTCGCGCCATTGCTGCTTGTGGCTAAAATCATACTTTTTCAAATCCACACCGTTGGCACTACCGTTCCAGACAACGGAGCTCTTGTTTTCTGAATACAGCCCTTCCGCATGACTGAACTCCAGATTGCCGTGGCTGTCCGGCTCAATCCAGGTAGCGCGCTTGCAGACGGCCCTTTCGATACATTTGAAAATCTTCCGTTTCAGACCATGAAAGCTGGTGTATACAATACCCCACTGGCAGTACAGCCGGACAGGGATTTTTGCTTTTTTTGCAGCCATGGATGCATAAAGCGAGGCGTTTGGTGTGGAATACTGGACCAAATCGAACTTTTCCCGCTTAAAAATCTTAGTCATCGTCCGCATGGCCTTGATGCCGCCAAGGCTGATTCCCCGCTTCATAGGTACGGGAATAAAATGTATGTAATCCGGCAGGGATTTTTGGAATTCCTCGTCTGGACTGCAGATGAAGCTGATATCATATCCGCCCTTTTCGTGCAGATATTGTGCCGTTTTCAAAACGAAGGTACGCAGCGTTATGGACACAGTCGTTACAAAACAAATCTTTTTCATTTCAATCTCCTGGCAGGAATGCCTGCGTAAGTTCCGGGAGTGGTGATGTTTCGGATGACCACGGCTCCGGCACCAATCATACAGTCTTTGCAAATGGAAATACATTGGCTCACAGCCGCGCCGATGCCAATCCATGTTCCATCGTCCACCGTCACCAGTCCGGCCAGATGAGCGCCGACACTGATATGACAATAGTCTCCAATGTTGTTATCGTGATCCACGCTGGCACCGGTATTTATGATGCAGTGCTTTCCGATTTGAACGCTGGGATTCACCACTGCGCCGGCCATCACCACGCTGCCCTCTCCGATGGTGGTATCCATAGGGGAAATCACAGCCGAAGGATGGATCGCGGTGTACCAGCGGACATCTGCAAGCCACTGGGCAATACGTTTGCGGACGGCCGCACTGCCGATGCCAATGATAAACTCTGCTTCGGGGTAGTTTACATAATCTTCTGTCCGTCCCAGAATGGGAATGTGACAAATATCTGGAGGCAAATCAGATGAGTCATCCAAAAAACCCAGCACCACATCGCCGCAACACTGAATAATATCAGCAATGACTTTTCCATGACCGCTGGCACCGATGATAACGACTTTTTTGCTCATATCAAACCTCTTGATTTTCGGGCGAGCCCATAAACTCTTCCATAGTGGCGCTGGTTTCGGAGGAGATGCCCTCCCGGCGCAGAACGTTTTTGACGGTCATAAAAATGGTCTTCACATCCGTGCCAAAGCGCACATTGTCCACATACCACACATCCAGCCGGAACTTATCCTCCCAGCTGATGGCGTTGCGGCCGTTGACCTGCGCCCACCCCGTCAGACCGGGGCGCACATCGTGGCGGCGGCGCTGCTCGGCGTTATAGCGAGGCAGATAGCGCACCAGCAGCGGACGAGGGCCCACGATGGACATATGTCCCACCAGAATATTGATCAGCTCCGGCAGCTCGTCCAGCGAGGTGGAGCGGAGAAACCGGCCGTACTTGGTCAGCCGCTGCTCGTCGGGCAACAGGTTGCCGTCCTTGTCCTTCTGACAGGTCATGGTGCGGAACTTTATCAAGCGGAAAATTTTCTCATTCCGACCGGGGCGCTGCTGTGTAAAGAAGGGGTTGCCCTTCATTAAAATAGCGCCCAGAATCATCAGAATCAGCAGCACCGGCGACAGCACACACAGCGCCATCAGCGACAGCAAAAAATCCAGTAGCCGCTTGATAAACTTTTCATAAAACCCGGCTTTTCTTTTCATGATATCCTCTTAAAACAGCGCCTTGATAGCGGCACAGACCCGGTCTACGTCTTCATCGGTCATTTTCGTATCGCTGGGCAGGCAAACACCCCGCGCGAACAAATCCTCCGCCACCGACACATCACCGGCAGTGACAAACTTGGCATTGGCATATACAGGCTGGGCGTGCATGGGCTTCCACAGGGGACGCCCCTCAATGTCATCAGCCTTCAGGGCATCCAGCACCTGCGCCGGCGTCACGCCGCACCCTTTATCCAGCAGCAGCACAGACAGCCAGCAATTAGAGCGACAATCTGCCGCCATGGGCTGCAGCGACAGAGGCAGCTCCGCCAGCTGCTGGGCATACCGCTGATAAATGGCCCGCTTCTTTTCCACCCGTTGGGGCAGCACCTTTGCCTGTCCCCGACCGATGCCGGCGCAAATATTGCTCAGCCGGTAGTTGAAGCCGATTTCCTCATGCTGATACCACGGGAAGGGCTCTCGGGCTTGGGTGGCCAGCTTCAGGGCGTGGGTCGCATCGGCCTTGTCCTGACACACCAGCATGCCACCGCCAGAGGTAGTGATGATTTTATTGCCGTTAAAGGACAGGATGCCGAACCGGCCAAAAGTGCCGCACTTGCGACTCTTGTATTCGCTGCCCAGCGCTTCTGCCGCATCCTCGATCAGAGTCACGCCCTCCCGCTGACAGATGGCGCAAATCTCGCCCATCTTGGCAGGTGTGCCGTACAGATGCACTACCACCACCGCCTTGGGTTTGCCGTAAAGAGTGAAGGCACGCTCCAACGCTGCCGGATCCATGTTCCACGTGTCTCGTTCACTGTCGATGAATACCGGCTCCGCCCCCAGATAGGTGACGGGGTTGGCAGAGGCACAGAAAGTCAAATCCTGACAAAACACCAAATCGCCGGCCTTGACGCCGGAGAGGATCAGGCTCAGGTGCAAAGCGGCGGTACCGGCAGACAGAGCGACGGTATTACCCCGCCCCAGATACTCCGCCAGTGCGGCTTCCAGACCGTTGACATTCTCGCCCAGCGGGGCGATCCAGTTTTTACGAAATGCGTCGTGGACAAACTCCAGCTCATAGCCCTCGTCAGACATATGAGGAGTTGCCAGCGGCAGATGTCTTTTCATGATTCATCAGCTCCAATTTGCATAGCTATAACTATATGTATTCAACTTATTGTACCACATATCAAGTCAGGATGCAACAAAATATATTAACGGGTTGATAATTAATTCAGCAATTCGACAACAAAAAAATCAAGAGCATCCCCAAAAATCTTAACAGGCATTCAATACAATTAATTTTTCTGTTCTACAATGCAAAAAATCTCCGGATTGCTCCGGAGATTTTCTTATATGGCCATGGGGATTTCAAAGTCGAAGGGATGGAACTGATACCCCTCCATTTTGAAGGAATCCTTGGTAAAATCGTAGAAATTAGAGATATTTTTATCCATGATAAAGGTAGGGGCAGCAAAGCCTTCCTGCTCCAGCATAGCTTTCACTGCAGGGATGTGCCGGTCGTAAATATGGCAGTCGGCGATGACGTGGACAAACTCGCCCACCTCCAGTCCGGACACCTGCGCCATCATGTGGGTCAGTACCGCATACTGCACCACGTTCCAGTTGTTGGCGGTGAGCATATCCTGAGAGCGCTGGTTCAGGATGGCGTTGAGCTTGTTGCCAGTGACATTGAAGGTCATGGAGTAGGCGCAGGGGTAGAGGTTCATCTCGTGCAGGTCGTCGAAATTGTAGATGCTGGTAAGGATTCGCCGGGAGCTGGGGTTGTGCTTCAGGTCGTACAGCACCCGATCCACCTGATCCATATCGCCCTCTTTGTAGTGATGCTTCAGTCCCAGCTGGTAGCCGTAGGCCTTGCCGATGGTGCCGTCGGGGCCGGCCCACTCGTCCCAGACGTGGCTGCCCAAGTCGCAGATTCGGTTGGACTTTTTCTGCCAGATCCACAGCAGCTCGTCGATGGCGGATTTCCAGTAGGTGCGCCGGAGGGTCATGATGGGAAATTCCTCCGCCAAATCATACCGATTGACCACACCAAATTTCTTGATGGTGTGGGCAGGGGTGCCGTCGGCCCAGTGGGGACGAACGTTCTGACCCTCGTCGGAAAAACCGTTTTCAAGGATGTCCAGACAGGTCTGGCGGTAAAGCTCATCTGCTCTGCTCATGATATACCTCCGGAGGTTTTTAGCCATTATAGCACATCGGCACAGAAAAGGAAATAGGATTTGCAAAAAAAGTCTTGACAACAGGGGATGGATATGCTAAAATCGCATGGCTGAATAGTTGATCTGCGGGTGTAGTTCAATGGTAGAACACCAGCCTTCCAAGCTGGATACGCGGGTCCGATTCCCGTCACCCGCTCCAAAGAAATGCGCCAGTAGCTCAGCTGGATAGAGCAACTGCCTTCTAAGCAGTA
>SVME01000104.1 GCA_015067605.1 Oscillospiraceae bacterium
TTGCTATACCCAAAATGCGTAGGAAGCAGCATCTTCACTGCAAATATCTGCTCCAGAAAGCCTCACTACGACTCAATAAGCATAAAAAGTGGACTGCTGCAAAACTTGCATTTTGCAACAGTCCCTTTTCACATCAGTGCGGTTGTAAATTATCGTTTAGCGCATTAGCGGCGTAGCCGCATCGCTTCCCCCGAGGGTGGTGCTTCGCGCAGTGAATTAGAATTAAAATGATTGCCAGTGGCAATCATACCACTACTATTAGCAGGCACCGCCAAAGGCGGTGTCTGAAGGGGAATACGGGCAGAAAGCTATTGGTTTTTGCGTCTTTTAAGACTTACTACTGCATTTCAGGTATCGCCATTCCCCTTCCGGTTCAGGCAAAGCCCGAACCACCTTCCCCTCGGGGGAAGGTATAGCGCCTGCGGCGCTTAGTAAGCTAAACGCTAACTTATCGCTCAATAGGTCCAAGGGAGGTCTTTGGGGTCTACCTGTTTGGGCTTGCGGGCGGGAGGGTCGGAGCTGCGGTAGCGCTCGTAGCGGTGGGCGTAGGTGACGGCCACCTTGGGGCCCGCCAGAATCTTCACGCCCAGCTGCATCAGCAGTCCCAGACACAAAAACAGCCAGTAAGCCACCGCATCCGGAATGGGCAGCGCAATGCCGGCTGCGGAAAGGATCAAATCTCCATAGCACAGCGTCATACCCAGCCCCAGCAGCAGATAGTACCACCAGAAGCTCAAATCCAACTTCGCTAGATCCCAGCGCCGGCGCTGCATCATGATTCGGCTGCGCAGAGTGGCCCGAACGCCGCTCTTTTCCTGCTCGTCCAGAATCAGGTAGCCGGTCATCCGGTAGCGGTAAAACACCGGCAGGCTCACCGCCAGAAATACCACCGCAAAAATGGCGAAAAATGTGACCATAATCGGCACGAAAGCATCGCCCAGCAGTTCATCCAGCGGCATTTCGGGATTCTTTTCCAGCACATCACTTGCGTCGTAGAGGGTTTGCGCCAAAGGCGTGAAGCCCAGCAAAGTAGAACTGAGGTACATACTGATAATGCCACGGCCCAAATAATGTATCCCAATAGTCAAACCAGAGGTCAGCAGTGGCTTGAACCGGCGGAAGCCGGCGGTCAAATCGGCGGGGGTAGTGCGCAGCCCCCGTGCCAGAGAAAGGGCAGCGGCGCAGAGTCCCGCAGCCCAGAAGGGAGTCAGCACCATCTGCATCAGCCGCAAAGTAACCTGCGCAGTGCTTAAAGCAGCCTGCAGATCCAGCGAACCCAGCCCGCCGGCGGGGGTGATAGCGTAATTCAATATAAAGCTGATTATCGACAGCACCAGCGCCAGCCCTGCCGTTACACCGGCGTGGATGGCCAGCAGCCGCCGAGGAGGGTAAACCGCTGTGCGCAAGGATGCGGCGGCGGATTGTTTGTCCATGGAATCACTCCTTTTCAATAGTTATATACGAATTTTCCTAAAATAGCAAGGAAAATTATCGGTTGACAACATGGAAATTTGGGGATAAAATAAGTAGGACTATGACATAAAAGGAGGGATCAGCATGGACGCGGGTAACAGTAGCGGCATACCGGGCCGAAGTAGACGCTGGGGCCGGTCTGTGCCGACCTCGTAAGGATACTTTGCCGGTGTGTTTTCAATTCTAAAATGAGGAGGAAACACCTGTGGCAGAACGTTTTGAAATCGTGCAAAAAGCCCTCCTGAAAATGCTGGAGGAGAAAAAATACGCAACGTTGCGGGATATTCTGGTGACCATGAATCCCATCGATATCGCCGCGCTGTTCGTAGATTTGGAGGAAAAACAGATTCCTCTGATGTTCCGTCTGCTGCCCAAGGAGCAGGCGGCGGAAACCTTTGTTGAGATGGAGCCGGATGCCCAAGAGCTGCTGATTCGGGGCTTTTCCGATAACGAGCTGAAGGAAGTGCTGGACGAGCTATACGTGGATGACGCGGCGGATATCGTTGAGGAAATGCCCGCCAACGTAGTCAAGCGAATCCTGAAAAACGCTGATCCGGAGATGCGCAGCTCCATCAACCAGATCCTTCGCTACCCCGAAAACTCCGCCGGTTCCATTATGACCACGGAGTACGTTTCTCTGCGGCCCAGCATGACCGTGGAAGAGGCGATTCTGCGGATTCGCCGGCAGGGCGTGGACAAGGAAACCATCTACACCTGCTACGTCACCGGCAAGGATCGAACCCTTCTGGGTCTGGTGACGGTGAAAGATTTGCTGCTGGCGGAGGACGATGAAACCCCCATCAGCGAAATGATGCTGACTAACCTGATTAGCGTCCATACCCGGACCGATCAGGAGAAAGTTGCCCACCTGTTCAGTAAGTATGACTTCTTGGCGCTGCCCGTGGTGGATGGAGAGAACCGGATGGTGGGTATCGTCACCTTTGATGACGCCATGGATGTTCTGGAGGAGGAGGCCACCGAGGATATCGAGATGATGTCCGGTATGCTGCCCTCGGAGAAGAGCTATCTCAAGAGCAACGTGTTCGAGCTGTTCCGCAACCGTATCCCGTGGCTGATGCTGATGATGGTATCCGCCACCTTCACGGGGCTGATCATCACGTCCTTCGAAAGTGCGCTGGCGGCGCAGGTAGCACTGACGGCCTTCATCCCCATGCTGATGGGTACCGGCGGTAACTCCGGCTCCCAGTCCAGCGTCACGGTAATCCGTGCTTTGAGCTTGGGTGAGCTGAAATTCAGGGATATCGGCATCGTACTGTGGAAAGAGATTCGCACCTCGGTGCTGTGCGGTATTGCGCTGGCATTGGTGTGCTTTGCAAAGATTTGGTTCGTGGATCGGATGATGTTCGGCAATTACGACATCACGCTGGAGGTGGATTTGGTGGTCTGCCTTGCCCTGTGCGTCACGGTCATCGTGGCTAAGGTGGTGGGCTGTATGTTGCCCATGGGCGCTAAGGCGCTGAAGCTGGATCCGGCGGTCATGGCCAGCCCCTTCATTTCCACCATCGTGGATGCCCTGTCGCTGCTGGTGTACTTCCTGTTCGCCAAGGCAGTGCTGCAAGTGTAATGTCAAAGCGTGCTGCGCTCCCGCAGCACGCTTTTGCTCAATAGCACATTGAGCAAAAGCGGTGACAATTCGCCCTTGACTTTTTCCAATATTTGAAATATACTGATTTTGTACCCCACAATATAGAAGGAGGCAATCATTATGAAAAAAATTCTAGCATTGACCCTGGCGCTGATTCTCTGCCTGTCCCTGGCTGCCTGCGGCGGCGACACCGCCAAGAAGGAGGATGGCAAGGAAAATGGTGGAACAGCTTCCGTTGAGAAGACCTCTGTTGAAAAGTACATCGAAGAGCACGAAGACGAGCTACTGGAGGGCTTCAACAGCTCTTTCACCAGCTCCGGCCTGACCTGCAAGTCCACCATCAAGGCTGATGGCTATCGCATGCTCATTGATGTGAACATCAACGAACTGAAGGACGTAGACGATGCCACCAAGACTGCCATGCAGGAAACCTACGATGGTATGCAGAGCACCTTTGACGAGTCTCTGGCCGATATGCAGAAGGATATCCCCGAGCTGACCGGTTACACTCTGTATGTTCGTGACGTAGATGGCAACCTGCTGGCTACTGTCAAAGCTGGCAAGTAATTTACCTTACCCACCACATGACGAAGCGCCGCCCATCCGGGCGGCGCTTTCAGTCAATCAAAGATTTAAACACATTCCGAAAGCGCTGTCATTGCGAGGAGCGAAGCGACGTGGCAATCTCCCGGTAAAACGCTAAATGTTCGCCAACATTCAGGAAGAAATATGCTTTAAATCGTAGCTCTCATTCCCAAACACCCAATATTGTCAAAGGTTTCAGCAGGAGATTGCCACGTTGGCCTATTCGGCCTCCTCGCAATGACATGGCTGTTCGGTACGTTGGCACCACAAACGATTATTGTGGTTATCCCTTTTCGTAAGCAAGTCAACTACAAGCAACGTATGTCATTGCGAGGGCCGCAGGCCCGCACCCCAGGGTGGTCTCTTTTGCCCCTTTGGGGCAATTCACCTCCTGGCAATCTCCTGCTGTAATGTTACATCAATTATGAGCGTTGAGGAATGAAAATGACGTTTTGACGCTGTTTTCATTCCTGTGGGCTGATAAAGTATAAACGTTGTACCGGGAGATTGCCACGTCGCCCTTTCAGGACTCCTCGCAATGACAGCTTCTTCGCTACGTTTTTGTTGTTTTGTGATTGTGCTTACTTAAAGGGATAACCACAAC
>SVME01000105.1 GCA_015067605.1 Oscillospiraceae bacterium
GGGCGAAATCCTAACGGTTTTGTATATGTTCCAGACTTTTTCCCTGTTCTAAGTCTGAAAACTGTCCCAATTTTGTAGATTATCTCCCGCATTCCTCTTCAGTCACCGCCTTGCGGCGGTGCCAGCTATAGTAATGGTATGATTGCCACCGGCAATCATTTAGATTATAGATTCGCTGCGCGGAGCACCACCCCCGGGGGAAGCGATGCGCCTGCGGCGCTTAGTGCGCTAAACAATCATTTTCCATCTCAATCTCCATACACCTCAGGCAGGTTTACTTTCAGCCATGCTGTGGTGGTGCGGCATTTGGGTGTAATGCAGATCGATTTTCCATTGCTCAGGCCAACATAAATTGTGGACTCGGCATATCGATCCACCGCGCCCTTCTCGCAGTCCGTTTTCAGGGCTTCCAGGATTTCCTTCGTCTGATCTCCGTCCAGAGTCCAGGATCCATAGTCTGAATCTACGTAAACCTCCAAGTCCTGATTCAGGAAATCCTCCCAATTCTCATAGCCCAGCAGGTATTCGGGACTGCTCCACATGGACTCAACTTTCCGTCCGATATCGGAATTAAGCGGATAGTAGTAACGCCGGGCCTTCTCCGTGCCGTCGGTTAATTTGTAGATGATATAGATTTCATCATATTCCTCCCAACCGGCGGTGATACTGACTTTGGTACCTTCCTGAATCAGCAAATCGTGAATTCTCAGGATTTCCCGCACCTCGTCAGGCTCCTGATACACCAGGGACTCATGCCAATCCTCTTCAAAAGCCCCCGAGTAATAGTAATTGGCGACTGCGAACGACTCCACCTCATCCACAGAGGGTTTCCATCTCGTCACACCCAGCGGATCCAAAGATACCACCAGAATGCTCACACCCACGACCGCGGCCATTGTTGTTCCCTTGATCAACCCTCTGCGAATCCGCTTTTTGCCACGGGTCAGAATCAACTCTCCGATCATTCCGCCAAGGACCAATCCCCCCAGCAGAGCAACAATACTTCCGCCGATCAGCATACTGAACGCATAGGCACTGATGCCGCCAAACAAAGTCAGCACGCCCCAGGTGATGGCTCTCACCGGAGCACAGGCCACCAGTTCGCCAATGCATTCCAGCCGGCGGCGACGGTATACCAACACCGTGGGCACCACCAACAGCAGCGCGGCGGCACCAAGCACACCCACATACCACCAGCAATCTCCCATCCCGGCATACTCGTACAGCCCCATGAACTCGTTATTCACAAACCGGGTCAGGATCAGCTCATTTGCATTAAAAAACATTGTGGGCGCCAGCAGGTAGAAGAGGTCCCCCCGAATGATCAGGCCCACCAACTGAGGCTCATAGAACACACTCACAACCGCATAGCAGATGGTGCCAACATTGTTGAACATCAAAAACAGAGCCGCAGTGGCAAATTTTGTTCCGGCGCACACCGCGCAAAACGCCGCCAGCGACAGGAAGAAAAGATATTGTACAAAGCTGCCCAGCAGCCACAGCAGCGCCACATGCCACTCGCTCCCCAGTACGAGGAAATAAATCATACACCGCATAGCCTGAGGCACCAGCCAGAAGATCACCGCCGCCGTCAAATGGGTAAACAGCCAGGCCTCACGGCGAACAGGCAGTGCATGCAGGCCATTGCACAGCCGCTTGCTGAACAGATCGCCAAACAGACACAGCACCGCCACCAGCGCAAAAACCGCGGTTCCGGTGACACCGGTGCTTAAATCGCTGGCCAAAGACATGAGCAGGAATCTGTCATCCTCTAAGTAATTCAACGCACCCAACACCTGCACCGCGCAAACAGCCATCCACACCCACAAAAAGCGGGCCAGATCCTTGCGCAGCACCGTAATGTTAAAGAATGATGTTCTTGATTTCATCTCGGATACCTCCCAACTCGTAAATGAAGATTTCCTCAAGGGACATGGGGATCAGCTCAAAATACTCGGGATTTGCTTCCGCCAAAATCCGCTCCACCTCGGCAGCGGTGCCACGGACAATGAGATTTTGCAGCCGACCGGTACCGGAGGTATGCAGGATCTCCAGCTGATCCGGCACCTGCCCCACCATCTGAACCTTATGTGTGGTGCCCTGCATATCCGCAAGGCTCCGCTCCAGAAGCATCTTGCCCCGGTCCATAATGCCCACATGGTCACATAGGTCCTCCAGCTCCCGCAGGTTGTGGGAAGAAATCAGCACCGTCACCTGCCGCTGGGCTACCTCGGACAGGATCAGGCTGCTCACCGTCCGGCGCATCACCGGATCCAGGCCGTCCACCGGCTCGTCCAGAATCAGCACATCCGGATGGGCACAAAGCACCAGCTGGAAGGCCGCCTGCTTCTGCATACCCTTGGAGTAGCTACGTATCTGCTTTTTGGAGGGCAAGCGGAACACATCCGACAAACGTGCGTACAGTTCCCGATCATAATTAGGGAAAATGCCGCTGTAAAACCGGTACATATCCTCCAACGTGGAAGACGGGAAGTAAAAGATCTCATCGGAAATCAAACCGATTCTTGCTTTCAGGGCATCGTTCTCCCAAATGGGCTGGCCCTCCATCAGCACCTGACCGTTATCAGGGCGGTAAACACCGGTGAGAATCCGAATAGCGGTGGATTTACCGGCACCATTGGGGCCTACAAGGCCATAAACAGACCCTTTTGGAACCGACAGGCTCAGATCATCCAACGCCTTAAAGTCGCCAAAGGTCTTGGTTACATTTTGCAATTTAAGCATGGTTGCATTCTCCTTTCTGAATGAACTGGATGATTTCCTCATGGCCCAGGCCCAGATTGTTCAGTTCCGTGACCAATTCTCCCAGCTGCTCCAGCAGCTCCTGCCTGCGATGGATGCCGTGATCGTTTTCCGCAACAAAGCTCCCCTTCCCCGGCACCGACAGGATCCATCCTTCCGTTTCCAGATCCCGATAGGCACGCTGGATGGTATTGGGATTGATCGACAGCTCAGACGACAGCTCCCGAACACTGGGCAGCTTCTCCCCCACCTGCATAATTCCCGACAAAATCTGGCGGCGGAAGTTCTCCGCGATCTGAAGATAAAGCGGCTGTCTGTCCCGATAATCCAATTGCAGCATCCTAACCATCTCCTTTCTGTACTAATTGTATTAGTACAGTTAATATATCATATCCGGCAGGAAATGTCAATCCTTGTCGCAAAAAATTTACATACGGCATAATGTATTTTTTATTATTCGTTATGTAATATATACTTGACATTATAGCGGATATATGTTATTATTCAATCATAAGGAGGTAAGCCATGAAAAACAAACGCCTTAAAATCGCCCGGATCGAGCGGGATATGTCGCAGGAAGACCTGGCCAAGGCCGTGGGCGTGACCCGGCAGACCATCGGCGCCATCGAAAACGGAAGCTACAACCCCACGCTGCGATTGTGTATCGAAATTTGCAAAGTCACAGGAAAGACATTAAATGATTTATTCTGGGAGGAACCTCAAAATGAAAAATAATACCAAAACCCAAAACATCGAACCCATGGACGAGCGCCAGCGCCAGATTACCGGCACTGCCATTGTGTACGGATATCTGTTTCTTGTCCTTTGCCTGATCGCTTCCACCGTTTACCGAATCGTCACCACCGGCGAGGCCGGTTGGGAGCTGTTTGCCCTTGTAGGGTCTTGCCTTGTAATAATCATCGCACGGCGGATGCTGGGCGACGTAGAGCAGCCCCTGGATCACAAGAACCGTCCCCTCCCCCTGGGTGATTCCAAGGCCGACAAGCGTGTCCGTCGGAAAAGCTATGCCTTTGGCAGTGTGCTGTTCGGTGCCGCTTTTGCGGTTATGGACATTATTCTCCTTGGCTTCGGTGAAACGGAACTGACCGACTACGAGCTGACCCAGGCCATTTTCCCCAAGCTGAACAAGGGCCTCACCGTGGCCATCACCGCCATAATTGCCTTTGTCACCATGTTTCTCGTTTCCTACATATTCGATTATCTCGTAGGCGAATGGCGCGTCAAGCGCTACAACAAAATGATTGCCCAGCTGGACAGCGAGGAAGATTGAAACAAATAAAGAAGCCAAATATCGTTTTCACAAAAATCTTCACCACAGAACCGCTAAATGATTGTTTAGCGCAGCACTGGCGTACTGCAGTTGAAAGTTGAAAATTGAAAGTTGAAAGTTAAGGTGTCGGCTTTGCCGACTATTTAGAATCATTTCCGAAGGAAATACCACTAACTTTCAACTTTCCACTTTC
>SVME01000106.1 GCA_015067605.1 Oscillospiraceae bacterium
ACAATATTGGGCGTTTAGGAATGAGAGCTACGATTTGGCGCTTTTTTCTTTCCTAAATGTTGGCGAGCATTTAACGTTGTACCGGGAGATTGCCACGTCGCCCCTTCAGGGCTCCTCGCAATGACAGTGTTTTCGGAACGTGTCTAAATCCTTCGGGGATTGCCACGGGCCTACGGCCCTCGCAATGACGTGCGTTGTTTTTAGTGCTGCGCTTACTGCGCTAAACGATAATTTATCGTTCTTTGAAAGTCTGAAAAGACCGGTGCGTTAGGCCGCACCGGTCTTTTGGGTAAGTCGTTCAAATTGCTTCGAGGTCAGGAGTCCCAGCCATCCGCCGAGGGTATTGTGGATTACATCGTCAATTTCCGCAAAGCCGAGGCAAAATACAAACTGGGTCAGCTCAATCAACAGGCTGAGCAAAAAAAACAGCCCAGTCAATTTCCACAGTTTGCTCCGCCTCCACAGGCTGGCGGACACCAGCCCACCGGGGTAGAACAGCAGTACGTTCATAAAATTGCTCCGCACCAGCTCCGGATTGCCGCCTTGCAGGACGGTGATGTAGCTTTTCAGGGGCAGCAGGTTCCACTGAAACACGCCGGATGTGCGGGTAGTCAGGCAGGTGCGCACCACCGCCACCAGCCACACCATCAGCGCTGCCATCAGGACGAACCGCCACCATTTCTGCCCCTCCAGACGCTGCCGCAGCCACAGAAACAGGCTCGTAGCGCACAGTGCCCACAGCACTGCCTGATCTAGCGGCAGGCAGTAAATCCAATGAAACAGCGACTGCATCAACTTTTCGGGGCGTAGAGAAGCTGGAGAATCAGCTTATCCAGCGCATCGGCGTCCACATGGTATTCCATAAATTCCTTCACCACATTTTCGCCATCGGGGGTATAGGTGGTGCCCATGGAGTAGTCCCGATAGAAATCCACCAGTCCCAGCATGGCATTGTCGGATAGATCCGTGACCATGTAAGGTGACAGCTCCTGATAGATGGTCAGTGCGGCGGCGGAATCGGCGGACAAGGTCGTGCGCAGCGACTCTACGAAGCTGACCATATATTGCTTCTGCCGCTCCATGCGGCTCAGGTTCAGCTGGTCGCCCAGCCCTTGACGGGAGCGCAGGAAGCTGATGGCCTGCTGGCCGTTGAGAGTGACGGTGCCGGTGCCGATGGTGGGGTCGATGGCGGAGAAGTCATCCTCCACCTTCACAGTCACGCCGCCCACCGCATCGTTGAACAGGGCGATGGCATCCATGTTCATGGTCACATAGTAGTCGATTTTCAGGCCGTACAGGAAATCCGATACGGTCTTTTTCAGGTTCTCACCGGAATCGGTCAGGCCGGAGCCATAGGTATGAGCCAGCGCTAGCTGACCGTGGCGAGTGCCGGCGGGTTTGCCGCCGATGCCCAACACCGGCATATCCAGCATGGTATCCCGATTCAGCGCCAGAACGTCAATTTTTTCGGCGGTCTGGTCGAAAATCACCAGCGAAACCATATCTGCTTCACCGGGGTTGTTGTAGGAGCCGCTATGCTGCACCGGCCCGGTTTCGTCGATGCCGGCCACCAGAATCACCAGCATATCCTGACGGGGGTAATACTCCACACCATCGCGCAGGATGGTTTTGCTGGGGGCGGTGGCCTCGGGGGCCTTGCCACCATGCATCAGATTTTCTACGATTTTTACTACGCTGAACAGTCCCACCAGAATCAGGGCAAAAATCAGCAGTAGGATAATGATATTCTTCGGCTTCAATTTTTTGTCCATAGGCTGTCCTCCAGACGGAGCAGCTCTTCTTGGGCTGCCCGTCCCAGTTTGCGGCCGATGACCTGCCAGCCCTCGGCCAGATTGGGGCTGCGTCTGCCCATGCTGTGGCAGTCGGAGCCAAGCAAATGTATCCGTCCCTGACGAATTAGCCGCAGCGCCATGCCTCGGCTGCCGGCGCGCAGTAGGGACTCAGCGTTGAGCTGCACCAGCACCGGCAGCTGCTCCAGCTTTTCCGGAATGCCGTGGCTGCGCAGGGGGGTGATGTAGCGGTCAAGGTGGGCTATCACCGGAATCAGCTTTCGCTTCCGGTGAATCTCCTGCAGCTCTCGGAATGTTCGTTCCGGCCATGGAGCCGGCGGCATTTCCACCAGCAGCAGGTCGGTGCCCTCGATGACCAAGGATTCCAGCGCTTCGCAGTCGCTGATGCCCTCGAAGTAGTAGACCTCCGCACCCAACCGCAAATCTGCGTTCCCCCGCCATGCCTGCCGCAATGCGGCGGCAGCACTATCCCGCCGAGCCAGAAAAAGCTCAGGAGAATCGTGGTTGGCATAGAAGTGGGGGGTGGCAGCGATGCGGGTGATGCCCTGTGCCTCCAACGCCTCCAGCATTTTCAGGGAGGTTTTCAGGTCGGGGCTGCCGTCGTCCACGCCAGGGAGTAGGTGGGTGTGGATGTCGGCAATCATTCCTGCTCCTTTTGCTGCGCCGCGCGGGCGGCACGGCTGTAGCTGCCTTCATAGCGATGGTAGTAGCGCTTATAGTAGCGGTAACTCTTGTAGCGGAAGCTGGACTCCACGGTGCAGTTGAACACCACGCCTAGTACACGGCCGTCCACGAAGCTGAACTGGGAAGTGGCCTCGGACAGGGCACGGCGGTCGCAGTAGTTCTGGCGAACCACCAGCAGGATGCCGTCCACCAGCTTCGCCGCCACCAGAGCGTCGGATACCTCGCCCACGGGGGGTAGATCAAGAATAATGTAGTCGTAGGTGCCGCGCAGCTGCGACAGCAGCTCCTGCATCCGCTGGGAGCTAAGCAGCTCGATGGGGTTGGGAGGATTCCGTCCGGCGGCGATCACGTCGAAATTGGTCTGGCCGGAGGTGTAATTCTGCATCAGCTTATCCAGCTGCACCTGACGGGTCAGATAGTTGGAAAGGCCGGGGGTTTTCTGGATGGGCAGCTTGGTGTTCAGAGAGGGGCGGCGCATATCGCAGTCGATCAGCAGCACCCGCTTTTCAAGCTGGGCCAGAGAGTAGGCAAGGTTCACCGAGGAAAGGCTCTTGCCTTCGCCGGCCATAGCGCTGGAAATACCAATAATATGGCAGTCGTTTTCGTCCACGAAGGAGAATTGCAGCTTGGTACGCAGCAGCTTGTAGGCTTCACTGGCGGCGAAGCTGATGCCACTGCCCACCAGCACCGTTTCCTTGTCGGCAAGGGGGTTGGAGCGGCGCTTTTTGTCGCGTTCGTAGTAGCCACCCTTGGAGGGAGCGTTCATGTCCGGCACGGCAGCCAGCACCGGATGGTCACAGCTGCGCTGCACATCCTCTTCGGTGCGGATGATCAGATCAAATACCTCCCGCAGCACAAACACGGCGGAGGCACACAGGAAGCCCAGCGCAAAGCCCACCAGCGTGTTGACCACATAGCTGGGGGAGCTGGGGGAGTTGGCTACGATGGGATGATCCACCACCTTGGCGGAGGTGCCATCGATGATGGTGGAGATACGCTTGGGCAGGATCTCCGCAATGGCGTTGGCGATGTCGTGAGCCTCCTGAGGATCGGGGCTGGTGACTACCACTCGGAAGATTTCTGTGGAATTGACGGAAGCGGCGGTAATCATACCCTGCAGCTCGGAAACGGAGCGGTCAACACCGGCGTAGTCCTTGATTTCCAGCAGGGTCTCACGGCTTTCCAAGATGACGATGTAGGATTCGACCAGCTCCTGTGCGGCCACCAGGTCGCCAGAGGTCAGGCTGTCCAGATTCAGGTTACTGTTGTTGACGTAGAACATGGTAGAGGACTGGTATTTGGGGGTAATCAAGTAGTAGGTGCCTGCGAAGGTTATCCCGGCGCAGAGGATGCCCACCAGCATGATTATCCAGCCCTTGCGCAGGATGATCGCCAACAGCTGCTGTATTCCCAGCTCTTTTCCGGATTCTTTCTTTTCATTTTCGTTCATAGTGTATCCCTCCTATGTATTCAGGGCATAGTTACTCAACCTTTATTGTACACCAAATTTCGCCCTTTGTCTACCACAAAAAATCCCCACTTTCGTGGGGATTTTTAGCGTGTCAAAATTGTGCCACGTTGCCGCAAATTATCGTTTAGCGCACTAGCGGCGAAGCCGCATGGCTTCCCCCGAGGGTGGTGCTTCGCGCAGCGAATTAGAATTAAAATGATTGCCAGTGGCAATCATACCACTACTATTAGCAGTCACCGCC
>SVME01000107.1 GCA_015067605.1 Oscillospiraceae bacterium
CCTGCAACCTGTTCCACCATGTCAACACCATCCTGAAGTCCGGCATCACCCCTGTCGTCTGCATCAACCGGTTCTACACCGATACCGATGCCGAAATCGCTCTGCTGAAGAAGCTGTGTGCTGAGAAGGGCATCCGTTGCGCCGAAAGTAACCACTGGCGTTACGGCGGCGAAGGCGCTGCTGAGCTGGCTCGGGTTGTCGTTGAGGCCTGCGAAAGCAAGAACGAGGTCAAGTTCCTGTACGATCTGGATATGCCTCTGCGTCAGCGCGTTGAGCGGATTGCCAAGGAAGTCTACGGCGCCGACGGCGTGGATTGGGCTCCTCTGGCCACCGAGAAGGCCGTTCGCTTCGAGAACGATCCCAAGTACGCTGACTACTGCACCATGATGGTCAAGACCCACCTGTCCCTGTCCGATGACCCCACCAAGAAGGGTGTGCCCACCGGCTGGAGACTGTTCGTCCGTGACATTCTGGAGTACGGCGGCGCTAAGTTCCTGTGCCCCATGGCCGGTACCATCTCCATGATGCCCGGTACTGCCGCTGACCCTGCCTATCGTCGTGTCGATGTGGACACCGAGACCGGCAAGGTTTCCGGCCTGTTCTAATCACGAATCACATAAGCACAGGCGGATTTTCCGCCTGTGCTTTCGTGGCATTTATTGAAATCCCTTTGTAGGGGAGGGTCTTGACCCTCCCTAAGCGCCGCAGGCGCTCTTGGCTCCATCTGATGAGGGAGGCTTTGGCGGCTACGCCGCCGTGGGAGGGTCAAGACCCTCCCCTACAATATTGGTATAAGGAGATATATACTATGGACATGACAATGGAAACTTGCCGCAAGTTTGTGGAGGTTCTGGCATCCGACGCACCGGCTCCCGGTGGCGGCGGTGCTGCCGCACTGGTAGGTGCCATCGGCACCGCGCTGGGCAACATGGTCGGTTCCCTGACCGTTGGCAAGAAGAAGTACGCCGATGTGGAGGCGGAAATCATTGATTTGAAAGCAAAGTGCGATGCGCTGCAGAAGGAGCTGCTGGATCAAGTAGAGGCGGACGAAGTAAACTTCCTGCCTCTGGCCAAGGCCTACGGCATCCCCAAGGATGACCCCAACCGTGACAAGGTCATGGAGGAGGCCACCATCATCGCCTGCTCCACGCCCATCAAGATTATGGAGCTGTGCTGTCAGGCCATCGACTACATCAAGGTCTTTGCGGATAAGGGCAGCCGTCTGGCGGTTTCCGATGCAGGCTGCGGCGCTGTGATTTGCAAGGCCGCTCTGCAGGCAGCATCCCTGAACGTGTTCATCAACACCAAGTCCCTGAAAAACCGTGACGTTGCCGAGGACATGAACCGCCACGCCAACGTGATGCTCAACAAGTACGGTCAGCTGGCCGATGAGATTTTCAACACCGTTAAAGCCGGCTTTGGTCAGTAAGCGGCGAAGCCGCATCTCCCCCCGGGGGAAGCGATTGCGCTTTCGGCGCTTGACAAATTTTTAATTTGGAGGAAAAATTATGGCTAAACTGCTTTTGGGCAAGGAAGTTACCGATGCCCTGAATGCGAATCTGCAGGTTCGCACCGCCGCCCTGCGTGAAAAGGGCATTGCCCCTACGCTGGGCATCATCCGTGTGGGTGCCGATCCCTCTGACCTGTCCTACGAGAAGGGCGCTACCAAACGCGCTGAGCTGGTGGGCGTGGATGTGAAGAAGTTCGAGCTGCCTGCCGATGCGTCCAAGGACGATGTGCTGGCGGTGATCGATCAGGTCAACGCAGACGATTCCATCCACGGCGTGCTGATGTTCCGTCCCCTGCCCAAGCATCTGCGCGGTGACCAGAATGAGATTTGCAACCGTCTGGACCCCAAGAAGGACGTGGACTGCATGACCCATATGTCCAACGCCGGTGTGTTTGAGGGGCTGTCCGATTTGGGCTACGCACCCTGCACCCCTGCCGCTTGCATGGAGATTCTGGACTTCTACGGCATCGACTGCAAGGGCAAGAACGCTGTTGTGATTGGCCGTAGTCTGGTGGTTGGCAAGCCTGCCGGCATGATGCTGATGGGCAAGAATGCCACCGTCACCACCTGCCACACCCGTACCGTCAACACCGCTGAGATTTGCAAGAACGCCGATATCATCGTGTCTGCCGCCGGTGTGCTGAACTCCCTGACGGCTGATTTCGTGCGTCCCGGACAGATTGTGATTGACGTGTCCATCAACTGGGACGAGAACAAGCCCAACGCCCGTGGCGGTCTGGGTGCTATCGCCGGCGATGCCAAGTTCGACGAGGTGGAGCCCATTGTCGAGGCCATCACTCCCGTTCCCGGCGGTGTCGGCGCTGTTACCACCTCTGTGCTGATGAAGCACGTGGTGGAAGCCGCTGAGAAAGTTTGATTAAATCATAAAATATTGTTTAGCGGCGTAACAACAATCAATGTTATCGTAGGGGAGGGTCTTGACCCTCCCACATCATAACGATTATTGAGTTGTAATTATTGCGCGTATCATAACATTGGTGGCATAAAACAAACATTGCAGATGTCGCAAGGTTTTAGGGAGGGTCAAGACCCTCCCCTACAATGGGTGGTAGTTCGTGCGCTAAACGATAATTTATCGCAGAAAGTACAGTCTAATCCCCATGGAGCCGGTTGGTTCCATGGGGATTTTAGATACTTGCACAAAAAAATAATTCAAAATTAGCACATATGCTAATTTCCAAAATAGAAAATTTGGTATATAATGTACTCTGGCTATGCCATATACTTACCAAAAAACAAGGAGGAAAAAATATGAAATCTACCAACAAGCGTCTGGTCAGCATTCTGCTGGTTCTGGCAATGGCTCTGGCAATGCTGCCCATGACAGTTATTGCTGCCAATGGCGACTACACCGTTGCTGGCTACGAGGAACTGTGCGGTGTGAATTGGGATCCCACGAAGAACCCCATGACCGACAACGGGGATGGCACTTTCACCATCACCTTCGCTAATGTGGCTGCCGGTACCTATGAGTTCAAGGTCACCGATGGCACCTGGAATAACAGCTGGGGCGACAATGGCAATAACTATCGGTTTGAACTGACCGGCACAAGTGATGTGACCATTAACTTCGATGCTGCTACCGCGGCAATTACCGTCGAAGCTGCCAACTTGAAAAAAAATGACTACTATGTCGCTGGCTCTGAGGAGCTGTGCGATGTGGAGTGGGATCCCGGCTATGAGGACAACAAGATGACCTACAATGAGGAGACCGGCCTGTACGAAATCGTCTTCGATGTTTGGTATGCCGGTACCTACGAGTACAAGGTCACCACCGGCTCCTGGAATACTCCCTCCTACGGCTACGGTGAGGGCAACTACTCCGTCGTGGTGAAGAACCCCGGCGAGGTCACCATCACCTTCAACGCTGAAACCACCGAGGTCACCTGTGATGTGTACGAGTTCGGCGAGGCCGATATGAAGGTCCAGCTGAACGCTGACGCTTCCGCTGACGATGCCACCGTGGATATGCGTTTGATTACCTCCGTTGAGACCCTGGATTATGCCAACGTCGAGTTCCGGATTACCATCAACGGCGAGACCGCCTTCGTCGACTGTGAGGTCGTTTATGAGGCCATCAACGCCAACGGCGCCAGCCTGACCTGCCGTGACATCTTCGGCTACGAGGGCTATCTGGTCACCTACACTCTGACTGATATCCCCGCCGAGTACTATGATACTGACATCCAGATGTGTGCTGTGTTCGTTGGGCTGGATGGCTACGAGATTGGCACCAATTACCGTACCATCGTCCTGTCCGACATTCTGGACTGATTCTTACAAGGAGGATAGCTGAATATGAAGACTTTCTACGAAAGCGCCGAGATGGAAGTTTTTTTCTTCGAGAACGAGGACGTTATCGCTACCAGTTCTACGAATCTGGAAGATTTCGTCAAACCCTCTGACGACTTTAACGGTGGCGAGCTCCACTAATCCATAATGCGACAGGCACCGCAAAGCGGTGCCTGTTTTCATTGTATCAAAGAACAGTAAATTATCGTTATGGTTATCCCTTTAAGTAAGCACAATCACAAATCAACAAAAACGTAGCGAAAAAGCTGTCATTGCGAGGAGCCCTGAAAGGGCGACGTGGCA
>SVME01000014.1 GCA_015067605.1 Oscillospiraceae bacterium
CGACATGATTGCCGATGAAACCGTCTGCACCGAGGATCCGGAGGAACTGCTGAACTATCTGGGCGAGGTGGGTCACCCCGTCCTGAGCATGGAACCCTTCGATATGTAATACATCCCAAAGGCCGCGGCGAAAGCCGCGGCCTTCGTTTGCGCTAATCGCCATTTCGCTATATTGTCATTTAGCGGTCTAAAAGTACGCACCGTCCCTTGGCCCCCTCGTTTTGAGGGGGCTGGCAAAAATCTTTGATTTTTGACTGGGGGAGTTCAAAAGTGTGTTAATATATCTCCCCCCCCGCCCCTTCGGCCCACCTCCCTCAAAACGAGGGGGCAAGGGTGCAGTGCTCCGCTAAACGATAATTTACCGGTTGGACTGGTGATGAAATATAGGAGATTATCGAGCAAAATATACTTTTCCCCTTTACTATCTGCGGAAAAGATGATAAAATTCCGGTATAATAATCCAAAGGGAGAGATTGCTTGTGAAACGATTATTTGCACTGTTTTTGTCAGCGGTCATGCTGCTGACGCTGCTTCCGGCGGCATCTGCTTTTGCGGTAACGGACTACACCGTAGAAACAGAATGGGAAGCCACGATTTTTGAGCGGGAGTACCATAATAGCACCGTCACCACTTATCCCTCGGTGGCGGATGGGAATCATCTGCTCTGGATCGACCGGATGGCAGATCTGCCGGATTTTGCCCGCAGATTCTATAATTGGTTGGAGGATAACGCCACCGCTGACGGCACACTGGCGAATCCGAGCCGCGCTGACAGCTACGGTAGCCGTAAGGTGTATCTTGTGGATACCATTACCGGCTCTGTGCCCTTTACTTATAAGACTGGCGACAGCCTGACCAATCTTGCCTTCGCTGCCGCCCAGGCAGATGTTGGCAACGTTCCCAACATCATCGCCAACTACGCCTTTGCCACCTACGGTGCTTTTGATCGGGACCATCCGGAGGTGTTCTGGCTCACCGGCAACAGCAAGTGTGGCAGCAGTCTGAGCTATGGCTTTGAAAATGCCTACGGCGGCGTAGCCACCGCTACATACACGTTGAAGGTTTATTTCTACCTGACCGCCGACAGCTTTGATGTCCGTCGGGAGGAGTATCAGGAAGTGGGTGCTGTGGCGGAGGCCATTGACCGCCGAGAGGCAGCTATCGGTCAAATTCTGGAGGATTATCCTCAGGACGCTTCCGTTTACGACCAAATCTGCTATTTCAGCGACAGCCTGACCCTGTCCAATGCCTACAATTCCGCAGTGGCCGACGGAGATTATACTTCCGCTGCGGGTACTGCATGGGAGTGTATCAGTGCGCTGGAGGGCAATAATGGTGCGGCCGGTCCGGTGTGCGAGGGTTATGCCCGTGCTCTCAAGGTTTTGTGTGATCGAGTGAGCATTCCCTGCGTGCTGGCAGAGGGCACGGCCCGTGGCGGCGACCATATGTGGAATCAGGTGAAAATGGATAATGAGTGGTATGCGGTGGACGTGACGTGGAATGATCCGGTGAGTACCACAAAGCCCATGGCGAAGGTATCCGGTTTTGAAAGCACCGACTGGATCGGCTTGGGCAGCGAAACCGTTGGCGCGGACGGAGCGGTGTTTTCGGAAAGCCATGTGCTGGACAACGTGACTGTCAATGGTGGACTGGCCTATAACAACGGACCGGTGCTATCCAGAACCGCCTACCAGATTGCGGAGAATTATCTGAACATGGCTCTTTACCGTTGCGGCCAGAGCTACACCGCGCCTGAAAAGGAAGGTTATGTGTTTGCTGGCTGGTTTATGGATGAGGCATTGACCCAACCGGTCAGCGCCAACGTCACAGAGGGCTGGGCTTACGCAAAGTTCGTCCTTGAGGACACGCTGACCTTGAAATTCCAGACCACTCTGGGAACCAGTGCCGCTTCTGAAAAAACGGATTTGCGGTTGCTGACCTCTGTGGAGGGGCTGAACCTAAGCAGCGTGTATTTCGATGTGACCATCGGTACCGTCAGCCGTCGGATTGCCAGCAATACGGCTTACGAGCAGGTGAAGTCTGGCGGTACGCTGATTACCAGTCCTGCGTTGGTGTTCGGACCGGACTCCAGATACTTTGTCACCTATACATTGCTGGAGACTCCGGCATCTATGTTCGATATTGAGATCACTGCCACCCCCGGCTGGGAAACGCTGGACGGCACCTGCGTCAGCGGCACACAGCGCACCTTCCGCATCAGCGATACCTATTGAAAATTATAGTTGAAATGGATGAAATGATGTGCTACAATGCTATTATTGGGAGTGTCGTGCACTAATCCAGCCATTATGAATGAAGGAGTAGGTGACATGAAAATGAACTATATCAATGCGGAAATGGAAATCGTGTTGTTCGAAAAAGAAGACGTTATTGCCACCAGCGGTCCTATCACCAGTAGTCCTACCTCCAACGGCCTGATTAACGGCGGCATCGGTAGCGGTGATAGTGGCAAGTTCGACGATTTGTTCCCCGGCCTTTGATTTGAATACAATCTGTCAGCAGCTACCGCTTTGGGCGATGCGTGTTGACTGAGATGGAGAGAGTATGTTTGAGTTTACCATTGCCCTTGCAGGGCGAAATGTGAAGATAACGGCTCGGTATGAGGTGTTCAAAAACTACTGTGCCAAGTACCTGACCGATGGCCAGCCGGATTTTGAAATCTTCGTGACAGATGAGGATTTGGTCTACGAGAAGGAAAAATCCAGACTGGAGGATATCACAGAGGGGAAACCGGTGTTTAACTATCCTACTTGCTATCTGGAAAGTCTAGCGGCTTACCGGAAAATCGCAGAGAAAATGCTGGATTACGACACGATCCTGTTCCACGGCTCTGCGTTGAGCGTGGACGGTGAGGGCTTCTTGTTCACTGCCAAAAGCGGCACCGGTAAGTCTACCCACACCAGCTTTTGGCGGCAGCAGTTCGGAGAACGGGTGGTCATGGTCAATGACGATAAGCCCCTTCTTCGCATCACTGACAGTGGCGTTGAAGTTTTCGGCACTCCTTGGGACGGAAAGCACCGCATCAGTACCAATACCTCCGCACCCTTGCGGGGACTGTGCGTTCTGACCCGTGCCGAAGAAAACTACATCGAGCCAATATCCGCCGAGGAGGCAATGCCCATGCTGCTGCAGCAGAGCTACCGTTCCGCGAGCCCCGCGGGAATTGTAAAGCTGATGCGGCTTTTGGATAAGATGATTAAAACCACCCGCCTTTACCGGCTGGGATGTAATTTGAACCCCGAGGCGGCGCTGGTCGCCTACGAGGGTATGAAAAGAAAGGACGATTAATTATGAAACTGAACGACGGATTTGTTACTCACGAGATGGGCGATGAGCAGATTCTGGTGGCCACCGGTGCGTCTAATTTCTCCGGCTTGGTTCGCTCCAATGCTGCTGCCGCTTTCATCGTGGACTGCCTGAAGGAAGAAACAACAAAAGAAGCCATCGTGGCCAAGATGCTGGCAAAGTACAATGCTTCTGAGGAAGTTCTGTCCGCAGATGTGGACAAGATTCTGGACAAGCTGCGCAGCATTAACGCACTGGATGAGTAAGCAAACCTTCGAGGAGCAGCTAGAAACTCAGGGCGTCATCATCCACACCAATCTCGGCGACAGCATGATGCCCCTGCTGCGTGAGGGGCGGGATTTGATGGTCATTGAGCGTCGCCCCGAAGGGCCGTGCAAGCGGTATGATGCGGTGCTGTATAAGCGCCCTAATGGCAAGTATGTGATGCACCGAATCCTGCAGGTTCGCAAGGATGGCTATGTCCTGTGCGGTGACAATCGTTGCTGGCGGGAGTTTGGCGTGCCGGATTCTTGGATTCTCGGCATCCTCACAGCGGTTATCAAGGATGGCAAAACCATCCGTGTAACTGATTTCCGCTATCGACTATATGTACATCTGTGGTGCGATTTCTTTTGGATTCGGGTGTTTTTGCTCCGTGTCAAAGGATTTTTGCGCAGACGCATATTCAAAGGAAAAGGCAAAAAATGAAACAGAAAACCACTGAGAAAGCCACCCTTGCTTGGCTGGTGTCCGTGGCGAAGGGGAAGAAGCGGTATGTTATCCTTCTGACCCTGATCAACGTCATCATGGGCACCTCCAGCGTCGGCTATGCGGTGTTTTTGAAGCTGCTGGTCAACAATGCCATCGCTGGTGACCAGGCGGGCTTTGGGCGCAATGCGGCGTTGCTGATTGGATTGGTTATCATCCAATTCATCCTGCGCAGTGCATCCAGATTTCTGGATGAATACTGCAGTGCTTCGCTGGAAAACAATTTGAAGCAACGGCTGTTTCAAAATCTGCTGAAAAAGGATTACGCAACCGTCACCGCCATCCACTCCGGCGAGTGGATGAACCGGATGACTTCGGATACCTCGGTAATCGCCAGCGGCATGACCCACATTCTGCCGGGCTTGGCCGGTACGGTGTCTCGTATGGTGTCCTCGCTGGTGTTGCTAGTGAGTATGGTGCCCGCCTTCGGCGTGATATTTGTGGCAGGTGGCGTGGCGGTGGTCTTGTTTACATGGGCCTTGCGGCGGCTGATGAAGAAGCTCCATATGCAGGTGCGAGAGGCGGATGGTCGCCTGCGCGTTTTCCTGTCCGAGCGGCTCAGCAGCCTGATGGTTATCCGTGCCTTTGGCGTGGAGGGTTCTACGGTTGAGCAGGGCGATAGCCGGATGGCAGAGCATAAGACCATCCGAATGAAGAAAAATAGACTGTCCAACATTTTCCACAACGGTTTCTCTGTGGCAATGAACTGTGGCTATGTTTTTGGCGCAGTGTATTGCGGCTACATGATTCTGCTGGGTCGGATGGACTACGGCACTTTTACTGCGGTGCTGCAGGCGGTGAGCCAGACCAATGCGCCCATTGCCAGCGTTTCCGGCTTCTTCCCCCAGTATTCGGCTATGATTGCCAGCGCCGAGCGGCTGTATGAGGTGGAAAACTATCCGGACGAGGTGCGGGAACAGCCGGTGGAGGATGCCGGTACATATTATCAGGAAAAGCTGGTGAGCCTGCAGCTGAAGAAGGCTTGCTTTACCTACCTGCCGGTGGGAGATGCGGATGCCGAAAAGGAAGGCCGCCGGACTGTGCTGAAGCGCATGGACATGGAGATTCGCAAGGGCGAATATGTTGCCTTCTGCGGTCCTTCCGGCTGTGGTAAGAGTACCGTGCTAAAGCTGCTGATGTGTATGTATAATCTGGATGCGGGAGAGCGAGTGCTGGTGGGTACCGATGGGGAACAACCCCTGACAGCTGGCTGGCGTAGCCTGTTTTCTTACGTGCCGCAGGGCAATCAGCTGATGACCGGAACCATCCGTGAAGTGGTCACTTTCGGTAATGAAACGGATATGGCTCGTGAGGAGGATATCCGTCGGGCGCTGAACATTGCCTGCGCCGGATTTATTGAGGAACTGCCGGAGGGGCTGGAAACCCAGCTGGGTGAGCGTGGCGCCGGCCTGTCCGAAGGACAGATGCAGCGCATCGCTATTGCCCGCGCGATTTTCTCCGACCGTCCTATTTTGCTGTTGGACGAAGCTACCAGTGCGCTGGACGAGGCCACGGAGGCGCAGGTTCTGGAGAATCTGCGAGCCATGACGGATAAGACGGTAATCATCGTCACCCACCGTCCCGCTGCGCTGGATATTACGGATAAAATCATCCATTTTAATCCCGATGAAGAATAAGTAGAGCCGGTGCGTTTTGCGCCGGCTCTTTCCATATATAGAAACGAGCATAAATTATTGTTTAGCGTAGCACCACGCCCCTTGCCTCTCCCTTTGGGAGAGGTGCCCCAGTGCGCACACTGGGGCGGAGAGGGTGACCTGAATTACGGAGAAACCCTCTCTGTCACCGCCTTTCGGCGGTGACAGCTCTCCCAGAGGGGGAGCCAAGGCGGCTTCGCCGCTAATGCGTTAAACGATAATTTACATGACCAAAACAATGGAGTCGGTGCATTTTGCACCGACTCCGGTCATATTATGAATCAAGCGAAAGCGTCCAGTGCCAGCTTGAAGGCACCGTAAGCGCCGGCGTCGTTACCCAGAGAGGCCAGCTCGAAGCGCACGTTGGAAGCGGCGTGGAATACGTACTTCTGGAAGTAGGGCTGAGTGCCCTCAATCAGCATTTTGCCAGCCTTGCTGACACCGCCGCCCAGAACCACGGCCTCGGGATTGACCACGCAGCACAGATCCGCAAGGAACTCGCCCAGCAGTGCGTAGTAATTGTCCAGAATCTCCAGTGCCACCGCATCGCCAGCCTTGCCTGCGTCGAAGATATCCTTGCAGGTGATGGCCTCCAGATTGCGCAGGGAGGAGAAAGCGTCGGTAGCGGCCAGATGCTTGTAAGCCATCCGGACGATGCCGGTGGCGGAGCAGTACTGCTCTACGCAGCCGCGCTTGCCGCAGCCGCACATATCGGTTTCATCACGGTTCAGCACCAGATGGCCGATTTCCGCACCGGAGCCGTGGGCACCGTGGAGTAGGTTGCCATCGATGACGATACCGCCGCCAACGCCGGTGCCAAGGGTGACGAACACCATGTTGTCGCAGCCCTGACCGCCGCCCTTCCAGTATTCGCCCAGAGCGGCTACGTTGGCATCGTTGCCAGCTTTGACATTCAGGCCGGTCAGCTGAGACAGTGCCTCGCTGATGTTGAACACACCCCAGCCCAGATTGACACACTTGTTGACTACGCCCTTGCCGTCCACGGGGCCGGGGACGCCGATGCCAATGCCAACAATCTCGTTGCTTTCCACATCATGCTCGAGCATATAGTCCTTGATAGAAGCGGCGATGTCGGGCAGGATCTGCTGACCGCCGCCGGTGGTGACGGTGGGGATCTCCCACTTACTGAGCATTGTGCCGTGCTCGTCGAAATATGCAATCTTGACGGTGGTACCGCCCAAATCTACACCAAATCCGTATCTCATAGGTTTATCCTCCTGTAAAAGTTTTATTCTCCTACCTATTATACATACATCCGCTGAAAAAAGCCATAGGATATGGATAAATTTTTCAAAAGTTTTGAAACTTTTCTTTAAGGGCTTGCGTTTGGGGCGATTTTGCGGTAACATAGAGGGGACATAAATAATGAAAGGAAGACCCTTTTTATGATCAAAGTTGATATTTCCAACGTCTGGGGCGAAGTGTCCCTGCCTGACCTGCTGGCCATGGAGAAGGAAGTGTTCGCCGCCCATAAGACCCTCGCTGAGGGTACCGGCGCCGGCAACGATTTTCTTGGCTGGCTGGACCTGCCCGTGAACGAGGCTACCGAGGAGATGATTCGTATTCAGAAGGCTGCCGAGCAGATTCGCAGTGATTCTGATGTGTTCGTAGTCATCGGCATCGGCGGTTCTTACCTTGGACCCCGTGCTGCCATCGAGCTGCTGCAGGGCCCCAACCACAACATCGGCAAGGGCAAGGGTAATCCCCAGATTTATTTTGCCGGTAACGGTCTTAGCACTCGCCACTGGAACGAGCTGACCCGTTTGCTGGAGGGCAAGGATTTCTCCATCGCCATCATCTCCAAGTCCGGCACCACCACCGAGCCCGCCATTGCTACCCGTGCGCTGCGTTGGATGCTGGAGCGGAAGTACGGCACCGAGGGTGCTCGTAAGCGTACCTACGCCATCACTGACCCCGCTAAGGGCGCTCTGCGCCAGATGGCCACTGAGGAGGGCTGGGAAACTTTCGTTATCCCCCCCAATGTTGGCGGTCGTTTCTCTGTGCTGAGCCCTGTGGGCCTGCTGCCCATGGCTGTTGCCGGTATTGACATCGTTGCTATGATGCAGGGTGCTTTTGAGGCGAAGGAAACTTATGATATCCGTTCCTTTGAGAACCCTGTGTGGCTGTATGCCGCAACCCGTAACCTGCTGTACCGTCACGGCAAGAAGATTGAGCTATTCGAGTCCTTCGAGCCTGGCTTCAAGATGTTCGGCGGCTGGTGGCAGCAGCTGTTCGGCGAGTCCGAGGGCAAGGACGGCAAGGCTATCTTCCCCGCCACTGCCGAGCTGACCGCTGACCTGCACAGTCTGGGCCAGCTGATTCAGGAGGGCGAGCGGAATATGTTTGAAACCATGGTTCGTTTCGACGCTCCTGAGCAGACCTACACCATCGGTTCCGATGTGAAGAATCTGGACGGCCTGAACTACCTGACCGGCAAGACGCTGGACTTCGTGGATGAGAAGGCATACCTCGGCACCATGGCTGCCCATGTGGACGGCGGCGTGCCCGTGCTGACCATGGACGTGGGCGAGCTCAGCGACAAGAAGGTGGGCGAGCTGTTCTACTTCCTGGAGCTGAGCTGCGGCGTTTCCGCCTACCTGCTGGGGGTCAATCCCTTCAACCAGCCCGGTGTCGAGATGTACAAGCGCAATATGTTCCAGCTGCTGGGCAAGCCCGGTTACGAGGTAAAGTAAAAATCTTTTGCTAAATCCACAAAAGGCTATTGCAAAATTCGTGAGAATCTGGTAGAATTACCACAAGCCTTATTGAGGCAAAGCAAAGGAGGACTGTTCCTATGATTCATGTTATTATGGGCCTGAAGGGTTCCGGCAAGACCAAGAAGATGATTGATTCCATCCATCAGTCCGTGGCCAGCGCCACCGGCGACGTGGTCTGCATCGAGTACGGCAAAAAGCTGACTTATGATGTGAACTACCGTGTCCGTCTGGTCGACTCCAAGGAGTATGGCATCAGCAATCTGGATATGCTCAAGGGTTTTCTGAGCGGTCTGCACGCCGGCAACTTCGACATCACCCATGTCTACATCGATAATCTGTACAAGACCATCGGCACCAACCGCGCGGACGGCGAGGCTTTCGTCATCTGGTGCGCAGAGTTCGCCAAGGTCAACAACATGGAGATTACTGTGACCATCTCCGATGATCCCGCTGAGGCATCCGAGGAAGTTAAGCAGTATCTGTAATTCCATACCACAACAGGGGCGTGCTATGGCACGCCCCTGTTTATGTTTATGGCACCCTATAATTTGCGGGAGGGGCGTAGCCCCTCCCGTGAAGTATTATCAGGTTGTGGTATAGCAGCCGCAGTCGCCGGCGTCGTTATGACGGTCGCAGCCTCGTGGTGTGAACTGCTGGGCGGGGAAGGGGATACGGCTGAACATCTCGCAGGGATCTTCGCCGCTGCCCGGATCGGTGCAACATTCTTTGGTGGGGATGGAGTAATCCACCACCGGCACAATCAACTGCGCATCCCGCTCCAGTCGGATGATGGAGAACTGCCCCAGCGTTACGAACAACCGCCGCTTGTCGCCAGACAGCACCAGCTCCTCGTCAAACAGCTCACGAATTCCACCGGGAATCTGGACGGATTCGCCGCAGGAGCAGTCGCAGACCTCTTTGACCTTGGAGCTGAGCACCATGGGATCAAGAACCTCCACCACGGCGGTGGGACGGTTGTGGGATGCCAGCGTCAGGCCGTCCAGCTGGCCAAGGCGGGTGTCGGAGGTGAAGATGTGGGCGTGGCTGTCCTCGCCGCAGAGCACCGCCCGCTTGGAGAACACCGCCAGACCATACAGGGCGGCGGGACGGGCAGAGCCGACCATGGCATCGGCAAGGATTCGGTAGTAGAAGGTCACGTCGATACAGTAGTGGTTCCGGTCAAAGGCCACCGGTTCCACATCAATGTAGGTGTACAGCAAATCGGCACAACGAACTCTGGCACCGGCGGCGGAATCCAGAACGAACTGAGAATTTTTCGTTAAATAAACACGAAGATCCTCAATGCAGTCTTTATCCCTGCAGCTGTCGGTGATTTTGCGGGTGTGGATGGAGAGAGCCTCCTGCAGATCCTCGGGTCTGCAGTGGAGGGCCTCCTGACAGCGTTCTGACATGGTGATACCTCCCGAACGTGGTTTCCTATAAGCTATGACGCTTATAGGACAGTTTATGCACGTTTGGTGCGAAAGTGCAATCACCAGCTGAATTGGAAGGTGGTTTGGCTGTGGTAGTCTTTGGTGAAGGGCTGGGCCCATTCCGGATGGTTCACGGCGTCGGGCCAGAACTGGGTTTCAAGACACACTGCCGGATATTTGCCATAACGGATGCCGCCCTTGCCGATGGTACGGATGCCGCCGGGGGTGTAGATTTGTATGCCGGGGCAGTCGGTGGTAACGGACATTGTGCGGCCGGAATGGGGGTCGCAGAGCACGGCGCAGGGGGCGCAGAATACCTCGAAATTATGGTCGTAGCCCCGGAAGAAGCCTCGAATATCCTGCCCCAGAGGCTTGGGCACCCGAAAATCCAGCGGTGTGCCATCCACCTTGCGCAGCTTACCGGTAGGGATGTTGGCGTGGTTGCAGTGGGTGTAGTGCCGTGCGGGCAGCATCAGGGTCTGATCCATGGCCAGCTCCGGCCGGTCATGGCCCGCCAGATTGAAGTAGCTGTGGTTGGTCATGTTGAACACGGTCATCCGGTCGCAGGACGCATCGTAGGAAATGGTCAGAGAGGCGGGATATTCTAATGTGTAGGTTACTCGAACATGGGCGTTGCCAGGGAAACCTTGGTCGCCATGGGGGCTGAACAGGTAGAAGGCAATGCGGTTTTCCTCCTGCGATTCCACCTCCCACAGTCGCCGGTGAAAACAGTCGGGGCCACTGTGGAGGCTATGCCCCATGAAGGTGGGCAGGCTCCAGGTTTTGCCCTCCAGCACGAAGCAGCCGTTTTTGATGCGATTGGCATTGCGGCCGATGGTGGCGCCCAGATAGGAAAATCCCTCTGCGTAGCCGGTCACATCATCGCAGCCCAGAACCACATCCGCAAGCGTACCATTTTTGTCCGGCACCAGCAGGCGCACCAGCGCTGCACCATAATTTGTGATTTGGGCGGTTACAGAACCACAAGATATTGTATATATCTGGGCGGAACGGCCATCCGGCAAAATGCCGAAATTTTCAGGCATGGCAGTCAGCTCCCTTCGGAAATACGGGTGAATTTTGTCGAAAGCGGTTTTTCGGCTTCTGTCATCATATCATATTGGAAACGTTTTTTCAAAGGATTCTTTCCCAGAAAGCGAAAGTCCTATACTTTTTGCTCCAAAAGGAAGCAATTTACACCCCAATAAAATATTGCACAAAACGTGTAGCGAAATATCACCACATTATTTTGCGATTAGGACTTGAAAAAACCACAATATGTAGTATAATAAGCCCTACGACACAAAAGGAGGAGCTGCTTATGAAAATCATCAAACGAAACGGTGCCGAGGAAATCTTCGACATCAGCAAAATCGTCATGGCCGTTACCAAGGCCAACAACGCAGTGGAGGAGAGCGTTCGCATGACGCCTCTGCAGATCCGCCGTATCTCCGAGAGCGTCCAAATCGCCTGCGAGGAGATGGGGCGCAGCCCCTCCGTGGAAGAGATTCAGGATCTGGTGGAAAAGTCCATCATGGCCCACGGCGCATTCGAGGTAGCGAAGGTCTATATCACCTATCGGTATACCCGTAGTCTGTTGCGCCAGTCCAACACCACCGACGACCGAATCCTCACTCTGATTGAGTGCAACAACGAGGAGGTTAAGCAGGAGAACGCCAACAAGAATCCTACCATCAACGCTGTTCAGCGTGACTACATGGCAGGCGAGGTGAGCAAAGACATCACCAGCCGTATTCTGCTGCCCAAGGACATCGTGGATGCGCACAACGCCGGCATCATCCATTTCCACGATTCGGACTACTTTGCCCAGCATATGCACAACTGTGATTTGGTGAATCTGGAGGATATGCTCCAGAACGGCACGGTGATTTCCGGTACTTATATCGACAAGCCCCAGTCCTTCTCCACCGCCTGTAACATCGCCACCCAGATTATTGCGCAGGTGGCCTCCAACCAGTACGGTGGACAGTCCATTTCTCTGACTCATCTGGCACCCTTCGTGCAGGTTAGCCGTGAGAAGATCCGCAAGAGCGTGGAGCAGGAGCTGGCTACCCTTGGCATCACCGCCAATGAGGAGAAGATTTCCGAAGTGGTGGAGAATCGACTTCGTGAGGAGGTCAATCGTGGTGTCCAGACCATCCAGTATCAGGTAGTCACCCTGATGACCACCAACGGCCAGGCTCCCTTCATCACCGTTTATATGTATCTGAACGAGGCCCGCAACGAGCAGGAGAAGAAGGATCTGGCGCTGATTATCGAAGAGATGCTCCGCCAGCGCTACGAAGGCGTGAAGAACGAGAAGGGCGTGTGGATTACCCCCGCTTTCCCCAAGCTGATTTACGTTCTGGAGGAGGATAATATTCGGGAGGGCACCCCTTATTGGTATCTGACCAAGCTGGCGGCACAGTGTACCGCTAAGCGGATGGTGCCCGATTACATCTCCGAGAAGAAGATGCTGGAGCTGAAGGGCGACGTGTATGTGTGCATGGGTTGCCGCTCCTTCCTGACCCCTGACCGGTTCACCGACAAGGGCGTAGGCAACATCGCCAACGCCGGTAACTACGAGCCGGGTAAGCATAAGTACTACGGCCGGTTCAATCAGGGCGTGGTCACCATCAACCTGCCGGACATCGCCCTGTCCTCCGGACGGGATAAGGAGAAGTTCTGGAAGCTGTTCCATGAGCGGATGGATCTGTGCTATCGGGCACTGCTGTGCCGCCACGAGCGGTTGAAGGGCACTCTGTCTGATGCGGCCCCCATTTTGTGGCAGTACGGTGCGCTGGCAAGACTCGAAAAGGGCGAGCCCATCGATAAGCTGCTCTACGGCGGCTACTCTACTATTAGTTTGGGCTACGCTGGCCTTTACGAGTGCGTTAAGTACATGACCGGCAAATCCCACACCGACCCCGAGGCTACCCCCTTTGCGTTGGAGATTATGGATGCCCTGAACGCCGCCTGCAAGGGCTGGAAGGAAAAGCACGACATCGACTTCTCCCTCTACGGCACCCCCTTGGAGTCCACCACCTATAAGTTCGCCAAGTGCCTGCAGAACCGCTTCGGCATGATTGAGGGCATTACGGATAAGAATTACATCACCAACTCCTACCACGTCCACGTCACCGAGGACATCGATGCTTTCACCAAGCTGGCCTTCGAGGCACAGTTCCAGCATCTAAGCCCCGGCGGTGCAATCAGCTACATTGAGGTTCCCAATATGCAGCAGAACATCGACGCCGTGCTGGAGGTCATGCAGTTCATTTACGATAATATCATCTACGCCGAGCTGAACACCAAGTCTGACTACTGTCAGGTCTGCGGCTTCGATGGCGAGATTGAGATTCGTGAGGACGAGGATGGCAAGCTGGTCTGGGTCTGCCCCCAGTGCGGCAACACCGACCAGAGCAAGATGAATGTTGCCCGCCGTACCTGCGGTTACATTGGCACCCAGTACTGGAATCAGGGACGTACCCAAGAGATTCAGGATCGGGTTTTGCACCTGTAATATAAAAGGAGCTGCTTCGGCAGCTCCTTTTTTGCGGCAATATGCTGCTAAATTATCGTTTAGCGTAGTAACTATAACCAACGCCATTGTAGGGGCGAGCATTGCTCGCCCGCTGGAAAATGTTCGCATTTTCCAGGTTTTCCGCAGGAAAACAATAACTTATCGCCTACGGCGATGTGATTTTGCATTGCAAAATCACCGGACGAGCGATGCTCGTCCCTACATTACGTGGTATATACTTCGTGCGCCAAACGATAATTTACATTAAGAGAGAAGAAACAAAAAAGCGCCGCAGGCGGATCGTGCCTGCGGCGTGTGCATTTATTCGACAACGGGGGTCTTAGCCAGACTGGCGGCGATTTCCTCGTCGGTGGGGATGTAGTCACCCATCTGACCGTCGTTGAACCGCTGATAGGCGTACATATCAAAGTAGCCCGTGCCGGTAAGACCAAAGACGATGACCTTTTCCTCGCCGGTTTCCTTGCACTTCATGGCCTCATCAATGGCCACACGGATGGCATGGGAGCTTTCAGGTGCGGGCAGGATACCCTCTACCTTGGCAAACTCGGTAGCGGCAGCGAAAACGCTGGTCTGCTCCACGGACACTGCTTCCATCAGGCCGTCGTGGTAAAGCTGGGAAACCACGCTGCTCATTCCGTGATACCGCAGACCGCCGGCGTGGCTGGAAGCCGGCATGAAGCCGCTGCCCAGTGTATACATCTTCTGCAGAGGACAGACCTTGCCGGTGTCGCAGAAATCATAAACATAGCTACCACGGGTCAGGCTGGGGCAGGAGGCTGGCTCTACGGCGATGATTCGCATATCCGCCTCGCCACGAAGCTTCTGACCCACGAAGGGAGAAATCAGGCCGCCCAGATTGGAGCCGCCACCGGCGCAGCCGATGATGATGTCCGGCTTGATGTCGTACTTTTCCAGCGCAGCCTTGGTTTCCAGACCGATGATGGACTGGTGCAGCAGCACCTGATTCATGACGCTGCCCAGAACGTAGCGGTAGTTTTCGTCCTTAGACGCGGCCTCCACCGCCTCGGAAATGGCGCAGCCAAGAGAGCCATTGGTGCCGGGGAACTCGGCGTTAATCTTCCGGCCCACTTCTGTTTCCATGGAGGGAGAGGGAGTGACGGAAGCGCCGTAGGTGCGCATGACCTCACGGCGGAAAGGCTTCTGCTCATAGGACACCTTGACCATGTAGACCTTGCACTCCAAATCCAGATATGCGCAGGCCATGCTCAAGGCAGTGCCCCACTGACCGGCACCGGTTTCGGTGGTCACGCCCTTCAGGCCCTGCTTCTTGGCGTAGTAGGCCTGTGCGATGGCGGAGTTCAGCTTGTGACTGCCGGAGGTATTGTTGCCCTCGAATTTATAGTAAATTTTCGCCGGTGTGCCCAGCTTTTTTTCCAGACAGTAAGCCCGAACCAGCGGTGCGGGACGGTACATCTTGTAGAAATCCAGAATTTCCTGAGGGATGGGGATGTAGGCGGTGGTGTCGTCCAGCTCCTGCTTGGCCAGCTCCTCGCAGAACACCTGACTCAGTTCCTCCAGCGTGGCGGGCTTCAGAGTCTGGGGGTTGAGTAGCGGCGCAGGCTTGTTGACCATATCCGCACGGACGTTGTACCATGCCTTCGGCATCTCGTCCTCTTCCAGATAGATTTTGTAGGGAATGTTTTTGGTTGACATAATATTGCTCCTTTCTGATGTGTGGAACAAAAAACGCTCCTGTCCCACATCAAGATGCTGGGACAGGAGCGGTAATCTCCTGCGGTGCCACCCGGCTTGGCGCGGCTGCGCCCACTTTATGCGTACCATCATACGCTGGCCCTTGGTTACGGAGTGCCGACTCCGGCTCACCTACTTGCTTCGGCTCGCCCTCGGATGCCCATTCAGACTGCCCCTCCATGCTGCGTTCACACCCTCCGCAGCTCTCTGAGATATCAGGCACAGCCCTACTTACACATCTTCAACGGTTTGCATACATTAAACCATATTTGCGCCCAAATGTCAAGCCTGACGGCAAAATCAATACTCTTCCACTCTGCGAATCTTAGCGCCCAGAGCCGTCAGCTTTTCAATCAGCCGCTCGTAGCCACGCTCCACATAGTGAATGTTCTCCACACGAGTCACACCCTCGGCGGCCAGGCCCGCAATCACCAGCGCCGCACCGGCACGAAGATCTCGGGCACGGACGGTTGCGCCATGAAGGCTTTCCTTGCCGTAGACCGTGGCGGTTTTGCCCTCCACCTGAATGTAAGCGCCCATGCTCTCCAGCTCCGTGCAGTAGCCGAAGAAACGGGTTTCATAAACGCTCTCCGTCAGACGGCTGGTGCCGCCGGCCAGCGCCATGCATACACAAATCTGCGCCTGCATATCCGTGGGGAAACCGGGGTAAGGACGGGTCTTAACAGTCGTGCCGCACAGTTTGCCACTGCTACGAATCCGGATAGAATCGTCGTAATTGGTGATTTCAGCACCCATTTCCTCCAGTTTGGAGGTGATGCACTCCATGTGCTTGGGAATAACATTTTTCACCAGCACATCGCCGCCGGTGGCAGCCACCGCGGCAATGTAAGTACCGGCCTCAATCTGGTCGGGGATGATAGCGTAAGTGCCGCCCTGAAGGGCTTCCACACCACGAATCTTCACGGTGTCGGTGCCGGCACCGGAGATGCGAGCGCCCATGGTATTCAGGAAGTTGGCCAAGTCCACGATATGGGGCTCCTTGGCGGCGTTCTCAATCACCGTCTGACCGGGCAGAAGTGTGGCCGCCAGCATGATGTTCACCGTAGCGCCTACGCTGACCACGTCCAAACTGACCCGATTGCCGCACAGGCCGTTAGGGCCCGGCTCCATGGAAACGTATTCATCCGTTTCCGTCACTGCCGCACCCAGAGCCTTAAAGCCCTTTATGTGCTGGTCGATGGGGCGGGAAGCAAAGCTACAGCCACCGGGAAGCGCAACAAGACTCCGGCCGTACCGGCTCAGCAGTACGCCCATCAAATAATAGCTGGCTCGCAGCTTTTTCACAAGCACAGAATCCGGCTGGCAAAACCCCACATCGGTGCAGTCCATCACTACCACGCCAGCCTCCGGCTGTTCAATGCGGGCACCCATGCCCCGCAACATCTCCAGCAGGATACGGACATCGGAGATGTCCGGAACGTTCTCAATCCGGCACTGCCCCTTCACCAGAAGTGCCGCCGGCAAAATCGCCACCGCAGCGTTTTTTGCGCCGCTGATGGTCACGGTGCCCGACAGAGGGGTGCCGCCGTTAATCTCATATATCGCCAAGGATGATCCACTCCTTGATTATCATTATTACAATCCTTAGCATTATAGCACAATGCCAAATCCATGTAAAGTGGTATTTCTGCTATATTTATCGTCTTAAACCCTTAGGATAATGGTTTTTAAGCACAGAACCATCACCTTTTCCCCATCCAATGCCGTAGCCATCCACTTGCACGATGCACCATCCACGCATCTGGCAGGGTACCACATCTCCGTGGAGATAGCGGCACATTTCGTCGCTGTCGGCAGCGAAGGATACGGCGTTGGAGCAGTCACGAAGCCACAGAGCCAGTGCGTGGGCAGGTTCGAAACGCCCTTTTTTCACGATGCCCAGCTCCAGACCGGGGCGCATTACTTTCAGTCCGCCAATCTCCGGCAACTGCTCCGGTGCCCAGTACAAGCTCTGGCCAAAGGAGATGGGGCGGCCGGCAGGCAGAGAAATCTCCAGTTGGGCAGCGAAATCCGTCCATTCCTTTGGCGGTTTATCAGCCTTGATGCGCACCTCCGGCACCGGCTCGTCGCCACTGCGGCGCAGCACTGCGGCGAAATGCCCCTCGCCCTTGAGCTTGTGGGGCCACAGACGGAATGAGCCGTTCTCACCGGCAACGAACCAAGGGGCGGATACCTGTTCCGGCTGGAAATCCGGATGCTCTGCCAAAAATGCCGCAACGGTTTGCTCGTTTTCCTCGGGGGCGAAGGTGCAGGTGGAGTAGACCAATCGACCACCGGGGCGTACCATGGCTGCGGCGCCGTGGAGAATCTGCCGCTGACGATCGGCGCACATCCGAACGGTCTGAAGGCTCCAGTCCGTTACCGCCGCCTCCTCTTTCCGGAACATACCCTCGCCGGAGCAGGGGGCATCCACCAGCACACGGTCGAAAAATTCCACAAACCGCTCCGCCAGCCGTGCCGGATGCTCGTTGGTCACGAACGCATTGCCAATGCCCATTCGCTCGATGTTGCGGGAGAGGATTTTTGCACGTTTTGGTTCGATTTCGTTGCATAGCAGCAGTCCCTGTCCACGAAGCCGACCGGCAATCTGGGTGGACTTACCGCCGGGGGCGGCGCACAGGTCGCAAATCCGCTCACCGGGCTGAGGATCCAGCAGTGCCACCGGCGCCATGGCGCTGGCCTCTTGCATATAGTATACGCCTGCTTCGTGATAGGGGTGCAGGCCCGGACGGGAATCGGGGGCGTAATAATGACCCATCGGCTCCCACGGCACCGGCTCCTGTAAAAAAGGAAGCTCCGGAATCCGTTTCATAGGGTCAAAGCGCAGCGCCACTGCCCGTGGACGGTCCAGACTGGACAAATACTGAGAAAACTCCTGTCCTAGTTGTGCCTGCATCCGTTCCAAAAAATCCTGCGGTAGCATACCCATCGCTCCTTTCTTTTTCCTCATCATACCACGAATCCTGTCCCTTTGCTACCCCTATCAATGGATAAATTCTCGTTTAGCGCAGTTGGTTTGTATACGCCAAGGCCCCCTCTGCGACTCGCCAAGAGCCGCCGCTATGCGGCGGTTGCTCGCTTGCATAGCGCCTGCGGGCGCTTATGACGAGGGGGCTGGCAAAAATCAGCTTCGATAAAGCTGATTTTTGAATGGGGGAGAGAATAATTCGAACTTTTTTCTCTCCCTCCGCCCCTTCGGGGCACCTCCTTCATCAGAGGGAGGCTTTGGTGGCTGCACCGCTAAACGATAATTTATTGCTGTGTGGGAGGGAAATGTAAAAAAACTGTGACGGGACTTGCAATGAAAGGCTGAGCGTGATACATTAATCTATAAAGCAATTTCCAAAGGAGGCAACCTATGATAAGACGATTGGCCCGGTGTATTCGGGAATATAAATGGCCGGCAATACTCAGTCCATTGTGCATGACCGGCGAAGTGGCCATGGAGATGCTGATTCCGCTAGTGATGGCGAATCTCTACGACTATGGCATTGCCTTGCAGGATATGAACTATATCCTGCGGCAGTCGCTGTTGCTGGTGGCTTGTGCGCTGGCATCGCTGACCTTCGGCATCATGAGCGCGGTGTTTGCCTCCAAGGCAGCCACCGGCTTTGCCAGAAACCTGCGGCATGATATGTATCACCATGTCCAGCGGTTCAGCTTCAGCAACATCGACAAATTTTCATCTTCGTCCATCGTCACCCGCTTGACCTCGGACGTGGCGCATTTGCAGATGACCTTCCAGATGATGATCCGGATGACCATCCGCTGCACCATGCTGCTGGTGATAGCGCTGTTCATGGCGCTGCGGATCAGCACCCGACTAAGCACCATCTATCTGGTGGCGATTCCGGTGCTGGTGCTGACGCTGGTGTGCCTGACACCGGTGGTGTTCAAGATTTTTGACCGTGTTTTCAAGACCTACGACAAGCTGAACAACGTGGTGCAGGAGGATGTCCGTGGCATCCGTGTTGTGAAGAGCTTTGTTCGTGAGGACAAGGAAACGGAGAAATTCAAGGGGATTTCCGGTTCGATTTTTAAGGATTTCTGCAAGGCAGAGAAGATTTTGGCCCTGAATAATCCCATCATGCAGCTTTGTGTGTATGCTTGTATGCTGTCGATATCTTGGGTGGGCGCTCAAATGGTGGTGTCCTCCGGCAACAACGGCGCATTTGGCCTGACCACCGGTCAGCTCAGCTCTATGTTTACTTATACCACCCAGATTCTCAGCTCGCTGCTGATGTTCTCCATGGTGTTCGTGATGATGATCATGAGCCGGTCGCCCCTGCGCCGGTGCTATGAGATTCTTGCGGAGGAACCGGATTTGGTTTCTCCGGAGCAGAGCGTCAAGTCTGTGGCCGACGGTTCCATTGACTTTGAGAATGTGTCCTTCCGCTATTCTGCCACTGCCCAGCATCGGGCCCTGAAGGAAGTGAATCTGCACATTCCTGCCGGTGCGACGGTTGGTATTCTGGGTGGCACCGGCTCCAGTAAGTCTACTCTCGTTCAGTTGATTCCCCGCTTGTATGATGTGTCCGAGGGTACACTGAAGGTAGGTGGCGTGGATGTTCGTGACTATGATTTGGAAGTGCTGCGAGATCAGGTGGCGATGGTTCTGCAAAAGAACGAGCTGTTTTCCGGTTCCATCAAGGAAAACCTCCGCTGGGGTAACGCCGAGGCCACCGACGAGGAGCTGGTTCACGCCTGCCGACTGGCTTGTGCGGACGATTTCATCCGCTCATTTCCTGATGGTTACGATACCCACATCGAGCAGGGCGGCACCAACGTGTCCGGCGGTCAGAAGCAGCGGTTGTGCATTGCCCGTGCGCTGCTGAAAAAGCCTAAGATTCTAATCTTGGACGACTCCACCTCTGCGGTGGACACCCGCACCGATGCCTCCATCCGGCAGGCCTTCCGGGAGGAAATTCCCGGCACCACGAAGCTGATTATTGCCCAGCGTGTGGCTTCGGTGCAGGATGCGGATATGATTATCATCATGGATAATGGTCAGGTGGCGGCGGTGGGCACTCACGCCCAACTGCTCCAAACCTCCGATATCTATCGGGAAGTTTATGAATCTCAGCGGAAGGGAGGGGATGAATAATGCCTCCTGTAAGAATGCGTGGCGACGGCCGCATGGCAAAAAATCCGAAAAAGACCTTGCTGCGATTGCTTGGCTATATGAAGCCCCATATTCCGGTGCTGATTGTCGTGTTTTTGTGCATCATTCTTACCTCCTTCGCCCAGACTATGGGCAGTCAGTCTCTGGGCACGCTGGTGGATGATTACATTTTGCCTATGGTGGAAAGCGGTTCCACGGATTTTCAGCCGGTGCTGGATTTCCTGATGAAAATCGCCTGTGTTTTTCTGGCAGGCGTGCTGGGTTCGTTCCTGTTCAATTATCTGATGGTGGGTGTGGCGCAGGGTACCCAGAAGCTGATTCGTGACAGTATGTTCACTAAGATGCAGACCCTGCCTTTACGGTATTTTGACAGCAACACCGCCGGTAACATCATGTCCCGCTACACCAGCGACATCGATACCCTCCGGCAAATGATCTCCCAGGCCATCCCCCAGTGTGTTTCCTCTGTAGTGACGCTGATTGTGGTGCTGGTGGCGCTGATTGTGACATCGCCCATTCTGACGGCAGTTATGATGGTCACGGTATCGGGCATCGTTTTCACCTCCAAGACCCTTGCGGGAAAGTCCGGCAAGTACTTCATCGGCCAGCAGAAATCTCTGGGCGCTCTGAACGGATACATCGAGGAGATGGTCACTGGTCAGAAGGTGGTGAAGGTGTTCAATCACGAGGAAGCCTGCAAGGCTCGCTTTGATGAATTGAATGAGGAACTTCGGGAAAATGCCTTCTCCGCAGGAAAATTCACCAACATCATGGGCCCCATCAACAACAATCTGGGATATTTGCAGTATGCGGTGCTGGCCATCGTGGGCGGCATCATGGTGGTGTCCAGCGATGGAAAACTGCTGACACTGGGCGATTTGATGGCATTTATGATGCTGTCGAGAACTTTCAATATGCCCATCAGCCAAATCTCCAGCCAGATCAACGCCATCGTAATGGCACTGGCCGGTGCGGAGCGTATTTTTGAACTGATGGACGAGGAGCCGGAGCAGGACGAGGGCTATGTAACCTTGGTCAATGCGAAGATTGACGCTCAGGGCAATATCACCGAGTGTCCGGAACGTACCGGTCATTGGGCCTGGAAGCACCCTCATGGGGATGGAACTCTGACCTATACAGAGCTGAAGGGCGATATTGTTATGGACGGCGTGGATTTCGGCTATGTGCCGGAGAAGCAGGTGCTTTACGATGTGACGCTGTATGCCCATCCGGGTCAGAAAATCGCCTTCGTTGGCGCTACCGGTGCCGGTAAGACCACCATCACCAACCTGATTAACCGGTTCTATGACATCGCCGATGGCAAGATTCGCTACGACGGCATCAATATCAATAAAATTCGCAAGCCGGATTTGCGGCGCAGTCTGGGCGTGGTGTTGCAGGAAACGAACCTGTTCACCGGCACGGTTATGGAAAATATCCGCTACGGCAAGCTGGATGCTACCGACGAGGAGTGCATCAAGGCAGCCAAGCTGGCCAATGCCCATGATTTCATCACCCGTCTGCCCAAGGGCTATGACACAGAGCTGACCGGCAACGGCGCCAGCCTTTCTCAGGGTCAGCGGCAGCTGATTGCTATTGCCCGTGCGGCGGTGGCGGATCCTCCGGTGATGATTCTGGACGAGGCTACATCTTCTATCGATACCCGTACCGAGGCGCTGGTTCAGAAGGGGATGGATGCGCTGATGCACGGTCGAACGACTTTTGTCATAGCTCACCGGCTGTCTACGGTTATGAATTCTAATTGTATCATGGTGCTGGACCACGGTCATATCATCGAGCGTGGCACCCATGAGGATTTGATTGCCCAGAAGGGCACTTATTACCAGCTCTATACCGGTGCATTTGAGTTAGAATGATAAAGTATCGTTTATCGTAGCACCACGCCCTTGCCTCTCCCCTTGGGAGAGGTGTCCCAGTGCGCACTGCGCTCGCTAAGAGCCGCCCTTTGGGCGATTGCTCGCCAGCACAGCGCTGCGGCGCTAGACTGGGGCGGAGAGGGTGACCTGAATTACGGCGAAACCCTCTCAGTCACCGCCTTTCGGCGGTGACAGCTCTCCCTCTGGGAGAGCCAAGGCGGCTTCGCCGCTAGTGCGCTAAACGATAATTTACCGATCTTTTCGGTGGGGAACGATTGACAATGAATCGGTATTATGCGATAATACATGGATGAAAATAAAGAACAGAGAGGTTCAATGTATGTTCCAATCCAGAACGCATAACTGCGGCGAGCTGCGTCTTGCCAATGCAGGTCAGAATGTTACCATTGTTGGCTGGCTGGAGAACGTCCGTGAGGTGGGCTCCAACTTCGCCTTCCTGGTTCTTCGGGATTACTACGGCACCACGCAGGTGGTGGTGGAAACCGAGGAAATGATGAAGATTATCAAGGGTATCAACAAGGAATCTACCATCTCCGTCACCGGCACCGTCCGTGAGCGTGAGAGTAAGAATACCAAGATTCCCACCGGCGAGATTGAGGTGGTGCCGGAGAACATCCAGATTCTCGGCAAGTGCCGCCACAACCAGCTGCCCTTTGAAATCAACAAGTCCCGTGAGGCGGACGAGAACACCCGCCTGAAGTACCGCTATCTGGATTTGCGCAACCCCGCCGTCAAGAGTAATATCATCCTGCGCTGTCAGGTGGTGGCGGAGCTGCGTCGTCTGATGACCGAGAAGGGCTTTCTGGAAATCACTACCCCCATCCTCACCGCATCCAGCCCTGAGGGTGCCCGTGACTATCTGGTGCCTGCCCGTAACCACCCCGGCAAGTTCTATGCGCTGCCGCAGGCGCCCCAGCAGTTTAAGCAGCTGCTTATGACCTCCGGCTTCGACCGCTATTTCCAGATTGCCCCTTGCTTCCGTGACGAGGATGCCCGTGCTGACCGCACCCCCGGCGAGTTCTACCAGATGGATATGGAGATGGCCTTCGCCTCTCAGGCGGACGTGCTGCAGACGCTGGAGGAGGTTCTGGTGCCTGTGTTCCAGAAGTTCGGCAAGTATAGCCGTGTTTCTGCTGCCCCCTTCCGTCACATTCCCTTCAACGAGGCCATGGAGCGCTACGGCTCCGACAAGCCCGACCTGCGTATCGACCTTGAGGTGCAGGACGTGACCGCTGCGGTGCAGGGCTGTGGTTTTGGCCCCTTCGAGGGCGCTTGCGTTAAGGCTGTGGTGGTGCATGATTTCAATCAGGCCCGCAAGTGGATCGACAAGCTGCTGGTGGACGTGGAAGTTCAGACCGGCAACAAGGTCTGCTGGGTGAAGGTTGACGAAAACGGCCAGCTCACTGGCGGTATCTCCAAGTTCCTTGTGAACTGTCAGGATGCCTTTATCGAGGCGCTGGGCCTGAAACCCGGTAGCTTCGTGTGCATGGCCGCCGGCAAGAAGGCCGCTGCACAGAAGACCGCCGGCGTGGTGCGCACCTTGTTGGGTAAGCGTGTCCCCGGCCACTTCGACGAGGATCAGTACGCCATCTGCTGGATTGTGGACTTCCCCATGTACGAAATGGGCGAGGAGTCCGGCCAGCTGGAATTCTGCCACAATCCCTTCTCCATGCCCCAGGGCGGTATGCAGACCCTGCTGGATGCGGAGGGCGATATCGAAAAGCTGCTGGCCATCAACGCCGACCAGTACGATCTGGTGGTCAATGGCTATGAGTCTGCCTCCGGTGCCGTCCGGAACCACGATCCCGAAATCATGGTCAAGGCCTTTGAGATGGTTGGTCTGGGCGAGGAGGACGTGAAGGCCAAGTTCCCCGCCATGTACAATGCCTTCACCTACGGCGCACCCCCTCATGCCGGTGCTGCCCCCGGTGTTGACCGCCTGATTATGCTGCTCACCGGCGAGGAGAGCATCCGTGAGGTCATCACCTTCCCCATGAACAAGAACGCACAGGATTTGATGATGGATGCCCCCACTCCTGTGGAACAGCACCAGCTGGATACCATCCACATCGCTCTGAATATCCAAGAGTAAAACGAAGAGCCTGCCACCATGGCAGGCTCTTTACTATATTATATATGTAGGAATTCATCCATCAGGGTATAGCCATCGGCAATCAGCGTGCCGGTGGCGGCGGCCTCCGCTTCGGTATAGCGGACGGACTTGCGCTGCTGGATACGGCTGTCGTAGAGGATATAGGGCACCGGCTGGGAGGTGTGGGTGCGAATCCGGATGGGGGTGGGGTGATCCGGCAAAACCAGCATCCGGTAGTCCTCGCCGCTGGCATCTAAAGCCTCCTTGATGGGGGCGATGATGCGGCTATCCAGATATTCGATGGCCTGCACCTTGTGCTCGGTGATTCCCTGATGACCCATCTCGTCGGGGGCTTCCACATGGACGTAGACGAAATCGTTGCCGTCCTCCAGCAACGTCTTGACAGCGGCGTTGGCCTTGCCGGCGTAGTTGGTGTGCAGAGAGCCGGTGGCGCCCTCCACATGGATGACATCCATGCCGGCGCCTACGGCGATGCCCTTCAGCAGATCCACCGCGGAAATCATAGCGCCCTTCAGGCCGGTCTTTTCCTTGAAATTGCTGAGAGAGGGCTTGGTGCCCGCACCCCAGAACCAGAGGGAGTTGGCCTTGTTCTTGCCCTCGGCGGCACGCTGGATGTTCAGGGGATGGTTGTTCAGAATCTCAAAGCTGCGCTCCATCATGCTCCGGAAAGCGGGATTCTCCGGCAGGAACTGGCCAATAACCTGCCCCAGATGGTCGTGGGGCTGGGAGAAATCCAACACGGTGCCGTTCTTCCAGATGGTAATGTGGCGATAGCTGGTGCCGGTGTAGAATTGGAAATCGTCGCTATTGAAGGCCATCCGCACTGCATCCATCAGGACGTTGGCATCGGCAGTGGAAATCTCGCCGGAGCTGTGGTCGATGATGGTCTTTTGGGCGTAGGGCTCATCCTCGGACAGGGTCACCAGATTGCACCGCAGTACCACGTCCGTGGGTTCCATGGCAACGCCCACGCTCAGTGCCTCCAGCGGGGAGCGGCCGGAATAGTTGCGCTTGGGGTCATAGCCCAGTACCGCCAGATTGGCAACATCCGAACCGGGCTTCATGCCATCGGGCACCATTTTAGCAAGGCCCATGGTGCCCATGGATGCCAGCGTGTCCATAGTGGGGGTGGCGGCGGTTTCCAGCGTGGTTTTTCCGCCTAGAGCTTCCAGCGGCTCGCCGGCCATGCCGTCGCCCAGAATAACAATGTATTTCATAAGTTGTTCCCTCCGTGGGGTGAAATTTTCATATATACTACCATTTTCTTGCGCAAAATGCAAGGGCGATTACTCCTCTGTGAATACAAACAGCTCATTGGGGGTACAGTTCAACAGCAAACACATGGTTTCAATGTTCTCGTAACGAATGGATTTGGTTTCGTTGTGAATCATTTTATTGAAGTTTTGATAACTCATACCCAGTTGTTTATATAGCCAGTATTTTGTTTTGCCTTGCTTTTGCAGCAGTTCCAATGCGTTGAGTTTAATCATAAGACATCTCCCCATACCGTATGTATAGATTAGATGATATCCAGATTCTACTCTTTACATATAGACTATTACATTATATAATGAATACATTATAATGCATGGAAGTGATGATTATGAATTCTATTCAATTGATACCGGGAAACGATGGAGTAGCGTGTCCGGCCAATGGAAGAAATCTCGAGGTGGAATGTGGTTGTGAGGCCTGTGATTATTTACAGTGCTGTATGGATGGCTGGGAACCATCCCAGTGCGATACCTGTGAGGATAATCGTTGCCCCCGTTTCAACAGGGAAAGTAAGGAAAAACAAGCGAAAAAAGTATAAAAACACCTTGACTTTTTTGGATTCAGGTGCTAAAATAGTCAGGCCGCATCGAAGGGGCTTAAGTTGGTGCGCTTTGCACCCGCCTTTAGAGCGAGACTACACATTATAAAGTAGGTGAAAAAGAAATGAAGGCAGTTATCGTTACTGGTGGCAAGCAGTACACTGTTTCCGAGGGCGACATCCTGTTCATCGAGAAGTTGAACGCTGAGGCTGAGTCCACCGTGAAGTTCGATCAGGTTCTGGCTGTGCTGGACGGTGAGAACTCCAAGATCGGCGCTCCCGTGGTGGCTGGTGCTGTTGTCGAGGCCAAGGTCGTCAAGAACGGCAAGGGCAAGAAAATCGACATCATCAAGTACAAGCCCAAGAAGGGCGAGAAGAAGCACATCGGTCATCGTCAGCCCTACACCAAGGTTGAGATCACCAAGATCGCTCTGTAATTATGACAAGATGCGAATTTTTTACTGAGGACGAGAGAATCACCGGATTCTCTGTGTCCGGTCACAGCGGCTATGCTGAAAGTGGCTCTGATATCGTCTGCGCCGCCATTTCCGCTGTGGTTTCCATGACCGAGGCTACCATCAATGACATTTGCGGTGCCAAGGCCAAGGTTCGGGTGAAGGACGAGGATGCTCGCATCACCCTGACCCTCCCCGTATCCTGCGACGAGGAAGAAACAGTGCAGGCGGTTCTCGCCGGTATGATGCTCTACCTGTGCAGTCTGCGGGATGAATATCCTGATTATATCGAAGTTTTGGAGGTGTAATTCCTATGCTGAAGATTGGTATTCAGTACTTCGCTCACCACAAGGGCGGCGGTTCCACCAAGAACGGCCGTGATTCCGAGGCAAAGCGCCTGGGCGTGAAGCGTGCCGATGGTCAGTTCGTTCTGGCCGGCAACATTCTGGTTCGCCAGAGAGGCACTCACATCCATCCCGGTGTTAACGTGGGCATCGGCAGTGATGACACCCTGTTCGCTCTGGTAGACGGCACCGTCCGTTTCGAGCGCAAGGGCAAGGATCGCCGGCAGTGCTCCGTGTACGCCGAGCAGTAATCACGCATAAGTATTGGAAGGCTGCCGCAGACTACCCTTGCGGCAGCCTTTTTCCATGCACGTTGTAGTGTGATAAATTATCGTTTAGCGAACTAAGCGCCGCAGGCGCTATACCTTCCCCCCGGGGGAAGGTGGTTCGGGCTTTGCCCGAACCGGAAGGGGAATGGCGATACCTGAAATGCAGTAGCAAGTCTAAAAAGACGCAAAAATCAATAGGTTTCTGCCCGTATTCCCCTTCAGACACCGCCTTCGGCGGTGCCAGCTTCCCCTCGGGGGAAGCGATGCGGCTGCGCCACTGGTGCGCTAAACGATAATTTACAGCATAAAAATAAGACCGGCCAGCGTTACTGTAACGTAAATGACAATTTTGCATTGTGTGCGGTCGATGCAAACAGCCGGAGGGGAAAACGTACCCTCCGGCTGTTAATCAGTATTGTGCCGCCTCGGCGGAGCGCATTTGTAGCTGAAGCTTGTCCGCAATCAGGGCGATGAACTCCGAATTCGTGGGCTTGCCCTTGGTGTTGCTGACGGTATACCCAAAGAACCGCTGGAGCGTGTCCAGATCTCCTCTGTCCCAGGCAACCTCGATGGCGTGACGGATGGCACGCTCCACACGGCTGGGCGTGGTCTGGAATGTTTTCGCCACCTGCGGGTACAATACCTTCGTGATAGCGTTGATCACATCCATGTCATTGACAGCGATGATAATCGCCTCCCGCAGGTACTGGTAGCCCTTGATATGAGCCGGCACGCCAATCTCGTGGATGATGCCGGTGACCATGGATTCGATGCTTGTTTTCTCCGGCTTTCTGACCAGCGTCAGCCGCTGACTGGGCACACGCAGCTCCTCCAGCCGTTCCACCAGCGTGGCGGTGTCGCAGGGCTTCAGCATCAGATACCGCACACCCAAATCTGCCACGGCGGTGGCTACGTATTCGGTGATGAAAGCGGAGGTTGCCAGCGTCACGGGCTTCTGCTCCATGGATGCCATGGCCTTAAGAATGCTGATTCCGTCCCGTTTCGGCATCATCATATCCAGCACCACCAGATCCGGCTTCCACTCGGAGATGCCCCGCAGAGCGCTGTCCCCATCGTTGGCCGTCCCCACGACCTGAAAGCCCTGATTCTGCTGCAGCACGGCGGCGAGCTGTTTGCAAAACTCCTCAGAATTGTCCGCGATAAACACGGTTGTTCGGTTGTCCATAAATTCCTCTCCTGACAATTGTAAATTTCCCCAATCGCGGCCTTTTCTCCCTGCCGCGGTGCGACAAATATAATTTAGCATAAACAATCAGAATTTGCAAGGAAAAAGCGCAACAATCGCTCGCCAAAAACCGCCCATTTTCAACAAACATAATAGATTTCCGAAGTTTTCGACGTAAAACGACGTTATTAACGTCGAAAACGTCGAAAACGTCGAAATCCGATCCGGCAGTTGACGGACAGGGTATTTTGGAGTACAATAATACAAATATGTATCGGAGGATTCTCATGAACCAACAGATTCGCGCCTTTTGCGATTTTTTAGATCAGGCCAAGAGCTTTTACCATGTGGCGGAAAATGCCGCCGATATGCTTTTGGCACAGGGCTTTGTCCGTCTGGACGAGAGCCAGCCATGGACGTTGGAGGCTGGCGGTAAGTATTTTATCGACCGCAACAGCAGCTCACTGGTGGCATTTTGCGTTCCTGAGGGCGTGCCCACCGGCTATCTGATGAGCGCCTGCCATAGCGACCGTCCCGCCTTCATGGTTAAGGAAAACGGCGAACTGACCGGTCGTTACACCCGCCTCGCCACCGAGCGCTACGGCGGTATGCTGGTCTACCCCTGGCTGGATCGACCGTTGTCCATTGCCGGACGGGTGCTGGTAGAAACGGACAGTGGCATCGAAAGCCGCCTGATTGATTTGGATCGGGATATCGCCATGATTCCCAGCGTAGCGATTCATATGAACCGCACCGTCAACGAAGGCTTCAAGTGGGATCCGGCGGTGGATACCATGGCACTGCTGGGCAGCAAAGACGTGGCCGGCAAGCTGCCGGCGCTGCTGGAGCAGGCGGCGGGTGGCAAGATCCTCAGTCAGGATCTGTATTTGTACGTTCGGGAAAAGGCACGGGTCTGGGGCTTGGAGGAGGAGTATGTTTCCGCTCCCGGTCTGGACGATTTGCACTGCGTCTGGGGGTGCTTACAGGGCTTCCTGCGGGGACAGGGCAGCAGCGCCGTCACGGTTTTGGCTATTTTCGACAGCGAGGAAGTGGGCTGCAACTCTCCGCAGGGCGCTGACGGTACACTTCTGTCCGGCACGCTGGCTCGCATCAGCCGGAGTCTGGGACTGGATCATGACTGTATGCTCAGCGGATCTTTCATGGTGTCGGCGGATAACGCCCACGCCATCCATCCTAACCATCCGGAGCTGTGTGATCCGGGGCATCCGGTGGAGATGAACGCCGGTATCGTGGTGAAATTCAGCGCCACCCAAAACTACACCAGCGACGGTCTGTCTGCGGCGGTGTTCCGGAAGATTTGTGATAAGGCCGGCGTGCCCACCCAGACCTTCTACAACCGTGCGGATTTGAAGGGCGGCGCTACCTTGGGTCACTTCTCGCTGAATCATGTGTCGGTACCCTCGGTGGATATCGGCCTTGCCCAGCTTGCCATGCACTCCAGCTACGAAACCGCCGGCGTGAACGACACCCTCTATCTGGAGCAGGCCATGACCGCTTACTATGGAACTACCCTACGCCCCAACGGCAAGGGATACGTTATGGAATGAGGAAAACATATGGAAGAGAAAATCAATCAGGAAGAATTAGAAGAGCTGGAGCCGGTGGAGGCACCTCCTGCCTATACCCCTCGCCCCAAGTGGCAGATCGTGGCCGCATGGGTGGGCGTGGCAATCATGCTGGTCAGCGTGGCTCTGTACTATTGGCACATTGCCAGCGGCGGTAGGATGCGATGAGGATTCTGGGCATCGATCCGGGCTACGGCATCACCGGCTTTGGATTGGTGGAGGCCCAGCGGGGGCAGTTTCGACTGCTCAACTGCGGCGCTATCACCACGCCGGCGGGGATGGATTTTTCCGCCAGACTGGAGATCATCTATGAGGATATGCGCCAGCTGCTGGCGCAGGCGAAGCCGGATGTGGTGGCCATTGAGGAGCTGTTTTTCGGCCAGAATGTGACCACCGGCATTGGGGTTGCCCAGAGCCGTGGCGTGATTCTGCTGGCTATACGGCAGGCAGGGCTGGAGGTGTTCTCCTATAAGCCCATGCAGGTCAAACAGGCAGTGGTGGGCTACGGCAACGCCACCAAGCATCAGGTGATGGATATGACCCGCCGGCTGCTGCATCTGGATGCTATGCCGAAGCCCGATGACGCAGCGGATGCCATCGCCATTGCCCTGTGCCACGGCCGTTCCAGTACCTCATTGCTGGCGCAGATACATAAAGAACACTAAATTATCGTTTAGCGCACTAGCGGCGAAGCCGCATGGCTTCCCCCGAGGGGAAGCTGTCACCGCCAAAGGCGGTGACTGAAGGGGAATACGGGCAGAAACATAATAGTTTTTGTATCTTTTCAGA
>SVME01000108.1 GCA_015067605.1 Oscillospiraceae bacterium
GACCGTGGCCGCCTCCGGCGAGGCCTTCGGCGCTGCTACTGCCGTCTACGGCTACTACGCAAAGGCTTACTTTGCATAAGCACTTCCCAATAACCAAGCAACCGCCACGGGTATTCCCGTGGCGGTTTTGCAATTATGGACGTGCAACCAGAATAATTCCATAGTCATTAGCGAAACAAGATTATCAGTTTACAAAAATACCAGTTGAGGTTGAGAAAAAAATCTGATATAATGATAAAAGTATAAGCAAAATTAGGAGTGAAATACATGAATGACAATCGTCGCAGACCCCGCCAGCAGGAGCAGCCTGTTGAAATCGAAGGTCAGTTGGAGGGCCGCAACGCTCTGACCGAAGCTCTGCGCAGCGGGCGCACCATCGACAAGGTTTTCATTGCTGCCGGCGATACGGATCGTGGTCTCCAGCGTTTGGCCGCTCAGGCCAAGGAGGCCGGTGCGGTAGTAGTACCGGTGGATCGGAGAAAACTGGATACCATGAGCGTCACCCATGCCCATCAGGGCGTGATTTGTCTGGCGGCTGCCCACGATTACGCCTCCATCGACGATATCTTCGCAGAGGCAGAATCCCGTGGGGAGAAGCCTTTGATTGTTATTTGCGACGAGCTGACGGATCCTCACAATCTGGGTGCAATCCTCCGTTCAGCCGAATGCGCCGGCGCTCATGGTGTCATCATCCCCAAGCGCCGCAGCGTTGGACTGACCGCCGTCGTGGCCAAGGCCTCTGCCGGTGCGGTGGAGTACATGAAGGTGGCACGGGTGACCAATATCACTGCCGCCATTGAGGATTTGAAAAAGCGTGGTGTTTGGGTATTCGGCACCGCTGCCGAAGAATCCATCCCTATGTATCAGGCAGATTTGAAGGACGCTGCCGCCATTGTTATCGGCAATGAGGGTGATGGCATGAGCCAGCTGGTGCGCAAGAGCTGCGATGTGATGGTCCACATCCCCATGAAGGGGCGTATCTCCTCGCTGAACGCATCTGCTGCTGCGTCGATTCTGCTGTACGAGGCGGTACGGCAGCGACTGGGAGGATAATATGGATCACAACGAAGAATTTAACTTAGAGGATATCCTGCAGGAGTTTACCGAGCATCCGGAGGAGTATCCGGAGCCGGTCACCGGAGATACGGTGCGGTTGGACAAGATTCAACAGGCGGTGAAGGCGGCACAGCCGGATATGCGGGACACTGCCCGCTTCCAGCCGGTGTCTGTGACGGAGCCGGAACCGCAGCCCGAGCCGGAGCCTGAACCGGAGCCAGAACCTGCTGTGGAACCCTTCTCCGAGGAGTGGGAGCCGGAATACGACCAGCCCATGGGGGACTATCCCATCCCCGAGCCGATTATTTTTCGCCCCAAGTCCCGTCTGAAGGAGCTGCGTGCCAAGCTGGTGGAGGGGCCTGAGAAAATTTATTACAGCCTGATGAAGCAGGGCCTGGGCAGGTTGCAGATTTCCATTTTCCTGTGCCTAGCGGTGTTTCTGGTTTGTACAGGCCTGACGGCACTGTACGCATGGGGACTGCTACCGACCAATATGCTACGACTGGTGATATTCACGCAGTTTTTGGGAATGCTACTGGCGGCGCTGTTGGGCAGCAACCGGCTGATGGAGGGCCTGGGCGATTTGCTGCGGCTGCGCTTCACGATCAACACGTTGCTGGTATGTACATTTGTGGTGTGCTGTGTGGATGCGGTGCTGTGCCTGCGGGCAGTGCGAATTCCCGTCAGTGCTGCGTTTAGTCTGGCTATGACCATGGCCATGTGGTCTGCGTATAACCGGCGCAGCACCCTGATTGGCGAAATGGATACTCTGCGCCGTGCCACTACGCTGGACAGCGTCGCAGCCGTTTCCGATTGGCACGAGGGACGCACCGGCTACGTCACCGGTCGTGGCGAAGTGGAGCATTATATGAACCATTTCAATATGCCCACCGGCCCTGAGAAGGTGCTGGATGTGTATGCGCTGGTGGTGCTGTCTGTGGGACTGATTGTTGGCATCGTAGGCGGAATTCGTCACGGCTTCGCAGTGGGCGTGCAGGTATGCGCCGGCGCGCTTCTGATGGGTATGCCAGCTACGGCGGTGCTGGCCAACTCCCGTCCCAAGGCGATTCTGGAGAAGCGGTTGCATAAGCTGGGCACGGTGTTGTGCGGCTGGCAGGGCGTGAAGGCTGTGGCCAAGCGGGGCGCGTACCCTTTGAGTGACAGCGATTTGTTCCCCGCCGGTGCCGCAAAGCTCAACGGCGTCAAGTTTTACGGTGACCGTGAGCCGGATGAAATCGTGGCCTATGCTACGGCGCTGATTTGCGCCAATGGCGGTACCCTTGAGGGGCTGTTCACCCAATTGCTGGAGAGCCGCTCCGGCTATGCCTATCCGGTGGAGAACCTGAACTGCTACGGCAACGGCGGTATCGGCGGCGAAATTGAGGAAGAGGCAGTGTTGGTGGGCACCCTCCAGTTCATGCAGGAGATGGGTGTGTTCATGGATGAAGGCACCCGCATCGATCGAGCTGTGTACTGCGCCATCGACGGGGAGCTCTGCGGCGTATTCGCCGTGACCTACGGCAAGTCCAAGTCCTCCGCCGCCGGCGTTCGCACTCTGTGCAGCACCAAGGGGATGACCCCCGTGGCCGTCTGCCAGGACTTTATGCTGACGGAGGAGTTTATACAGAACCGTTTTGGTGTCAGCACCCGTCGCATGGCCTTCCCTCAGCGGGAGGTGCGGCAGAAGCTGGCTGCCCAGAAGCTGACCGGCGAGGAGCCGGTGATTGCACTGACCACCAAGGAAGGGCTTGCATCCAAGGCCTTCGCTGTCACCGGCGCTCAGGCGCTGCGCGGTGCCGCAAAGGCTGGCGTGGCGATTCATATGATCGGTGGCATTTTGGGACTGCTGATTATGGCGGCGCTGGCATGGGTCGGCGGTGTGGGCATCCTGACCCCCGCCAACGTACTGCTCTACGAGCTGGTATGGATGATTCCCGGCCTGCTGGCTACCGAATGGACCAGAACCATATAGTTTCCAAGGGTCGGAGCGAATGCTCCGGCCCAATTTTCTCTCCGGTTGTTGACTTTTGCGACCGGATGTGGTATGACACTCAGGAGGTGATATCATGTCCCAGTTTTCCCGCACACAGCTTCTCATTGGCGAGGCAGCGATGGAGCGTCTGCGCAACGCACGGGTGGCGGTTTTCGGTATCGGCGGTGTTGGGGGTTACGCTGTGGAGGCGTTGGCTCGTTCCGGTATCGGCACGTTAGATCTTTTTGATCACGATACCGTCAGTCTGACCAATCTTAACCGGCAGATTCTGGCCACCCATGACACCGTCGGTCAGCTCAAGGTGGAGGTCGCCAAGGCACGAATCCACGCCATCTGTCCCGATACCGTGGTTCATGCGTATCCGGTTTTTTATCTGCCGGACACCGCCCATCAGTTTGATTTTACCGTTTACGATTATATTATCGATGCCATCGATACCGTCACCGGCAAGCTGTGCATCATCGAAAATGCCCGTGCCGCTGGCGTGCCGGTAATCAGTGCCATGGGTACCGGCAACAAGCTGGATGCTGCCGCCTTGCAGGTGACAGACATCACCAAAACCACCTTCTGTCCTCTGGCACGCATCATGCGCAAGGAACTGCGCAAGCGGGGGATCGACCATCTAAAGGTGGTCTACTCCACCGAGGAGGCGCTGACTCCCGTAGGGGCGGAGGATGAAGCCGCCGCACTGGGCAAGCGGACGATTCCCGGTAGTACCGCCTTCGTCCCCGGTGCAGCAGGACTGATTCTCGCTGGAGAGGTAGTCAAAGACCTGATTCAACTAACGTAAATTATCGTTTAGCTTACTAAGCGCCGCAGGCGCTATACCTTCCCCCGAGGGGAAGGTGGTTCGGGCTTTGCCCGAACCGGAAGGGGAATGGCGATACCTGAAATGCAGTAGCAAGT
>SVME01000109.1 GCA_015067605.1 Oscillospiraceae bacterium
CTGATAAAGTATAAACGTTGTACCGGGAGATTGCCACGTCGCCCTTTCAGGACTCCTCGCAATGACAGCTTCTTCGCTACGTTTTTGTTGTTTTGTGATTGTGCTTACTTAAAGGGATAACCACAACATCTATTTATTGCGTACAGACACCTCTAAACCAAATTTCCAGCAGGTGCCCATGCATATGGCAAAGGAGCGGAACTGTTAATCCGCTCCTTATTATTACGCAATCGGGACACAATAAAAGCATTCGTCCATAATATTCAGACGCATGGCCTGTCCCGCCGGATCCGTCCCCACAGGCACCGCCACCCACAAATGCACGACGGCTTCCTCACCGGCTGCAATGACGCTATCCGAAGTCAGCGATTCCAGCTCCGTATTCTCGTTAACTTCCAGCTCCTCGGCGGCACCCTGCACCTGTCCGTCCAGAACCAGATATCCTTCCAGATGATTGATGCCGGCAGCGCCCTCGTTATACACCTTCACCACCAAATCCAGCACCGTATATCCCTGAACATAGTATTTCACAGCTCCGGCACCGGTGGCCTGAATATAGTCCGAGGTCACGCATTTCAGCACCTCAAGGGTATACTCCCCCTCCTGTGTATAGGTACCGCCCACAGAAAGAGGATGCTTATTTTCCAGCACCGGCGGCACATAGTCATCTACGGTAATCTCCGCGCTCTCGCCCAGAACCGTATAATGCACGACCATCTCTGATTCCGCCGCAGCCGCATCCACCGTATAGAACAGGTGCGCTGTACGGGTTTGACCGGGATGAATCTGCTTATCCACATTTTCAAAATCCCCTACGTTCTTCTCTAGCTCCAACTGCATTGCCAACCGCTGATCCAGATATTCAAACCAGCCGGTAATATCCTCAGCGCCGATATCCGTCTCACCGGTATTACGCACACGCAGCATCAAATCCACATAAACCTTTCCTTCTACCGCTGGAAAATGACCTACATATGCCTCAAAATCCGTCGGCAACACCTGCTCCTTGAAGCAGCAGGACACCACCTCCGACACCGCCGCCTTTTGGGGCGCAGCGGGCGTATCCTCTGGAGGCTGCTCCGAAGGCTGGGTAGGCTCGGTGGTAGACGAAGGTTGAGTTGTGGATGCAGCGGTAGGCGCCGGCTTTTCCTTCGTTGCACAGCCGCTCAGGAGCATCAGCGCCAGCAAAATTGCCACAATCTTTTTCATATCCATATCCTTTCCCGCATCATCGGACGGATTTTGCGTACTCCGTAGGGGTGATGCCGAATTTCTCTTTGAACTGACGGGAAAAATGGTGAACCGTGGAATATTGAAGCGCCGCTGCGATTTCCGTGAAGGTCATAGAGTTTTCACGAATCATCTGCTTGCTCTCCTGCAGCTTCACCCGCCGGATATACTCGCCGGGGGAGATTTGCAGGTTCTTATGGAACAGCGCCGTCAGGTAGCTGGCGCTGACCTCCACACGCTCCGCCACCAAGGGCACCGTCAGTTTTTCCCGAAGGTTGGCCGAAATGTACTGCTGGGCACGGCGGATGATTTCATTCTCAGAATGAACACCATTGGAGGTCTTGACCTTCACCGCCGGCGCGTCCACCTGCCGCAGCAACAGAATCAACAGCGCATTGAGCATGGAGATAATCATATCCGCTGAGTGGGTGTCAGGCTGTTCCTGCTCCCGCAGCATCAGCTGTAACAGCGTCACAACCTGCTGAGGGGCCTTAAACTTGCGACTCTGAATTTTTTCCAGATTGCCACCGGACAGGCCAAAGGAAATGGTAACAAACCGTGGGGCCACGCCCATATCCGCATACTGCATATGCCACTGATGGGGCGCATAGATCATCACGTCCCCTTGCTCCAACAGAAGGTCCTGACCGTCTACCACGCTGTGCAGCGAGCCCTTGTCCACATACGTCAGCTCTGCCATGGGGTGCGCCTCGCCTGGGAACACGAATCCCTGCTCCTTCTCCTGGTAAAAGAAGGTGTACAGGCTCTCCACCTTCATATGGCGGGGCATCTCCAATCCGGAGTCCCACGAAATCCGGTCAATGACCTCCGGCGCACGCATATATGCCACCTCTGCGGTGGTTTCATTGCCCATGGGGATGATGCAAAAAATCACTTCCGGCCGTAGGCACACCGGCTTGTCCAGATAAAAATGATGGTACTCCCCTGCCGCATCCCGCACCGCCAGCACCGTCATAGCGCTACGGCTGTACAGCCAAGTGTCCGACTGGGTGCGGTACACCGGCAGTTCCTTCTGGGTCAGGCTGATTTTCCGTACATGGTCGCCCTTGCCCACAGGCTCCGTGCTGTCCGGCCGCTCCGGCAGCAAAGTGCCGTAGGCCTGAAAGGTCATGGGATTCAAATGTTGGATCATTACGGCCTCCACAATTATAAAAGTATAATAGCGAAGCTGCGATGCAGCTTCGCTATTATACTACAAATAGTTGAAATATGCAAATACTTTATCTCTGATATTCGAACTCAAAATCGTAAATATCCACAACATCCCCGTCTTGGATGCCCATTTCCTCCAAACGGGCAAACAATCCGCACTTTCTCAATTGTAAATCAAAATAATTTCTGGATTCGTAATCATCGAAATTGATATCAAGTATCAGTCGTTCCAACCAAGCACCGGTGATGACCCAAGTGCTGCCCAGATGCTCGATGGTCAAATCCTTCGGGTCGCCGGCCTGCACCACAGGTGCCACGTACTCCGGCTCGTAGATGGTAACAGGGGGCAAAGTACGCAGCCGCTCCGCCACCACACGCATCAAGTTTTTGGTTCCCTGCGTAGTGCCGGCGCTGATTTCATACAGCTCACAGCCCGCAGCCTCCACATGGGCACGCAGCCGCTCAAGGTTGTCAGATTCCGGCATCAGCAAATCCGTCTTGTTGGCCGCCACAATCATGGGGCGGTCGCTCAAATCCACGCTATAATTTTTCAACTCGGCGCAGATGGCATCAAAATCCTCCACAGGATCACGATCCTCGCTGCCGGACACGTCCACCACATGAACAAGCAGACGGCAGCGGTCGATATGTCGGAGGAAGTCATGACCCAGACCCGCACCCTCCGCAGCACCCTCGATGATGCCGGGGATGTCTGCCATGACGAAGGACACGCCCTCGTCCACGAAAATCACGCCCAGATTGGGGAACAAGGTAGTGAAATGGTAGTTGGCGATTTTGGGACGGGCGTTGGAGGTGACAGACAGCAGTGTGGATTTGCCCACGTTGGGAAAGCCCACCAGACCCACGTCCGCCAGCAGCTTCAGCTCCAGAATCACATCTCGTTCCTGACCCTTCAGACCGGCCTTTGCAAAACGAGGCACCTGACGGGTGGGGGTGGCAAAATGGCCGTTGCCCCAACCACCACGACCGCCCTTGGCAATCACAAAATCCTCGCCGGTGGACATATCCACAATAATCTGGTTGGTTTCTGCGTCACGGACCACGGTGCCTCTGGGCACCTGAATAATCAGCGACTCGCCCCGCTTGCCGCTCATGTTCCGGCCCTGACCGTTAGCGCCGGCCTGTGCGGCGTACTTGCGCTTGTAACGGAAGTCCAGCAGAGTGGACAGGTTGTCATTCACACGCAGGATGACATTGCCGCCATGACCACCGTCGCCGCCGTCCGGGCCGCCGGCGGCCACATATTTTTCCCGATGGAAGGCCACGGCACCATCGCCGCCACGTCCACCACATACCGTAATTCGCACTTTATCTACAAACATCGGAATTCCTCCTCGTGTCAATGTTATAGGGTCATAAATTATCGTTTGGCGCACCAGCGGCGCAACCGCATCGCTTCCCCCGAGGGGAAGCTGGCATCGCCGAAGGCGGTGTCTGAAGGGGAATACGGGCAGAAACCTATTGATTTTTGCGTCTTTTTAGACTTGCTACTGCATTTCAGGTATCGCCATTCCCCTT